>JAYUCP010000571.1:0-20579 GCA_043740245.1 Acidobacteriota bacterium | reverse complement strand
AACTTGCCATCCGCCGGACTTAGGCCCACAAAGTAATGCCGGTTGTAACCGAACGTCGCGGGCGCGGGGTAATTCGACGTAGCCACCAAAGGCGCAGTCGTCAAATTCGCCGGGAACAGCGTCAGGAAGCCTGCGCCAGTAGTGTTGACCACCGACACATTGCCGACGACGGCTTGGGCGGCGGCTGGCAGGCCGCAGAAATTCGCGGCCATCTGCGTATGCGTTGCCGCGCTAAGATTGCCCACAATCGGCGCGCCGGTCAGCGTGCAGCCCGCAAAGCCTGGCCGCGTTTCGAGCAGGCGTACCGGGCTCGGCAGCGGATTGAACAAGAGCCCCGCGCCGTTCGCGTCGGTAGCGTCTTCGCTGTAGTAGCCCAAGATGTCCACGACCAGATGCGTGGTCGCAAACGTATAAATCTTGAACTTGCCATCCGCGCCCAGCTTGACCGCGAACGGGCCGTTGATGACATCGTTACCAGCATAGTTTGAACTCGCCACCGTGGGCCGCGTCCCGCCGCTCGGATAAATCGTCAAGTAACCGCCGCCGTTCGGTAACACCGAAGTTGCATTGCCAACTAACACCTGCGCCGTCGCCGGAATCGAATTGCACGGCGCGGCCACGGGCGAGCGTCCTTGCAACAACAAGTCCAAATTCGGATCAGCATTCGCATTGCCCGTGCCGACGAGCGGCGCGCCCGGCGTGATGCAACCGGTGAAGCCTGCGCGCGTTTCAAGCAAGCGCACCGGTGTTGCGAGCGGATGGAAGTACAAGCCGCTCGTATTCGGCGGGGCGTAGTAGCCAGTCACGTCCACAATCACGTGTGTGGTCGCGCTGCTGAAAATCTTGAACGCGCCATCGCTTGCACCCAAGCCCACGGTGAAGACATTGTTGGTGATTTCGTTGGCCTGGAAATTGGAGTTAGCGACGGTCGGCTGCGTCGCCGAACTTGGGAACAGCGTCAGGAAGCCCGGCCCCGACGGCACGACGGTGATGTTGCCCGTGACTGCCGCCGCCGCTGCCGGAATGCCTGCACACGTTGTGCGCGCAGGCAGCGTCAATGTGCCATTCGCATTGATGGGCACGCCGGGCATTGTGCAGCCGGTGAAGCCCGCGCGTGTTTCGAGCAAGCGAATGGGCGCGGGCAGCGCATAGAACTGCAAGCCGCTGCCGCTGATTTGGACCAACCTCTGAACGATCATTCCACTGGCTCCAAAGATGCCCGTGCCGACGGAATAGACTTCGCTATCGTTGGAGGTCATTCCTTGAGATATTTCACTGACTGCAGCCAGCATGTTCGGGCCGGTGCACCACGAATTCGTCGCTGGGTCATAGATCTCGGTCACCGTCAAATTGGCGCTCCCGTTGTACCCGCCGAAGACGGCGATCTGTGAGCCGATCACACCGGCCATCGCCGCCGCCCGCGCCGTCAGCATCGGCGCGCCGGTGCTCCAGGTGTTGGTCGCAATGTCGTAAGTTTGGACGGCACCGATGACTGTCGAAGGGCTGGTGGCACCGCCGAATACATAGACTTTGCCGCCGAAGGCGACCGTCGCGTAGTTGTCTGACACCGCCGTCGGCAGGGTGGCCAGCGTCGTCCAGACGTTGGTCGTCGGGTCGTAGACCTCATTGCGATTGAAGATCGTTCCATCGCCAAAGGTGGTTCCGGAGCGGCCCCCGATCGCATAGATTTTGTTCCCAAAACTAGCCGCGCCCAAACCGCCACGCGCCCCGAGGGCCATCGGCGCTTTGGTCGTCCACGTACTGGCGCCGGGATCGAACTCCTCATTGGTAGCGTTCGGCCCAGTTCTTCCGCCAATGGCGTAGTGCTTACCGAGGGCCACGCCGCCTGCCATTTCCGATCTGACAACGGCGGCATTGGGAGCCGACGGCCCGCCGTGAGTCCAGGTGTTACTGGCCAGGTCATAAATAGACAAGAAATTGCTATCAGCGAGGCGATAGCCATGACTGACGTAGATTTTGCCACCAATCAGGTTGGCCGCCGCGCCCTCGATTCCCGATGCGGTACGCGGGTCGGAAAAACCAGCCCGCATTTCCCAGGCCAAGCCAGGCGGGCAAGCTACGGCAAGAGCAGTCGGCACAGGCGGGGGGCCGGTAGGTGGCGTCAAGCCTTCGTATACGTTTGAGCCGCCAGTTTGGGCAGCGCCTGACGCGCCTGTCCGCCGCGGGTCTTGAGTTAGCGACCCGCCCGCGAAACTCAACTCATTAATCTGAGCCTCTAGGGGAAGCTGGGCCGTACTGCTACGGGACCAATCGCTGCTATTGGCTGCCAGCAGGGTGCCCAGCAAAACCAGGAACAGAATAAAACCCGATAGAACTTTGGTATGCCCGATTTTCATGGATCACCTCTGCGGGAAAATGTTGGGGGCGCGTGCAGCGCCAGCAGACTGTTTATTGGTTCAGGCCGTCACCTACGTTGAGATGACAAACCCAGGAAAACGCTTGGCAGTAAAACTTAGCGCTGCGCTGGCGCTGGTGTTTGGCGCACTCGAAGGTCAGAAGTAACCTGCCAACTCGCCCTATCTTCAGGCCAGCGATTCACCGGCTTTCGGCAAAAACGCCATCATCTAAATTAACTTCACTTTTTGCTGGCCACATCCGCCGCTGAGTTCAGAGTCAGGCAAGCCCACCCGACAACTCTTACATTCATATATGCCGATTTCTCGCCAAACGTTTCAGGTTAAGTTTTATGGCGGCGCGACTATGCCCCTGAAGCCGCTCGCAAGCAACTTCATCGAGTCGAATAGTCAGAATCAGCCTTGTTTTTCGACCGGTGACGGCGGTTGATTTTGCCCTTCCGTGAGGCCAGGCTTCCCGGTGTCACGAAGGGCTGGAAAAATGCTGGCAACTGCCGCACACCCGAATGAAATTCGATCTTCTGTTTTTGTTACGGCGCGAAATACCCCGACGCATCCAAAATCAAATCCGTCGTGAATTGCGTCAGCACTTTGAATTGCCCATCCGCCGGACTCAGGCCCACAAAGAAGTGCCGGTTATAGCCAAACGTCGCGGGTGCCGGATAATTCGACGTTGCCACTAGCGGCGCGGTCGTCAGGTTCGCCGGAAACAGCGTCAGGAAGCCTGCGCCCGTAGTGTTAACGACCGAGACGTTGCCGACGACGGCTTGCGCGCTGGCCGGCAGGCCGCAGAAGTTCGCGGCCATTTGCGTATGCGTCGCCGCATTGAGATTGCCGGCAATCGGCGCGCCGGTCATCGTGCAGCCCGCAAAGCCTGCGCGCGTTTCGAGCAGTCGTACCGGGCTCGGCAGCGGATTGAACAAGAGTCCCGCACCGTTCGCGTCAGTGGCGTCTTCGCTGTAATAGCCGAGGATGTCAATCACGAGATGCGTGGTCGTAAACGTATAGACTTTGAATTTGCCATCCGCGCCCAGCTTCACTGCGAACGGGCCGTTGATGACGTCGCCACCAGCATAGTTCGAACTCGCCACCGCCGGCCGCGTCCCGCCGCTCGGATAGATCGTCAGATAACCGCCACCTGTTGGCAGCACGCTCGTCGCATTGCCGACCAGCACTTGCGCCGTGGCGGGAATCGAGCTGCATGGCGCGGCCACCGGCGCACGCCCTTGCAACAACAAGTCGAGATTCGGATCGGCGTTCGGATTGCCCGTGCCGATCAATTGCGTGCCGGGCGCGATGCAGCCGGTGAAGCCCGCGCGCGTTTCGAGCAAGCGCACCGGTGTTGCGAGCGGATGAAAGTACAAGCCGCCTGTGCCCGGCGGCGCGTAGTAACCGGTCACGTCTACGATGACGTGCGTCGCCGCGCTGCTGAAAATCTTGAACGCGCCATCGCCTGCACCGAGGCCGACCGTGAAAACGTGGTTGGTGATTTCGCCCGCGCCAAAATTGGAGTTGGCGACGGTCGGTTGTGTCGCGCTGCTGGGGAACAACGTCAGGAAGCCCGGCCCTGACGGCACGACCGTGATGTTGCCCGTGACCGCTGCCGCCACCGCTGGAATGCCAGCACACGTTGTACGCGCGGGCAGCGTCAACGTCCCATTCGCATTGATGGGCACGCCCGGCATTGTGCAACCCGTGAAGCCCGCGCGCGTTTCGAGCAAGCGCACCGGTTGCGGCAGCGGGAAGAACATCAAGCCATTGCCACTGATGATGACAGTGTAGGCGCGCAGCCCCGTACAGCCGGTGTTATCCGTGGCTGTGATCGTGAAGTTAAACGTGCCCGCCACAGTCGGCGTGCCCGTCAACGCGCCACCGCTCGCCAACGTCAAGCCATTCGGTAACGCGCCCGCCGTCACCGCGAACGTATGCGGCGCAGTGCCGCCGGTCGCTGTCAACGTTTGCGAATATGCCGTGCCTTGAAAACCATTCGGCAGAGTTGCCGGATTGACCGTGATCGTTGTGCAGGGCGGATTGAGCAAGAGCGTATAGGCGCGTTCGCCGAAACAGTTATTGGCGTCTGTCGCACGAATCGTGAAATTGAACGTGCCGTTCACTGTGGGCGTGCCGGATAAAAGTCCGCCGCCAGTGAGTGTCAAACCATTCGGCAACGCGCCTGCGCTAACACTGAACGTCGCCGTCGCCGCGCCGCTTTGCGTGAAGGTTTGGCTATACGGCGTGCCCGCGCGTCCGTTCGGCAGCGTGGGATTGGCCGGATTCACGGTGATCGTGGGGCAGGCTGGCGTGACGGTCAGCGTGAACATCGCATCGGTCGGCGCGCCGCAGTTGTCGGTCGCGCGGATGGTGAGCGTATGCGTTCCGACGGGAGCGGCGTTGCTGATTGAGACAACGCCCAGGGCATTGACCGAGATGGCGCCGGTGTAGGTGCCTTGGCTTTGCACGGCGATGGTGTTGATGGCGCCGTTATCGCTGGGCCCGGTGGCGGCGTTGATATTCAGCGCGCCGCCCGCCGTGACGGTTTGGTTGTTGTAGGTCAGTGTGGGCGCAGTGTTGGCAGTGACCGTCACCGTCAACGTCGCAGTGGCCGTTGCGGTGGCGTTATCCGTGACCGTCAAGGTGAAGCTCGCCGTCACCGCGTTGCAATCGGCCACGACATTGGCCGTCACTACGCCCGCCGCGCTGACGCTGAGGCCGGAAACGGTGACGCCGTTGACCGCCGCACCCGTGCCGCCATTCACCGTCACCGCCAGCGTATTCAACGCTTGATCCAGATCAGTGACGTTGGCGATGGTTGTATTGGCCACCGGGCTGCCTTGCTGACGGCTGACCGCGACGGCAGTGATCGTGGGCAGCGTATTGATCGCCACCGCATACGCCCGCGTGCCCGCGCAGCCGTTCGCATCCGCCGCTTGCACCGTGAAGTTGAACGCGCCCGCCGCGCTCGGCGTGCCGCTCAAAACGCCGCCCGCCGCCAACACCAAGCCAGTTGGCAGCGTGCCCGCGCTGACGCTGAACGTGTACGGGCCCGTGCCGCCGCTGGCCGTGAGCGTTTGGTTGTAACTCGCCCCCACAGTTCCATTCGGCAAGCTGGGCGGACTCAAACTGATCGTTGGGCAAATGACCGTCAGCGTGAACGTGGCGTCGGTCGGCGCGCCGCAATCGTCGGTCGCGCGGATGGTGAGCGTATGCACGCCGCCCGGTTTCGCATTGCTGATCGAAACAACACCGGTGCTGTTGTTGACCGCAATCGTCCCGGTGTATGTGCCCGGGCTTTGCACCACGATCGTGTTGACCGTGCCGTTATCGCTGGGCGCGCTGGCCGGGTTGATGGTCAACGCGCCGCCCGCCGCGACGGTTTGATTTGCGTAGCTCAGCGTGGGCGCAGTGTTGGCCGTGACATTCACCGTGAACGTGGCCGTCGCTGTGCCGCTGTTGGCATCGGTGACGGTCAGCGTGACCGTGTTATTGCCCAGCGCCGCAGAGCAACCGGCGGCAAGCGTCGCGGTGATCGCGCCATTCGTATTGGTGATGCCACTGACGGTGATGCCTGGCGGCACGGTCGTTGCGGCTACGGTCAAACTGCCGGCGGGCGTTTCAACATCGCTGACCGTCGCGATTTGCACGGCAGCCCCGGCCGGACTGGCTTGCTGGCGCGCGAAGATGCCGCCCGCCGTGATCTGCGGCGCATTGTTGCCGACGATCAAGGTGAAGCTGGCATCAGTCAGCGCCCCGCAATTGTCAGTCGCGCGAATCACAATCGTATGCGTGCCCAGCGGCGCGGCGTTGCTGATGGCGATGGCGCCGGTGGCATTGTTCACGCTGATCGTACCGCTGTAAGTGCCCTGGCTTTGCAGCACGATGTCGCTGACCGTACCGTTGTCGCTGGGCCCCGTCGCCGCGCTGATATTCAACGACCCATTCGTGACCACTGATTGATTGTTATAGGTCAGCGTTGGCGCGCTGTTAGCCGTGACATTCACGGTGAGATTCGCCGTCGCCATCCCGCCATTGCCATCTGTCACCGTCAGCACGACCGTGTTGGCGCCCAGCGCCGCACCGCACGCTGCCGCGACGTTGGCCGTGATCGTGCCGTTGGTGTTGGTGAGGCCCGTGACTGTGAGGCCCGGTGGAACCGTCGTGGCCGCCACCGTCAAACTGCCCGCCGCCGTTTCAACATCGCTGACCGTGGCAATCGTTGACACAGTGCCCGCGCTGCCTTGCTGGCGTGTCAGTGGAGCCGCCGCCGTGATCTGCGGCAGGTTGTTGTTGACCGTCAGCGTGAAGCTGGCGTCGGTCGTCGCGCCGCAATTGTCGGTCGCGCGAATGGTAATCGTATGCGTGCCCAGCGGCGCGGCATTGCTGAGGGTCACTACGCCGGTGGAGTTGTTGACTGAAATGGCGCCCGTGTAAGTGCCTGGGCTCTGCACCGCGATGCTGTTGACAGTGCCGTTATCACTGGGGCCGCTGGCCGGATTGACGTTGAGCGTCGCGCCCGTGAAGAGCGCTTGATTGTTATAAGTCAGCACCGGCGCACTGTTCGCCGTCACCGTCACGGTCAACGTCGCGCTGGCCGTCGTCATCAGCGCATCCGTCACCGTCAGCGTGAAATCAGCCGTCGTCGCCGTACAAGCGGCTACGACATTTGCCGTGACCACGCCCGCCGCATTGACGCTGATGCTCGCAACCGTCACGCCGTTGACCGTCGCACTCGCCCCGTCATTGACCGTCACCACCAGCGTATTCAACGCCTGATCCACATCATTGACATTCGCAATGGTTGAATTGCCGGCCGCGCTGCCTTGCTGCCGCGATACCCCCACGGCGCTGATCATCGGCAGATTGTTCGGGCCCGTGATGATGGTGAAATTGGCGGAGGAGGCCCCGGCAGGCGCCACGAAATTGTGCTCGCGCACGCGCACACGCGCTTGCGCGGTCGGGGTGTTGGGCAGCGAGACGGTGCGCGCGCCGCTGTTGGCGACATTCGTGGCCAGGGCGGTGGGGAAGGTCGCGCCGCCGTTCGTCGAAAGCTCGATGGTGACGTTGCGATTGAAGCCGCCGGTGTTTGTCCAAGTGAGATTGATGTTGGTGCCGCCGGTGAGCGAGCCGCTGTTGGGCGTTACGTCGGTGATGGTGTCGGGGGTCAGATCCGCCGTCGTGTCGCGGTACCAGCCGAGATCGCGCATCAGTTGGCGCGTCAGGTCTAGATCGAGCGGCAGGCCCGGGGTGATGATTGGTTCCAGCAGCAGGTTGGGCGTGGCGGTCGTGTTCCAGTGCGAAATCGAGGAGCCGTTTTCCAGCGGATTGGGCGTGTACAATTCGACTCGTCCGGTGGCGGCGTCGCGCCCGGCGGTTAAAAAGCCGGAAGCGATGCGGACGTTGGGCCCGTCCCAAAGCACATCATTGCTGTTCAGCGCCGACGCTTGCCGCTGCGCATCGGTCATTTGATCCCAGGTGAGATTGACATCGCGGTCGAACATAAAGCGGCTGTAAACATCCGGCAACCCGGCGGCCAGCGCGCCCGAACCGCCGTCAACAAAGGTGGAAAAACCCAGCCCGTGGCCGAGTTCGTGCAACAGCACCACCAGCAGGTTGACTCGATCCGCCGGGGTCGCGTTGTCGAAGCCGTAATAGAACCGCGTGCCGACACCCAAACAGCCATTATCAACGTCGCTGTTGAATTGGGCGAAGATGTCTGCCGCAGCATTCCGGTCTTCGTCAGAAAGTTTGTTGGCGAGCGCATCGTGATACCAGGTGCCAGGGAAAATCGCGCCGGGGAAATCACGATGAATAAAAATCACGCCCGTCGAACCGAGGGTGCCGCCACTGGGCGAACAGGGCGACAGCGAGTTGAATTGGGCGCTGACGACCGTGGGAATGCTGCTGTCCAAATACGCGCCCCAGATGGCGGCGGCCCGGTTGAAGAGGTTCAGGCGTTGCGCCCCCAGCGTCGCGCCGTTGTTGCCGCCCTCCACCGCTTTTGGAGTCGTGTCGTTGAAGCCTTCGCCCGCGCCGTCGCCGTTTGAAATGACGATGCTCGCGCTGTTGGGCGCGAGTTGGCGGCGTTGCGCGGCTTCCGCGATCAAGTCCTGATAGAAACGATACTCGTGTTCTGAGAGGCCCGTCAGCGCTGCTTGCCGGGCGGTCTCGTTCAGCGTCGCGGACTGCGTGGGCAAGGGTTGTCCTGTCTCCAGGTTTCTGCCGAAGAAGGCGTTGGCGGCTGCGAGCGAATCAACGCAACCGGCAACGGGTTTGCCTTGCGCATTCAATTTGGCGAGCGCGACGTTTTGAAAGCGCCCTTTGAGATTGAGCTGAAAGCCGCCACGCGGATGCTTTTCCTGCACCAGACCCTGGCTGGAACGATTCGTCAATTGACGCAGCAAGGCCGCCAGTTCACGGTCTTGTGGCGTTGGCCCTTGCGCGCCGGGATTGGCGGCTTTGCCAGCGGGCTGGGTTAAGAGTGCGGCCAGTAAATAAATGGCTGCAAGCAGCGATACCAAAATCAAAATGCGTTTCATTAGTTCTCCTATGATTCAAAGGGGCGGCCAAAATACGTTTGCTGGTGCGCGGTTTTATAGATTTTTTGCGGATGCTTGTAAAGCTGCTTGGAAGTTGCGCAAGACGCAACCGGGAGCGGTTGATGCGCGGTTACTGCACGGCTCAATCCAACTGCCATTCATCTTCACTCTGACCGCCGCGCGCCTCTTTGAACTGGTTCACATTGCCGCGCCGTTCGCTGATGCGCTCTTCGGCCGTGCCGCTGGTGATGACTTCGTACAGGATCGCTTCCTTGCCTTCCTGTTTGCGCAGGATGCGGCCCAGGCGCTGGACGTGTTCGCGCGAAGAGCCGGAACCTGACAGCACAATCGCAATCGCGGCTTCAGGTATGTTCACGCCTTCGTTCAACACCTTTGAAGTAGCCAGCGCCAAAATGCGGCCCTGATTGAAGGCCGTCAGCCATTCGCTGCGTTCCTTGATCGGCGTTTCGTGCGTGATGGCTGGGATCAGGAATTGGTGCGAGATGCGATAGACCATCTCGTTTTCCGCCGTGAAAATCAACACACGCTCGCGGCGGTGGCGTTGCAACAGTTTCGCCAGCGCGCCCAGCTTCGCTTCGGTGCCCAGCGCGATGCGTTTGGAGGTGCGATAAGCCTGCATCGCGCGGCGCCCGGCTTCGCTGCGCGCGCTGGCGATGACGAAGTTTTGCCAGCCGTCCAATCCCGGCGCACTGCCGAGACTCGCCATAAACTTGCGGAAGATGGCGCGCTCTGTTTGGTAAAGTGCTTGTTCACCCGGCGACAACTCGACGCCGAGGCGCACGACGCTGTAATCGGCCAGGTATTCGCCCGCCAATTGCTGCGCCTCTTTGCGATAAACAATCGGCCCCAGCAACTCTTGCAACAAGGCTTCGCCGCCATCGGCACGGTCAGGCGTCGCAGTCAGGCCCAGGCGGTAGGGCGCGATGGCGAGTTCGGCGATGTAGCGATAGCCCGCGCCCGGCAGGTGATGGCATTCGTCGCAGATCAACAGGCCGAACTGATTGCCCAGCCGTTCCATAAAGCGAAAGGCCGAGGCGTAGGTCGTCACCGTGATCGCGCCGATTTCAAAGTAACCGCCGCCGATCAAGCCAATCTCGGCTTTGAAAGTGGCCGTTAGCACGTCGTACCACTGATTCATCAAATCGAGCGTCGGCACGACCACCAGCGTTTGCCGCCCGACCAAATCAATCGCCAATTGCGCGACGAAGGTTTTGCCCGCGCCCGTCGGCAAAATAATCACGCCGCGCTTGCCGCCTTTTTGCCAGGCGGCGATGGCTTCGGTTTGATAGGGGCGCGGTTCGGCCTGGATGGCGTTGTCGGCGGGGCGGAATTGGAATTCCAGGTAGCGGCGCGCTTGATCTTGATGCGGCGTCTTGCTGCGCACCAATTCGGTCACGCTGTCGCGATAAGCAATGGCAGGCGCGCGCCAACGGCGGACGCGGTCGTCCCATTTGAAAGCGGCGGGGACAGGCGTGTTTTGTTCCGCGCCTTCAAGCAAGAGAGTGCCGGAGTCGAATTGGAGAATGAGGTCAGACATCTTGCTGGAACTCAAATGATGTTGATGCCAGTCAGATGGAAATGTGACGCTGCAGCGAGTAGGTGACGGTCGCTGCTGTAAATTTCCAGAAAACCATTTTCGGTGGCGCAGCTTAAATGCAAGGCATCTGCGGCACGCAGATATATTGTAGCTGGTAGCGCTTGGATTCTTTGGCAAGTTTGCGCAAGCAGAAGGGGCGAGAGCGGCAGCCAGGTGATCACGCCATTGGCTTCATCCTGTCGAAAATAGCTGATGATTTGCTGCATTTGCGCTTGGGTGAGTTTGCCTTCTCGTAAATTGCGGTGGAGGACTGCAAAAAATTCAACCCGCGCCCATTCACTTGCAGCCAAGCCGGGGGCTGAGGCGGCCAATTGCCGGACTTGTTGTGCGCCCGGCTCATTCAGATAACACTTGGCAAGATAGGCAGTGTCAAAGTAGAGCATGGTTCAACGGCTCAGCCGCGCGGCGTTTCGCCAGCCCTTTCTTCGCGCATCTCCGAGATGTACTCCGTGGAGTCTACGACCAATGGCAGGCTTTGAATCCAGGCTTCGCGGTTGGGCAGCGGTTTGCCGTGGCACCTGGCTTGGAACGGAATCAAGGTCGCTAGCGGTTGCCCGTGTTCGGTGATCACGATTTCCTCATCCAGCAGCGCTTGCCGAAGCCAAGCGACCGTATCAGCTTGGAGTTCGTTGATGGAGACCTGTTTCATAACGTGATAATGGCACAAAGAAATTGCTGGCTCAATCCGGCCACAGTTCACTTACTGAAAATCGCCTGCTTGTCCCGCGCAGCGGTGGCGGGGCAACATAATGATTGTGATGATTGGGCGAAATCACTATACTGCGCGCGCTCCACAAAGAGCGTTTTGGTGCCGGATTGATTGATTCACGCCGCACTGATTTGCTCTTCCCACTGTTTGGCCTCCGATTTGGATGGGCTTGAGCGTTAGCGAACCCAGGTGATTTGGTGATGCTGCACGAGGTGCAGGAAAGGTGTGGGTGTTGATGGTTTGGTTTGGGGAAACAAAAAGCTAAGCACGGCAAGCGCCGGACTGCACTGAAGCGGGAAGCCAGTCGAAGGCCAAGGACTTCTGACAACGTGAGCGCCACTTCAGCTTCACTGCCAGTCATACAGCAATAACTAGCCCGTATCCCAATTTCCCGGTTTTACCAGTAAACACATTATCAATCAGGAACGGCTGGCAACAGTAGCTTGACGGTCTGTTGCGCGGGCAGCTTTGGCTGCGCCACACGACACCTGATCTTAGCCTTTCGTTTGGCCTTTCGTTTGGCCTCCTCATTTGGCCTTCGCGTTTGGACGAGCAGCCCGTCCCTAACATTCAATGAATGCCCGCGCGCAAACCGGCTGGTTTGCGTGTGTGCGTATTCCTCCCCCCATTAAGAAAGGAAGTACCCGAATGAGTTATCAACCCAACGTTTCATTGCGTTATTTGCAATCTGTCGGCGCAGCCGTGTTAGGGCTGGCCGCTTTATGTTTGTCGCTGGCCGTGCCGGCGTGCGCGCAATCCGTTGTCGTAAATGCGCCCTCCACCGACATCACCGAAGCGAAGCATCTTTATCTGGAGATGGATCTTTATACTCACCCGATCAGCCACCAACTGGGCGGCTTTCAGGTTTACATTCCGCGCATGACCTATGGCCTGACCAAAAACATCGAGGTGGGCCTGAACGTCACCGTGACCAACGCGCTGGAACCCAAGCAGCCGGTCGAAGTACAACCCAACGTCAAGTGGCGCTTCTATAACAACGAAAAAAATGGCGTGGCGGCCAGCGGCGGCCTCGTCTATTACGCCACGGTGGCGCACCGCGCAGGCAGCGATAATTTTGGGCTGATTTACAGCAACGTCAGCAAGAAATTCAAAAGCGATTTCGGGCCGCGCCTGACGGCGGGCGGCTATGGCCTGGTCGGGCGCGCCGACGGCAATGGACCGAAGGGCGGCGTCACCCTCAGTTACGAACAGCCCTTGCATCCGAAAGTAACCTGGATCAACGACTGGTTCAGCGGCAAGAACCGTTTTGGTTACGCTTCGACAGGATTGGCGTATGCGCCCAACCCGCACACCTCAGTTGCGGTGACTTATAGCTTCGGCAACTACGGCCGCGGCAATAACGGCATCTTTGCGTGGGTCGGCTACACTTTCTAAACAGCCAACACACCACAGGAAAGCGGGGAAACACTGGGAATACCAATAGCCAAAGGCATTCCCGGTGCTCCCCGTGCTTCGCGTGGTTAAGTCCTGTCTCGACTGCTCAGGCCAAACATTGACACAAGGTCATTGATTCACACGGACGTGCGAACCCAAGACTTGCCCCCCGCCACGCGCACCGCGTATCTTGCCAGCGGCCGTTGATCTGAATTGGCTGTAATCCAACGGAGGCACAAATGAAAGGATTGAGCAGGAGTTGGAGCGCTCTGTTCGCGCTCGTATTGATCGCAACGACTATGCAAGCACAGGAAGCACCACCGAAACCGCCCGTCGCCAAACGCATTCCCAAGACCAGCCAGATTCACGGCCGCACCGTCGTGGACGATTACTTCTGGCTGCGTGAAAAAGAGAATCCGGAAGTCATCGAGTATCTGAAACAGGAAACCGCCTACGCCGACGCGCTGACGCAATCAAGCAAGGGCTTTCGCGATTCGCTGTATAAGGAAATGCTCGCGCGCATCAAGGAAACCGACGTCGAAGTGCCTTACAAGCAGGGCAAGCATTTTTATTACACGCGCACGGTCAAGGGGCAGCAGTATTCGATCTTCTGCCGTAAAGCCGGCTCAGCGCGCGGCAAGGAAGATATCACGATTGACCAAAATGCGCTGGCGAAGGGCAAGAAATTCTTCAGCCTCGGCGCTTACGAAATCAGCGAGGACGGCAACCTGCTGGCTTACACGACCGACGAGACCGGTTTCCGGCAATACACGCTGCACGTCAAAGACCTGCGCACGGGCCGCGTCACGCGCAACCTCGCCGAGCGCGTCGTGAGCGTCGAATGGGCCAACAATAACAAGACGCTCTTTTACACGCAGGAAGACGCGACGACGAAACGTCCGCACAAATTCTTCCGCCAGGCTTACAAGAGCAAAGACGCCGAGTTGCTTTACGAAGAGAAAGACGAGCTTTACCACATCTTCAACGGCAAGACGCGCAGCGCGGGTTACATTGTCCTCGCCATCACCAGTTCGACCACCAGCGAGATTCGCTATCTCTCCGCCGACCATCCGCAGGAAGAATTGAAGCTGTTGCTGGCGCGTAGCGGCGAACACGAGTATTACCTCGATCACATCGGCGAGCAGTTCTACATCCGCACCAACGACCAGGGCAAAAACTTCCGCCTCGTCACCGCGCCGGTCAGCGATCCGTCAAAGGCGAATTGGAAAGAAGTCATTCCGCAGCGCGCCGACGTGATGTTGGAAGACGTGGATTGTTTCGCCACGCACTTCGTCACCATCGAACGCAAGGAAGGCATCCCCCAATTGCGTGTGACCGATTTGAAATCGGGCAAGTTTCACTACATCAAATTCCCTGAACCGGTTTATCAGGCGTACCCGTCGCAGAACGCCGAATTCAAAGTGACGCAATACCGACTCGGCTATGAATCGCTGGTCACGCCGCGCTCGGTTTACGATTACGACGTGAACGCCAAGACGCGCAAGCTGCTTAAACAACAGCCGGTCTTGGGCGGCTATGACGCCGCGCAATACAAATCCGAACGGCTCTGGGCGACAGCCAGCGACGGCGTGAAAGTGCCCATCTCGATTGTCTACAAGAAAGGCCTGCGCCGGACGGGCAAGGCGCCGCTACTGTTGGAAGGCTACGGTTCGTATGGCATCCCGAACGATGTGGACTTTTCGTCGAGCCGGTTGAGCCTGCTCAAGCGCGGTGTGATCTACGCGCAAGCCCACATTCGCGGTGGCGGCGAAATGGGCAAGCAATGGCACGACGACGGCAAGCTGCTGAAAAAGCTGAACACCTTCACCGACTTCATCGCCTGCGCCGAACATCTGGTCAATGAGAAGTACACGGCGTCGGATCGGCTGGCGATTACGGGCGGCAGCGCGGGCGGGCTGCTGATGGGCGCGGTCACGAATATGCGGCCCAATTTGTTCAAGGTCGTGCTGAGCTACGTGCCGTTTGTGGATGTGATGAACACGATGCTCGACGCTTCGTTGCCGCTGACGGTCGGCGAATATCTGGAATGGGGCAATCCGAATGAGCAGGCCGCCTACGATTACATGCGCGTTTATTCGCCGTATGAAAATCTGGCGGCGAAAAACTATCCGACGATGTTGGTGCGCACGTCGCTCAATGACAGCCAGGTGATGTATTGGGAACCGGCGAAATATGTGGCGCGCTTGCGCACGTTGAAGACTGACAACAACCTGCTGCTGTTTAAGGTGAAGCTTGAGCCGGGTGGGCACGGGGGCGCGTCGGGGCGCTATGACCGGTTGAAGGATACGGCGTTTGATTATGCGTTTTTGTTGGGGCAGTTCGGGATTACGAAATAGCAAACAAGGTCGAAAAATTGGCTGGGTTGACGCTTGATAAAGTCGCGCCTACAATGCCGCTGGTTTCGATGAAGGCCTGCCCTTTTTGGCAGAGATTGGCTTGGGCGCAAGCCCAAGATAGTCGAAACAACAAAAGTCCCGCGCGAGCGGGATTTTTTGTTTCAGGCTTCCTTCAAATAACCGAGTGCGAGCGCCTGTGCCACCAAAGCCTGGGCGCGTGGATTGGCTTCAAAGCTGCCTCTCAAACAACCAGCCCAACGGTCAGCCAACCGGATGAGCGGTTCGCTTTCATCGCGCGCGCTTCTGACTTGCTGTGCTTTGAGACCGCGTGAGTGCAGAGCATTCGTTAGTTCCCGCGCCTTTTTCCGATCTATTCCGTCAACGTAAATCACTGCTTGATAGTCTTCCGCAGCCACGGAGAGGATGGCTGCTGCCAGCGTTTCGACGAGCGGCGAGAAAAAGGAAACAGGTTTCTGGTGACGGCTAAAGAAAAGCTCGCCTGCTGCAATACCTGCTTGCATCAGCGTCGCGAGGAACTGTTCGCGTTCCGGGGAGCGCAGCTTGTGCCACTTCTTGACGCCGACTTTCGAGTGTTGTTCGAACTGGATCAGTGCCGACCGTAGTGCGTCCTGGTCACCGGCGCTTACCACCGCAACGACAATGAAAATGGCGGAGCGGTCGTCTTGCCCGGTTTCATCCAGGTAGCAAAACAGTTTTTGTTTGGTTGAATGAGGCCGAGTCATTGAGTGGTGTGGTGTCGGCGATGACGATCATTTGTTCAATAGCTGATGGTGCAATTCGCGCTCACGGTCGAAATCTTCGATGGTGTATTCCAGATAAACGCCGTGCTCTTTCAAAAAGCCGTCCACTTCCATTCGTGTTTCGAAGCCGAGCAAGCGCCGCAATTGGGCGGTCGTCATCAACTCGTCCTTGTACGCTTGCACGGCGAGCAGTTCCAGCGTGTGGCGCGACAGGTCGCCCCATTTGTCTTCGAGCCGGTGTGTTAGCTCCGGCGGCAATTCAATCGCGATTGTCATAGCAATTTCTCCTCGGCAATTTGTTCGTTGACGGACGGCATTATAAGCGCGCCAGCGTTTGAGGCATAGCGCGCGCGTGTGATAGGGTGACGCCGCAAATCAGCAGAGTGAAGCTCGCATGAATCGCCGAAATCTCATACAACACTTACAGGCGCATCAAGCCTTTGACGAACGCGAACACGCGCTGTGCGATACGATCATTCAATTCGTACAGACGCACGAGAACTGCGCCGCGCGCGCCTTGCAGGCCGGCCATCTGACCGGCTCGGCCTGGATTGTGGATGCGGCGTTGACGCACACCTTGCTGACACATCACCGCAAACTGAACCTATGGGTGCAACTCGGCGGCCACGTCGAGGGCGACCTGGACATGCTGGCGGCAGCGTGGCGCGAGGCGCGCGAAGAATCCGGCTTGTTGGATATGCAATTGCTCGCGCCCTACATCTTTGACGTAGACATCCACGCCATCCCGGCGCGCAAGGATGAGCCGGAGCATTTTCATTACGACATCCGCTACGCCTTTCAAGCCGACCGCCACGCGCCGCTGACTGTCAGCCGCGAATCGCGCGAGTTGGCTTGGGTGGCGCTGGATGAGATCGAAACGCTGACGACCGAAGAATCTGTTTTGCGCATGGTGCGCAAGACCAAACAACTCCAACCATCACACTTGAAGTAATCCGCATGACTTTTGAAACCTGGTTCCAAGAACTACACGCCGCGATCCCGCTCGCGTCCGCCGCCGCCGTGCTCAAGCTAACCGAAGAGGGCGGCACGGTGCCCTTCATCGCCCGTTACCGCAAAGAGCAGACGGGCAACCTCGACGAAGTCGCCATCCAGCAGACGATTGACGCCAAGGAGCGCTGGGACGAGATCATCAAACGCCAGACCTTCATCGTCGAAGAGATCGAGCGGCAGGGCAAACTGACCGACGAATTGAAAGGCAAGATTCTCGCCACCTTCAATCTCGATTCGTTGGAAGACCTCTATCTGCCCTACAAAGTTAAACGCAAAACCAAAGCGACCGTCGCGAAAGAAGCCGGCCTGGAACCCTTTGCCGATTGGATTTGGAACGTCGGCCACGGCACTGTCGCCGCCGAACCGGGCCAGTTGCTGGAGGTCTTCGCGCTGGCGTTTTACAACGAAGCAGCCAAGATCACCGATGCCGCCACGGCCATTCAGGGCGCGCAGGACATCCTCATCGAACGCCTGGCCGAAACGCAGGAACTGCGCGAATTCACGCGCAAATATGTGTTTGAGAAAGCGCACGCGCGCACGGCCAGGACCGACAAGGCGCGGCCACATAGCAAGTACGAGAAGTATTTCGATTACTACGAACCCATTCAGCCGCTGCTCAAACCCGAAAACTCGCACCGCTATCTGGCGATGCGGCGCGGCTGGATGGAAGAGGAACTGGCGCTCAATTTGGGCGGCGCGCTGATCCCCAGCGTCACGCAGGAAGGCGCGCAGGAGGTTGATCCGAATTACGAAGCCGCCTTGCTGGCACGGTATGAAAGCGCAGCCGTGACGAATGAAGAAGCGGAACAAGCGATCAAAGACCTGTTGCTCAAAGCCGCGCGCATGGCGATGAAGGCTTATGTCGTGCCCAGCATCGAGAACGAAGTCCATCGCGCGCTGAAAGACGTGGCCGACGAAGCCGCCATCAAGGTCTTCGCTGAAAACGTCAGGAAACTGCTGCTCTCCGCGCCCTTTGGTTCCAAGGCCGTGCTCGGCGTTGACCCCGGCATCCGCACCGGTTGCAAGCTGGCCGTAGTGGATGACGCGGGCAAATACGTCGCCTCGACGGTGATGCATTTGCAGGGCGACAACGACAAAACCAAAGCCAAAAAGCTGCTCGAAGAAACCGTCAAAAACGCCAACGTGCGCGCCATCGCCGTCGGCAACGGCACCGCCGGGCGCGAAACCGAAACCTTTGTGCGCGCGGCGCTGAAAGAAGCGGGCCTCGGCGGCGTGCCCGTCGTGATGGTCAACGAAGCGGGCGCGAGCATTTACAGCGCCAGCGAAACCGCGCGCGCAGAATTCCCCGATTTGGATTTGACCGTGCGCGGCGCGATTTCGATTGCGCGCCGCTTGCAAGACCCGCTGGCCGAACTGGTCAAGACCGATCCGAAGAGCATCGGCGTCGGCCAGTATCAACACGACGTCGCGCAACCGGCGTTGAAGAAAGGCCTCGATTTCGTGGTGGATTCCTGCGTCAACTCGGTCGGCGTCAATCTGAATACGGCCAGCTATCACTTGCTCGAACACGTCGCCGGCATCGGCCCGTCGCTGGCGAAAAAGATCGTCGAACAGCGCAGCGCCAGCGGCCTATTCACCTCGCGCCAGCAACTGCTGGACATCCCGCGTTTCAGCAAGAAGACCTTTGAGCAGGCCGCCGGTTTCCTGCGCATCGCCAATGCCGAAAACCCGCTCGACAACACGGGCGTGCACCCCGAACGTTACCCGCAACTGGAAGCGCTGGCTGCGCGGCTGGGCAAGACGGTCGCCGATCTGACCGGCGCAGGCGTCGCGCTGGTCAAACAGGACGAGGCGCTCAAAGCCGAAGTCGGCGCATTCACTTTTGCCGACCTAATCGTCGAGCTTTCCAAACCGGGCCGCGATCCGCGCGAGGAGTTCCAGGCCTTCACCTTCCGCGAAGACATACACGCGGTCAGCGATCTACAGCCCGGCATGGTCTGCCCCGGCCTCGTCACCAACGTGACCAACTTCGGCGCCTTTGTGGACATCGGCGTGCATCAAGACGGGCTCGTGCACATCTCGCAGCTTTCGGATCGTTTCATCAAAGACCCGCGCGACGTGGTCAATCCGGGCGACCGCGTCAGCGTGCGTGTGCTGGAAATCAATCTCGACAAAAATCAGATCGCGCTGACGATGAAAAGCGAGGCTGTGCGCGCCAAACCGCGCGAACAGGCCGACGCCGCCAACCAGCCGCGCCGTGAAGAACGCGGGCGCGACCAACGCGACAATCGGCGCCGCGACGAACCGCGCCGCGACAATCAGGATGAGCGGCGGCCCCGCGATAATCGCCAGCGCGAAGAGCGCAAACCGCCCGCGTTCAACAATCCGTTTGCTGAGCAATTGGCGAATTGGCGCAAGTCGTAAATCAACAGACAGGATTCACAGGATTTTCAGGATTCATAGGATTGGCCGAACCGGTTGGATGAATCTTGTGAATCCTGTCTGCTGATTGGCTGAACCGCTTGATCGTTATCTTTCCTCCCTCCCGCTTCCCCGCACCATGAAAGTCCGCGCACACCTGCTCACTGGCTGTTCGCTCGTCATCGGCGCGGCGCTCTTCGTTTTCATCGTCAAACAAGCTGGTTCACAAGAACTCTGGTTGCGCGTGCGTTCGCTCGACGCGCGCTTCGGCTGGATTCTGGCCGTGTCGGCGTTGCGCCCGGTGTTGCGCGCCTATGCCTGGCTGCGCTGTTTGCGCGCGCGGGAACGGGGCGTGGGCTTGTTCAACGTCTGGCGCGCGCGGCTGATTGGCGATGCGGTGGGCAATCTGACGACGGCGGGGCCGCTGCTGGCCGAGCCGGCGCGGCTGGTTTTTTTCAGCGCGCATTTGCCTTTGCGCACAGCGACGGCGGCCTTGTCGCTGGAATTCGCCAGCTATCTTTTCTCGGCCTGCCTGATGATGTTGGCGGGGCTGGCGTTGTTGCTGGCGACGGTGGCGGTCAATGCGGCCTTGCGCGCCGTGAGCGTGGCGCTGGCGTCGGGGCTGTTGCTCTTTCTGCTCGTTGCGGGCTTGATCTGGTGGCGGCGCTGGTCAGTGGTGAAGCTTTTGCGTAAAGTGAGCGCGCACATCGGCAGTACGCATCGTCTGTTACTGGCTTTCACGCACAAATTGGAACGGCCGCTGTTGCGCTTGCAACAGCTCGAACGGCATAGCTTCAACTTCGCCCGCCAGCGGCCACGCGATTTCGCGCTGGTCTGCGTGTGCGAAGCGGGCTTTCACGCGCTGGGCGTGCTTGAGATTTGGCTGACGCTGCACATCCTGGGCGTCGAGGCCGCTTGGCTGACGGCCTTCATTTGCGAGGCGGTCAACCGCGTCATCAATTTCGCCTTCGCCTTTGTGCCGGTGAAGCTGGGTGTGGACGAAGCGGGCACGGGCTGGCTCGCCGTGGAGCTGGGCTTCGGTTCGTTGACGGGCGTGGCGCTGGCGGTGTATCGCAAGTTGCGCGTGTTGGTGTGGACTGCGGTGGGGTTGTTGTTGTTGTTGTCGTTTTATGTGCAGCGCCGCCGCGCTGGGGCGTAGCCCCAAAATCTATCCAAGCCGTTCCCGGAAGGTCAGAGACCTTCCGCACATCGGGCGGCAAAGCCGCAAAGCAAGCGTGAATGGTTTTGAGTGACAGACAGCATTCCTGGTTCGAGGGCGCGCTGACGGGCGCGTGCATTGTCATGGTCGCGGTGCTTTGCACGGCCTTCAACGGCGGCGTCAGCGTGGGCGCGTCGAATCACACGGGCTTGCTGCCGGTGGTGCGGCGCTTGCTCGATCCGCAATATCTGCCGGGCGATTTCAACATCGCGTTGCGGC
>JAYUCP010000570.1:0-3391 GCA_043740245.1 Acidobacteriota bacterium | reverse complement strand
CCGTGTCAGTAGCCCGACCGTGAGGGAGGGCTGGCCCTGCAAGCAAGCCCTCCCTGACGGTCGGGCTACTGACTCGGGCTGAGCAATTAAGCTTTATTATTGAGTGATCTTTTTTTGGTGAATCCCCGCAAAGTCGTAGAGCGGCGTTGACTGCCCCCCGTCTTTCGCCGCCGCGATCAGGAATGTGCGGCTGTGGAGCATTGGAAGCCCCAGCGCTTGCGTGACGGCGGGAGCGGTAACGCGGGCCTCATTATGCACAAGACACCCGCCCTCCGCCAGCATTTTGGTCAAATTGGTCAAACCACTCAGCAACTCCACGTCGCTGAAGTAGGGGAAGACGTTCGTCACCACGATCAGGTCATAGCCGGGCGATGGCTCGTAGCGTTCGGTAATCACGTTCAGCCGCGCCGCGCTGAATTTGGCGAGCAGTTCAGGCCGGATGCTGAGGGTCTTGCGCAAGCGCCCGGCAAATTCCGGCGGCACGGCCAGCGGCGCGCTCTTGCCGATGGCATTGCCGAAGCCTTGAAAGTAGCGTTTGTATTCCTCGGTCAACGGCGCTGACGGTTTGTCGGCCACGCCGGAAAGCAGCGAAAGCTGCTGCGACTTGCTCTGGCTGACGCGTTGCAGATGCGCGATCACGCGCGCGTTGATGTCCACGCAATGCACGCGCAGCCGTGCTTCATCCGCCAGCCCCAGGCTCAACAACGCATCGGCCACGGCGAAGGGCTGATAGCTCTGCGGCCCAAAGAGGTCTAACAACTCGGTGCGCGGCGCGAAATCCAAACCGGGGCCGACGATCAACACGCGGTTCAGCTTTAACTTGGGCTGCTCGCTTTGCAGCACCGCCAGCAGTTCGCGCACGGCGAAGTTGGCTTCGATCTGCGTGTCGGTGCTGTGGCCGCGCGTTTGATAGAGCGCGGCGATTTGCTTTTCATCTACGGGCGTCCCAGCCGGGCCGAATTCTTTGCGATACAGAAAGCGCATCGTCTCGGCGTAGGCTTGGCAGCAGCGCGCGGTCAATTCATTCAACGGACGGCTGGCGGCCCCGGTGAATTGCCGCAGGTAAAGCAAGCGCTCATCGTCGGTAAACCCGCGCAAGGCTTTGAGCAACTCCTGCAAGCGTTGCTGCGCGGCTTTCGGCACGCGTGCGCAGGGCGGCAACTGGCTTTCAGCCAGCCAGGTTTGGCGTTCAACATCGCTCAAGCCGCGCGCAAATTCGCGCGCGCTCAACGCCGGTTCGATCTTCGGCAGCTCGGTAAACCGCGTGGATTGCAGCGCGAAATAGATCAGGTGTTCGTATTCGCCCCGCTCCTCGCGTTCGGCGGTCTCGCGGTTCAGCTTGGCGATCCATGAATCGAAGGTACCTGGTTGAATGCCCTGCTCTTTCAACCAAGTGTGAAAGGCTGCGGGGATGTCGGCGAAGCGCACGGCCGCCGGTGCTGTACGAGGAGCGGTAGCGACCTGGCTCCCCGCACTCGGTGCCACCGCCAGAACCAGGTCGCTACCGTTCCCCGTACAGCACCGGCGCATTCCGCCCTGCGCGGCAAACACACAACAAACCAAGCTGAGCAGTATTCGATGTTTCACCACAACTCCCGCAAACGTTCCGCCGCGATATTGCGCCCGCACAACACCGCCACGACGTGCTGGCCGCGATACCGTTCCGCCGTCTTCAACATTGCCGCCACGGCCACGCCCGCCGCGCCTTCGATCACCCAGCGTTCTTTTTCCAGCACCAAGCGCAAGGCTTGTTTGATCTCTTCCTCGCTGACCAGCAGGTGTTCATCCAGCAAGCGCTGGCAAGGTTCGAAGGTCAGCGCATCGGCTTCAACCCCGCCCGCCGTGCTGTCTGAAATGGTCGGCAGTTCGGGGCAATCAATGATGCGGCCCGCTTTCAAACATTCATAGAGCACCGGCGAGTTCTCCGGCCAGCAGCCGATGATTTTCAGGTTCGGTCTGACTGCTTTCAGATACGTGGCAATGCCCGCGATCAGGCCGCCGCCGCCCACGGCAACGAAGACGGCGTCTATCGTTTCAAGTTGTTCGGCAAGTTCGACGCCAATCGTGCCCTGGCCCGCGATGACTTCAGCGTCGTTGTAAGGCGAGATGAACACCTGACCGCATTGTGCTGCGACCGCGCGCGCCTGAATTTCCGCCTTTAACGGGTCGTCGCCATAAAACACCGGCTCGCCGCCGAGCGCGCGAATCAAGGCGACGCGCAATTCCGGCACGCCCTTACGCATGAAAACCTGCACCGGCACGCCCAGTTGCCGCGCCGCGTGACAGACCGCGATGCCGTGGTTGCCGTTGGAAGCCGTGATGACGCCGCGCGCGCGTTCTGCGTCCGTCAACGTCAGCAGCTTGTTGGCCGCGCCGCGCAGTTTGAATGAGCCGGTGTGTTGCAGGTGTTCGAGCTTGAGCCAGACGTGACAGCCGCTCAATTCGCTCAAGGCCAACGAATGATCTATCGGGGTCGGGCGAATCACCGGTTGAATGCGCGCGGCGGCTGTCAGGATTGCTTGTGCGGTAATCATCAGGTTACGCCAGCGATGGCAGCTTCCACGGCGCGCGATATTCGCGTGCGACCAAGCGTTGCGCCTCGGCATCGTTCACGATCTTCGCGCCATCCCAGGCCACCGTGCGCCCGGTGCGATAGGCGATGTTCGCCAGATGCGATGGCAAAATCGAATTAAAGCCGATTTCGATGTCAGCCGCCGGACGCTGGCGCGTGCGCATGCAGTCGAGGAAGTTGCGCGCGTGTTCCAAGCCCGGGTCTTCGTTACGCGGCGTCGCGCGCGGCTCGCCCGTCATACGATAAAAATCCTTGCGGTCTTTGCCGCGCTCCGATTCGGGGAAGACTTCCCAACCGCCGCGATCAATCACCAGCACGCCGTTGTTGCCGTGAAAGGCCACGCCGTGTTCGCGCGCTTCGGGGCCGCGTCCGACAAAGACCGCGTGTTCCCAAACCATCGTGTAACCGGGATAGGTCCAGAGCGCCTGCAAAGTGTCGGGGATCTCTTGCGCGTCTTCTGGATACCCAAATTTCCCGCCAGCAGCCATTGCGTTTTGCGGCGCGGCGCTTTGCATGCCCCACGCGGCAATATCCATCTGATGCGCGCCCCAATCGGTGGTCAGCCCGCCCGCGTAATCCCAAAACCAGCGGAAGTTGAAATGAAAGCGATTGCGATTGAACGCGCGTTTCGGCGCGGGCCCCAGCCACATGTCGTAATCCACCGACGCGGGCGCGGGTTCATCCGCCACGACCGGCAGACTCTTCACCCAATTCAAATAAGCCCAGCCGCGCACCATGCGAATCTTGCCGAGTTTGCCGCTTTGCACATAGGCCATCGCTTCCTGATGAAAGGCCGAACTGCGCAACATCGTGCCCACT
>JAYUCP010000569.1:0-20612 GCA_043740245.1 Acidobacteriota bacterium | reverse complement strand
CGTTTGTGAAGCTGACGAGTGAAGCGGAGTTTCCGAATGGCACGCTGACGCTCAAGTATCGCTTCGTGCATGTGCTGTATCAGAACGCGCTCTATGCCAGTGTGCGGGCCACGCGCAAGGCCACGCTCAGCCGCGACGTGGCGCTGGCGTTGGAAGGTTGTTACGGCGCACGCAGCGCGAGCGTGGCGAATGAACTGGCGCTGCTGTGGGAAGCGGCGCGGGACTATGCGCGCGCCAGCGATGCCTTTTTGCAGGCGGCGCGCAATGCGGTGCAGATCAATGCGCAGCGGGAAGCGGCGCAGCTTGCCGAGCGCGGACTGACAGCTTTGCACAAATTGCCGGAAACGCCGGAGCGCGCCGGGCGGGAACTCGGCCTGCAATTGACGCTGGGCTTCTCGTTGCAGTCCGTCTTGGGTTGGGTTGCGCCAGAAACGGGAGCGGCCTTCAATCGGGCACGGCAACTGTGTGAGCAGATGGGCGATGATCCCCGGCTCTTCGCTGCTCTGGGTGGCGTGGCAACCTATCACTTTGTCCGCGCCGAATATGAAACGGCGCAGGGACTGTTTGAGCAGGCGATGCAACTGGTGGAGCAATCTCAGGACCCGGTGCTGTTGGTTGTAGCCTCTACGTTTTGGGCCTATGTCCGCAATTATCAAGGAGAACTTGTCTCCGCCCAGCAGCATGGGGAACGCGCACTCACGCTGGACCGCCGGAAATATCACGAGGCTTATCTTTCCATCTTTAACGAGGACCTGGGAATTGCAGCGTACCGCATCCATAGCTGGTGTCTGTGGATGCTGGGCTATGCGGATCAAGCCTTGGCGCTGGCGCAGGAAGCCGTCACGCTGGCCGAGCAAACAGCTCACCCCTTCAGTCTTGGTAGCGCTCATTATGGGACAGGGCGTGTCCTTTACTTCCTTCGGGATTGGCCGTCCAGCCAGAAAGAGAACGAGAAAGTGTTTGCGCTCGCCGAGGAGTACGCCTTGGGAGACAATCTCTACACAGCCACTGCCAATAATGCCCTGAATCTGGCGTATCAGGAACCGACCGAAGCAGCGATTGAGCAGGCGAAACAGGCGCTTGACTCCCTGCGTGCCAGAGGCGTGATGCTGGGGATGACTGGGCGTTTGGCAAGTCTGGGCGAAGTGTTCGGGCTGGCAGGCTGCTGTGCGGAAGGGCTTGAAACAATCGCGGAAGCGTTGGCGCTGGTCGAACGCACCGGAGAGCGTTTCTGCGAAGCCGAAATCTGGCGCATCAAAGGCGAGTTGCTGCTGCATGCCGCCGCCAGCAATTCACAGGCAAGCCGGGCGCAGGCGGAAGCGGAAGGCTGTTATCACCAGGCCCTCGAGATCGCCCGGCGACAGAGCGCGAAAGCGTGGGAACTGCGCGCCGCCACGAGCCTCGCGCGCTTGTGGCAGCAGCAGGGCAAGAGCGAAGAAGCGCGACAGATGCTCGCGGAGATTTACGGCTGGTTCACCGAAGGCTTCGACACGCGCGATCTGCAAGACGCCAAAGCCTTGCTGGAAGAACTGGGCCAGCTTCGAGGTGGGCACAACAAAGGTGCTGTTCGAGTTCGGTAACGGTAGCGGCAATATAACCGTCGCCCCTTATACCGTCAGTGCCGATGGGCAACGGTTTCTGCTCAACGCGCGGGTTGATAAATCAGGTTCTGCGCCGCTCACAGTCGTGGTCAACTGGACGGCGGAGTTGAAGAAATGACCAGACAAGCACCACAATGATTGCCGCGCGCTTCGGATTAACGCCGTAACCACAAAAGGAGATCAGAATGGACAGACGAGAATTCATGGCAACAGTCGCCCTCGGAACAGCAACCACGCTTCTTCCCAAAACAAGCTTGAGCGGCGTGCCGTTGAGCCAGAGCGGCCAACTCAAAAAATCCGTGCTCATCAACATGCTGCCCAAAACGATGAGCTATCTCGACCGCTTCAAACTGGCGCTGGACACTGGCTTTGAAGGCATCGAGATGCAAACCATTCTCGACCCCAAAGAAGCCGACGAGATAAAAGAGGCTTCGATGAAGGCCAAGCTGCGCATTCATTCGGTGATGAACATGGGCCATTGGGAATGGCCTTTTTCCAGCGCCGATCCCGCCGACATCAAACGCGGCCACGAACGCATGGAAGCTTCGTTGCGCAACGCCAAGCTCTGGGGCGCGGACTGCGTGTTGCTCGTCCCGGCGGTCGTCAAAGCAACTGTCACGATCCCCGAAGCCTGGCAACGCTCGCAACCTGAAATCAAAAAGCTCATCCCGCTGGCGAAAGAATTGGGCGTCGTCATCGGCATCGAACCGGTTTGGAACAAGTTCCTGCTCACGCCCTACGACACGGCCCGCTACGTGGACGAATTCAAGAGCCCCTGGGTCAAGGCCTATTTCGACGTGGGCAACGTGGTGATGTACGGCTTCCCGCAAGAGTGGATTCGCGCGCTGGGCAAACGCATCGCGCGCTTTCACATCAAGGACTTCAAATACGAGACGCGCCAGTGGGTGCCGCTGCGCGAGGGCAGCATTGATTGGAAAGAGGTGCGCAAGGCCATCGGCGAGATCGGCTACAACGGCTGGGTGACGACTGAGGTGGGCAAAGCGAGCGAAGCCGAAAAGCAGATGAGCGATGAGGCTTGGCTGCGCGAGGTGAGCAAGCGCGTGGATTTGATTTTCGCGGGCGCATAAAAACACGCCGTAAAAAATGCAACGCGCTCGTGCTGGCTACGTTGGCCTGCACGAGCGCGTTTTGTTTTTATCCCAGCAAAGCTCTACTTCAACAACTGATCCAACTCTTTCATCACCGCGCCGTAAGCCTCGCCCTGATCGGGGTCGAAGCCGACGTGCTTGTGCGCGACCTTGCCGTCCTTGCCCAAAATGACAATCGTCGGCAGCGCATCAACGGCAAATGCACGATACACCGCCTGTTCCGGATCGCGCAATACCGGCGCGTGGAAACCGCGCTTCTCGGCAAAGGCCGCCAGATCGGCGTCGGTCATGAAATTCTTGCCGCCTGCTTTGACGCTGTTGATACTGACCCAATACACCTGCACACCGCGCGGCGCGTAACGGTCGGCCAGCTTTTGCAAGGCGGGCAGTTCCTTCGCCGCCAACGGCACCCAGGTCGCGCCGAAGGAAAGCACGACCAGCTTGCCTTTCAGTTCGGCGGCGCTGACAGTCTTGCCATCCGTCGCTTGAAAGGTGATTTGCTGCGCGCTGGCAACGGCCATATTCGCAGCCAACAGCAGCCCAAGCAGCGCAATTTGCAATTTCAGTTTTTGGTTCATGGTTTTCTCGTGTCGCAACGTTCAGCGTTTTAACGACGCGCTTCAGATGCACGGCTGGCAAAAACGTTGGCTCAACCGGTGACCGCATCGTAAATCAGCACGCGCTCCCACAAAGCGGCGCACTCGAGGCGGAAGCGGTCGTGAATGGCGTCCACCTGATACGCCTCATGGGCGGCCTCATCATCGAAGACGACCACCAGCGCGCACGAATACGACCGGTCAATGACCGGGCGATCCGTCGCCGCCGGCGTGCCGATGTAACACGCTTTGACCGATGCGATTGTGCCCAACGAACGCACGCCCGCCCAGAATTGATCCTGTTGTGCCTGTGTCAAGGCAGGCTTCAGCCAAAAATAAACCGAATGAACGAACACTGTTTGCCCCTTTTGTTACTTCCCTTTTTGCCTTGGGAAATCTACCTGCTCAAATAAGTAAAGCCCCGACTTGCCCGGCGTGACGATGTCCAGATCGCCGTCGCCATCAATATCAACCACTGGCAACTGCATTCCGCCGCCCACATTGCCGCCGTAATCGAGCACGTGTTTGGTGTACGTCGCATCGGCGTTCAAGCGATACCAATACAAGCCCAACGGCTCATACGCGCCCGGGTCTGTGTCGTGCGCCAAGTAACGCTTGCCCGTCACAATGTCGAGGCGTTTGTCGCCATCCAAATCAACCAGCGTGACGGCGTGCGCCTGCGACCAACTGTCGTCAATCGCGTGCGGCGTCCATTCCGCGCCTTTGTTTTCCAGCCAGTAAACGCCGTAGCCGTGCCCGTTGCCAAAGACGATGTCTTTGCGCCCGTCGCCGTTCACATCCTGCGCGTGAATGTGACTGCACTGCCGCGTGACTTTGACCGGCTGGCCCGTCTCGCGCCACGTCCACGCGCCGTTGCGCGCGTCGGCAGGCGCTTCAAACCAGCCGTGCGCGGTCAGTATGTCGGGCTTGCCATCGCCGCTCACATCGCCCGCGCCCGTGCCGTGCAGCCCCTTCATATTTGGCACGCGCCCGACCACGTGGCGCACGAATTCGCCTTTGACCACCTCGAACCACACAACCTCGTTGCTGCTGCCGTAGTTGGGCAGAATCTCCAATGCCTGGCCGTCGCCGTCCACATCCACTTGCATCGCCAATTCGTAATTGAAGCCCGTCTCGACGACGTGCTCCTTCCACAACACCTGCGCCAACTCGCCATCGAAACGGCGCGGGTTTTCAAACCAGCGCATCTGTTTGCTGAACCAGGCGCAACCCACCACATCCGGAAAACCGTCGCCGTTCACGTCCAAAATCATGTCGCTGAAATTGTCCACGTAGCCGTTCTGAAACCCGATCTCGCGCAGCCGGTGCTTTTTCCAGGCGGGCGCTTCAAACCAGTTTTCGCCGCTGACGATGTCCAGCCGCCCGTCGTGATTGATGTCGGCGACGGCGGCGGATTCGTTCGCGCCCGCGTCAATGAGGTGTTTGCGAAACTGCGGCCATTTTACGGTTTGCTCCTGCGCCACGCTGCCGGTGGAAAAGGACAAACCGCCCGCCAGCAGCAATAAAATCAGCACGCCAAAAAGTTTCATCAGCTTGCCTCTGTTCTGGGTTGTTTGGTTGTTGGTTGGTGAATGAACGGCTGCAAACTACTTCAACGTTCGCCGTGCTGCAATGCCCGTGCGATCAAACCGCGCTGGTCGGCGCTCAAGCCCGCTGGCAATTCATCGAGCGCGAACCATTCGGCTTGCGCGACTTCCAACGCGCACGGCGCAGCGTCGCCTTGCACGCGGCAACGAAAGATGATTTCGACCTGCTGAACCCTTTCGAGCGTGCGAATGAAGGCAACTTCTGCCTGCTCAATCTCAACTCCGACTTCTTCGCGCAACTCGCGCCGCAACCCAGCTTCCGGCTGTTCGCCCGGTTGCAGGAAGCCGCCCGGAATGCCCCAGCCGCTGCCCGCTCGAAACCGATGCTGCAACAGCAAGACGCGGCCTTGCGCATCGGTGATCACCGCGCCGGTCGTGACGGTGAAGCGCGCTTCGGTCAGCAGCACGCCCCAGCGCCGCGCGCGTTTGGGCAAGCGCCGCCAGATTCCGCTGAGCACCCGCCACATTTACGCGCGCCTCCGCTCGCCATCTGCCCGCCGCCTTACCATCCGTCATTCCTCATCATCATCGTCATCCTCGTCATCCTCGCCATCCCAGTCACCCCAGTGATACTGTTTCGGCGCTTTGCCTTTGCTTTCGACGACGCGCGGATATTTTTCGGCGCTGGCTTTGGCCGTCGTGCCGGTGACTTTTACCTCGAACTCATGGCTGTCGCCGAAATCGAAGTAGTAAAGAAATTTGTGCCCCACCACCAAGCCCAGTTCGCCGATGACGCCTTCGTGGGTGTAACACGGCGAGTCGTCGCTGACGCCGAATTCGAACCGCTGGTCATACTTTTCACCGTTGAGGTAAAACGCATAAAGATGATCGTTGTCCCACTTATACGCCGACTGAATGGCAAGGTGTAAATCTTCGAGCGTCTGCTTTGACAGCAGTTCGATCACGCAGTGGAAATCCTTGTCGTATTTCAGCTTGACCTTGAACGCATAAGTCCCGGCAGGGTTGTCGCACGGCACGGGCAGTTCAGCCGCGCGCAACGCAGCGCGCGCAAAGAAGCGCGCCTCAAACGCTTTGTCGTAGATCGCGATCTCTGAAAGTTGCGCAACCACTTCGGCGGGCAGCGGCTGGTCGGTCGTTTGATAGGCCGCCGCGAGGTAAAGCACCGCCAACCCGCGCACGCTGTCGAGCGGATGGCGCGCTGCTGCGCTTAAGGCTGAAAAGGCGGCGGACGAATTGCCGCGGATTGCCAGAAACGCCAGCGCCGCCAGGGCGAAGCGCCGCCGCTGCACGGCAAAGGTGTCGCGCGGGCGGTTGTAATCCAGCACGCGGGCCCAAAACGGCAACGACTCTTCGCTCAACCCAAAGGCCACCAGCGTCAGCAGGCCCGCTTGTACGTGGGTGCTCCCCATGCCGCCGCGTTCGACCAACGCCGGATAAAGTTCTTCCGCCCGGCGGCGTTGCTCCGGTGGCAGTGCCACGGTGCTCCACTGGCTCAACGTAATCCCGCCGAGTTGCTCTTTCTTGCCACCGCTGGGCGGTTTGCTGGCCAGCAAAGCGGCGAGGTTGTCCAGCGCCTGAATGGCTTGCCGCTGCTGCGCCTGCTGGGTTTCCTCATCGGCCCTGATCAGCCACCCGCACATCTGCCAATCTTCCAAGGGATCACGATCACGCATCGTTTGTTGCTCCTCTTTCAATTGCCTTCAGTTCAGCACCCTTTTCGTGTGGCTTCGTGATGCGCCGCGCCGCCGGGTTTAGATACCTTTGATCGAAACGAGCATGCCGCGCAAACTGCTGGTCGCGTCAATCGCCGCCGTCGGTTCGTGGCCGCAATGCATCATGCAATCCTGGCATTTGGGGTTGCCGCTCTTGCGCCCGTACTTGCTCCAGTCGGTCGTTTCCAGGTATTCACGAAACGTCTGCGCATAGCCGTCGCTGAACATATAACACGGCTTCTGCCAGCCGAAGATGTTGTAATTCGGGCTGCCCCAGGGCGTGCACTCGTAATCAATCTCGCCCATCAAAAATTTCAGGTAAAGCGGCGATTGATTGAACTGCCACTTCTTTCCTGTGCGTGTCGCCATTGGCCTGAGCACTTGTTTGAAGAGTTCGTTGGTCTGCTGGCGCGTGAGGAAATGATCCTGGTCGGGCGCTTTTTCGTAGCTGTAGCCGGGCGCGATCGTCATCCCATCCACGCCGATTTCGGTCAGCATGTCGAACATCTCGTGCAAGTCGTCAGGCGTCTCGCCCGCGAAAACCGTCGTGTTGGTGTTGACGCGAAAGCCGGCGTCCTTGGCCTTTTTGATCGCGCTGATGGCGACATCGAAAATGCCCTTGCGATCCACCGAATGATCGTGGCGTTCGCGCATGCCGTCGAGGTGAATGTTGAAGGTCAGGTAGGGCGACGGCTCGAAGCGGTGCAGATGCTTTTCGAGCAGAATCGCGTTGGTGCAGAGATAAACGAATTTCTTGCGCGCGACCATGCCTTTGGCGATCACGTCAATTTCGGGATGCATCAGCGGTTCACCGCCCGCGATGGTGACGACGGGCGCGCCGCATTCATCAATCGCGTTGAAAGACTGCTCCGGCGTCATGTTCTTCTTCAGGATGTCGCCGGGATACTGAATCTTGCCGCAGCCGACACAGGCCAGGTTGCAGCGGAAGAGCGGTTCCAGCATCAGCACCAGTGGATACTTTTTCTTGCCGCTGAACTTTTGTTTGAAGATGTAAGAGCCGACTTTGAGGGCTTGCAAGGCAGCGATTCCCATAGCGTGTTTGCTTCTCCTGTTTGAATGTTTGGTGTTGGTGAAGGCGGATGCTAGCACAGCAGCGCGCGGCGGCCCAACTCCGCGCGCAGGGCCGTCGGCGTGGTGAAGTGAATCGCCTGCATTCCGCAGTGCCGCGCGGCCTCGACGTTGTTGGGCGCATCGTCAATAAAGATGCACTCGCTGGCGGGCTGGCCGATGCGTTCGAGCAGGTGCGCGAAAATCTCCGGCTGCGGTTTGACCAGCTTCAAGCGGCCCGACAGCGCGACGTATTCGAACCATTGCAAAAACTCGAAGCGCGCCTCAGCATACGGATAGGTCTCGGCCGACCAGTTGCTCAGCGCGAACAGGCGCTGCCCGCTGTCGCGCAACTCGCGCATGATTTCAACGGTGCCCTCAATCGCGCCGCCCATCATCTCCGGCCAACGCTCCCAGAACGCTCGAATCAGCGCGGCGTGGTGCGGATATTGTTCAACCAGCCAGGCGACGGCTTCGGCAAAGGGACGGCCCGCATCCTGGTGCGCGTTCCATTCGGCCAGGCCGACCTCGGCGAAGAAGGCTTCCAGCGCGGCTTCATCGGCAAACAGTTTGCGGTAGAGGTAGCGCGGATTCCAATCAATCAACACTGCGCCCAGGTCAAAGATGACAACTGGGATGATGACGGGTTTGGGTTGCAAGGTTTGTGGCGGCTCCTTTTTGCGTTATGGTGCGGACATTGCCGCCGTGTCAGTAGCCCGACTGTGAGGGAGGGCAGGCGTCCAATCAGACTCACTGGGCTTGATCACCAAGCCTGCCCTCCCTCACAGTCGGGCTACTGACACGGTGCGGCAAAACTCAACCAGGAGCAACACAATGAGCACGGAATCCAATCACGAATTGACGGCGGCTGAACGCGAGTTTTTCGAGGCGATTGACCGCAACACCGACGCCGAACAACGCATCTTCGACGCGCTGCTCGACATCCCAGACGACGCTTACTACACGCTGATGGAGATCGAGGTCGAACACGTTTGCGGGCCGGCGCGCGTGCAGGTTTACCCTGAACGCGCGGGCACGCTCTATCGCTGTTTGCAATGCGGCGTGGCGGGAATTATCGGCGGCTGATTCGATTGCAGATTTGAGATTGCGGATTGCAGATTTACCTGCGGAACTGCAATCCGCAATCCGCAATCACTAGGATTGGCTCAGCCGCACAGCCTTGTAACCGCCCGCCGCCCGGTCCTTGAACCACCAGAGCGCGAAGACAACGAAGGGAATAATCGCCAGCTTCACCACGAACAGGAATGTCGCCGCCGCGCCCCATTGATCGAAGACTGCGCCCATACGGAAGATAATCAGGCCGAGCGCCGCCTGTCCCGCGCAGCCCATCAGGCCCATCGTCAGCGCGCCGCCTTGCGGGAAGCGTTCGGACGTGATGCCCAACATCGTCGGCCACATAAAGCAGACACCCACATAAAAGACCGTCGCCGCGACATACGCCATCGCCGGCGTCGAAACATTCGCCAGCAACAACAGCCCGCCCGAAGCGATGCTCACCGACGCCCACATCATGCCAATCGGCGAGAGCCGGTGCGCAATCGGCCCGGCAAAGTAGCGCAAGACGAACATAATCGCGCTGCCGTAAACCAGGATCAGCGTGCCGCGCATGCCCGCCGTTTTTTCGAGCACCGAATTGACCCACTGGCCCGGCGCGAGTTCCAGCGAGGCCGTAATCATCATGCAGCACAGCAATATCAGGAAGCCCGGATTGAAGACCGTTTTGGTCATCTCGCTATTCGAGACGCCCGAGGCCATGCGTTCGGTGAGCGGGAACTTCTGCCCGAAAATCAGGATGCCGTAAATCACGGTCGGAATCAGCACGATGCCCATTTGGGTTTTCCAGTGCAGCCCGGCCTGGCTCATCAGTACCGCCAACAGGCCGCCCAAAATCAAACCGCCCGGCCACCAGGCGTGCAGCACGTTCAGCCGGTGCGTCTTCTCGTCGGGATAGACCGTCGCGGCCAGCGGGTTGATGACCGCCTCGACCAGACCATTGCCCAGGCCAGCCAGGAACATCGAGAACCAAAGCACGAAATAGCTGGGCGCCGTGATGAAGCCCAGAATCCCCACGATGTGCAGCCCGCAGGCCAGGTATAGCAAATTCCGCATGCCCAGCGCATCCAGAATCGGCGAGGCCAGCGCGATCGAAACCGCAAAGCCGATGAAGGCCACAGCCGAAACCCAGCCGTATTGTTCGTGCGAGAGCTTAAAAGCGCCTTCGACCTGCGAGGCAATGTCGCCGCGAATGACAAAGATAAAGGCCGTGACGACGAGCGAGAGACAACTGGCTAAAAAGAGCCTGCGTTGATTCATGCATTCCTCCAATGCTTTACCGGCAATGCTTGTTGACGGTGTCGAGTTGTGAATTCGGGATGGCGGTGTGGCCGCCGGGGAAAGTGCTACTACCAAAAGCGGGCGCGATTATGTGGGGCGGCTGCGGAAAAAGCAAAGTCAGGCTGACGCGAACGCGGCGGCGAATTTGCGCGCGACGGCGGCGTGCGACACGCCGCTGACGCGGATGAGTTTCTGTTTCGCTGTCGCGCCGGCAATGATCTCAACGGCGGCGCGCGGCACGTCGAAGAATCTCGCCAACCAGCGCAGCAACTCTTCATTCGCCGCGCCATTCACGGGCGGCGCGGCCAAACGCATTTTCAACGCGCCATCCAATTCGCCCACGATGACGGTTTGCGAGGCGCGCGGTTGCACACGCACGGCGAAAGTGATCGCGTTGTCGCGCGCGGTGAGCTTGACCATCAGAACGCTGCCGAACGGAAGAAGATCGAGGCCACGAAGCCAGCGGCGAATTGCAGCACGAGAAAGGCCAGCAGAAAAACAATCATCGCGTACCTGCCGCTGGGATCGAACCTATACAGCAGTGGGTTGATGCGGCGGCCCGCCAGATAGGCGTAGTGCTTGAAAAAACCGAACCACGAATTGAAGACCAGGATCGTCATCAGCGCCATCAGGTAGTAAAGCAGCGCGACCAGGACCGTGCCCAGCAGCGACCACGCGCCGCGCAACAGCCGGCCTTCACCGAATTGAATCAGTGTTAGACCGCTGTAGCTTAGCAACGAGGCCACGTAAGACACCCAACTGGGAAAAAATACGAAGACCAGCAGAAAGGCCAGCGCGAGGATGAACCAGACGGCATCGGGCAGGTTGGCCTTGAAGAAGGCGCGTTTCAGCGGGTAATAAAATTGCGAGTTGCGAATGTCGGCAAACCATTGATCGGCGGGCCGGCGCGCCGCCTGATAGAAGCGGCCAAAGGGACTCACGTTGAGCTTGTCCAGCAGCGGCCCGATTACAACCAGGCCAAGACCGAGCAGCATTACAAACAGTCGAATGGAGTCCGCGTTGAACACGAGCCAGTCGGCGGCAGCGCGCAACAGTTCGCCAATGGTAATGAGTAGTGACATAGGTTTTGAATTCAAACACCTTGATGACGCGCGCCAAAGAGCGCCGTGCCGACGCGCACAAAGGTCGCGCCTTCTTCCAGCGCGACTTCAAAGTCGTTGCTCATGCCCATCGAAAGCTCGCGGAAGCTGGCGTCAACAACGCCCGCGTTGACCGCCATGTCGCGCAATTCGCGCAAGCGGCGGAAGTAGGGACGCACGGCTTCAGCGTCATCCAAAAACGGCGGCACCGCCATCAGCCCTTTCAATTCCAGCGCGGCCAGTTTATTGACCGCTTCGCACAAGGGCAAAACAGTTTCCGCCGTGACACCTGCCTTTGAATCTTCACCGCCCAAATTGACTTCGATGAAGACCGGCAGACGTTTACCCAATTCCGCCGCGGCCTGTGCGAGCTTTTCGGCCAGCTTCAAACTATCCACCGAATGCACGGCGTCGAACAACTCGACCGCGCGGCGCGCCTTGTTCGATTGCAGATGACCGATCAGATGCCATTGCACTTGCGGTTCAATGCTCAGCGCGCGTAACTCGTCCAGCTTGGTCTGCGCTTCCTGCACGCGGTTTTCGCCCAATACGCGCACGCCCTCGGCAATGGCGGCGCGGATGCGCGCGGCTTCGACGGTTTTGCTGACGGCGACGAGCGTGATCTCGGCCACGTCGCGCCCGGCGCGCGCGCAAGCCGCCGCGATACGTTGCCTGATAGCCGCAACGTTCTCATGGATGGCTTGCGTGTGATCTAAAGCCGGGCCGGTCATTACTTGGTTTCTTTGGCTTCGACGTAAGTTTGCCGGTGTTGGATAACGATCAACTTGGGATCAATCTTGTCGCCCAGATTGGCTTTGACCTGAATCTTGCGGCGCTTCCCTTCTTTACGCGTGTTACTCGAAATGTAACCCAGGCTGTATTGATTGCGCACGAGCGCCGAAATGCGTTGCAGCGCCGAAGAAATCTCGCCGGCAAAAGTGATCGGGATGTAATCGCCGCCGGTCGCGCTGGCAAAGGTCTTCAGCGTGTTTTGCGCCTGCAGCATCGTCATCCGGTCGAAGGGAATGCCGCCGATGTTTCCGCCTTTTCCAGGATCAAGGTACTGATCGTAGAGCTTCAAAAACAGATTGCCGGTGCCGAGCACATAGATCGGGACGCCGGAGTTTTCGACGATCTTGCGCGCCTCGTCGAAATTGATCTTGCTGAATGTGTCGAGGCCGGAGCCGATATAAAGAATCGCCGTGCGCGCGTTGACTTCGTAAAGCCCGGCGTAATCGTCGGTCTCGCCTTTGCCACGATGCTTGTCGTCGTCGAGCACGACGCGGTCACCCTTGCCGCCGCGCAGCACGAATTTCAGCGCGTCGAAGAAATTGCTCTCGCTGAAGGCCGGGTTGTTGCGGATGAGCAGTTGAATCGCGCCCATCAGCTTGTTCTTGTCGTCGGTGAAATCCACGATCGGCGTCGGGCGAATGTCGAAGGCCACGACCGAGATGAAATCTTTGGGCTGCACAAAACGCGCCACGAATTCATAGGCCGGGCGCAAAATCTCCACGCGGCCATACTCAAAGTTGCCGCCCGCCGGACTGCCCAGCACGTCAATCAGCTTGCTGTATTCAAGCAGCAGCACCATCGTCACGGGCGCTTCGGGCGTGGCGAAGTTTTCGACCTCCTGCTTGATCCCGTCCTCATAAATCTCGAAGTCTTCTTTTTTCAACCCGCGAATGACCGCGCCGGTTTTCTTGTTGTAAACGACGGCTTCGACGTTGACGACCTCGGTGCTGATCTTGAGGGCCGTGGTGGGCGCGGTCTTGTCCACCTTCTGCTCTTCTTTTTTCTGCTCGTCGGACTCGCCGCTGGCGCCGGGATTTTTCTTATTCGTCTTGCCAGACTGGCGGCCCGCCTGGGCCAGCGCGTGATCTTCAATAACGAGCGGCGCGAGCGCGCCCAGCAACAGCGCGACGGCGACACAGGCGGCAATCCATTGAAACTTGCGATTCATAACTTCCTACCTCTTTTCTGATAATCCGGTGGATGACGATGGTTTTGGTCAGGCAGCGTTTCAAACGCGGGCAGTCTAGCAGATGCTCTTACGCGTGGGAAGTTAGGGTGCTGACAGGGGGTTATGCGCAGAGGGGAACAGGCGGTGCGGCCAGGGTAGCGCAAACTGGACAGTTTGCGCTACCCTGGCCAGGCTGTCCGTTGTTCCTGAAGCGCCCTCACGAAAAACGTGACGGACACCCTGCTGACAGTGTCCGAACAGCCACCAAGGCGCCTTGCATTGGCTGACCCAAGCAACCGCCAATAACCGGCAAAACCGCAAATTTAATTCGCACTAAAGAGAGAAATAGTTCAGGTTATGCCTTACCCCCACGCGCTACACTGTATCGTTGGTTGAAATGATGAAAAGCCCGTGCTAGCCTTGCCCACTGTTACAACCTAAGCACACAGCTTTTGCGCCCCAACGTGATTCTGCGATGCTTGAAAGTGGTCGTTAAAGAACAATCCTACTCAATTATCACAGAAAGACATTCAGACAATCTGGCAGTGCCCTGTAATAAATGCCGCTTTGTCTAAGGAGTCTACGAGATGAACGAAGAAAAGCGCTTCTACACCTTTGTGTTTGCGCCGACGGCTAGCTCCCCTTTAAGAAAATTTGCAGTCCCACATAACGCCCTTTACGTCGTGCTCGGTTTTGCGGCCATCGGCTTTCTGACCATCGCTTACGGCGCCTACAAGCTTTCACAGCACGCTTACGTGGTGGCCAAGCTCAACTTGATGCAAAACGAAAACCGCCGTTTGCGCGGTGAGAACGACGAAGTCAAAAACAACATGGATCGCTTGCAAGGCCGCTTGGCCGCCATCGAAACCACTTCGCGCAAACTCGCCAAAGCTTCCGGCCTCGAACCCGCCTCGCCCGACATGGGTGCTGGCGGCCCCAGCGGCAATAACCTAGCCGATCTGGAACAGACCACCTCTTCGCTGGAATTGCAGTTGCGGCAATTGAAAGACGTCTTCGACAAGAGTCAGGTCAAACTGGCCTCGACGCCCAGCGGCTGGCCGGTGCGCGGTTACATCACCGATGGGTTCGGCGCGCGCTCAAATCCTTTTGGCGGCGGCGGAGTCGAAACGCATCCGGGCTTGGATATTTCAGCCCCCTTCGGCACTGCAATCAACGCGACGGCTGACGGCATCGTGATTTTCGCGGGCGTGCACGGCGGTTATGGCAACGTAGTCGTAGTGGATCACGGCTACGGCCTCACGACCCGCTACGCGCATATGTCGCGCATTGACGCGCAAGTCGGCGATCACGTCACACGAACCAAACCTCTGGGCGCGGTCGGCAGCACGGGCCGTTCGACCGCCCCGCATTGCCATTACGAAGTGCGGTTGCAGGATCGTCCGGTCAATCCGATGAGCTATGTGGCGACGGCGCTGCGCTAGTTCGACCGGCAAATGGAATGCAAAAGGGCGGCTCGAGCTTGAGCCGCCCTTTTTGTTTTTGTTAAAGCAACCACGGGGGACACGGGGCGCACAGGGAAAGCCAAGGCAGGCTGCTTGATTTTTCCCCAGTGTGCCCCGTGCCCCCGTGGTTTGGCAAAGTCGTTTTCTCAGCGCCGCAACCGCATGTGCTCTTTCAAAATGCAACGATCCATCACGACCAGCAAGCCGGCAGCCAGCGCGCGTTGCGCAGCGGCTTCGTCAAGCACGCCTTCCTGCAACCAGATAGCCTTGGCGCCCAGCGCAATCGCTTCATCCACGATGGCGCCCGCGTCTTCCGAACGGCGAAAGATGTCTACCAATTCCAGCGGCCTTGGCACTTCACGCAAACTGGCGTAGGCCTTTTCGCCCAGCACTTCGGTTTCGTTCGGATTGACCGGGATGATGCGATAGCCGTGTTGTTGCATGTAACGTGCGACGCAGAAACTGGGCCGCATCGGATTGGCTGACAAGCCTGCGACGGCGATGTTTTTATACTCAGTGAGAATGCGTGCGATAACCGCTGGTTCGTTGATGTTCATTACGTTTCAAGCGTGGAAGTAAAAATCAGATGGCGCTGACGAAAGGTGAACAGCGCAACCACATCATAGCCGATAACCCGGCAAGTCATGACACAAGCACGCTCAACCAGTCAGAACCTCTCGCTTGAACTCCGGCCCACCTTCGTGCTATTTGATGTGACCTTTCGCGACCCTTGGCTAAAGCAATCACGCACACAGCAGCTTGAAACCGGGTCGCACAATGCTGTTCCAATTGGATATTTATGGCGAAATCATTAGTCATCGTAGAGTCACCTTCCAAAGCAAAAACCATCAACAAATATCTGGGCAAAGATTTCAAAGTGCTGGCTTCGGTCGGCCACGTCAAAGATTTGCCGAAGAAAGGCCTCGGCGTAGACCTCGAAAACGACTTCGAGCCGACCTATGAAGTCATGCCCGGCAAAGAGAAAGTCGTGCGTGAAATCAAGGAAGCCGCCAAAGACGCCGAGACCGTTTACATCGCCACCGACCCGGATCGCGAAGGCGAGGCCATCGGCTTCCATCTGGCCGAGATCGTCACGAGCGGACGCGGGCAAAGCAAGAAGCCGATCTTCCGCGTGATGTTCAACGAGATCACCAAGTCGGCTGTGCAGGACGCCTTCAAACAACCGGGTCAGATTGATCAGGATTTGGTGGACGCGCAACAGGCGCGCCGCGTGCTCGACCGCATCGTCGGCTACAAAGTCAGCCCGCTGCTCTGGGATAAAGTGCGGCGCGGCCTTTCCGCCGGGCGCGTGCAAACGGTGGCCGTGCGCTTGGTGGTCGAACGCGAGCGCGAGATTCAGGCTTTCGTCAAAACCGAATACTGGTCGGTCATCGCCAACCTGTCAGCGAAGTTGCCACCGGCCTTTGACGCGCGGCTTTACAAGATTCTAGACAAGACAGTGAAGACCGCCGGCTTTGACGACGGCGTCAAAAAATCCGAAGTCCACATCACGGACGAGGGCATGGCCCAGCAAATCCTCGACGAACTGAACGGCGCGCAATACATCGTCAGCGACGTTTCAACCAAAGAGAAGAAGCGCAATCCGGTGCCGCCCTTCATCACTTCAAAGCTGCAACAGGAAGCCTCGCGCAAGCTGCGCTTTTCGGCCAAGCGCACGATGCAGATCGCGCAAAAACTTTACGAAGGCAAAGACCTGGGCAGCGAGGGCGCGGTCGGTTTGATCACCTATATGCGCACCGATTCGACGCGCGTGGCCGAGAGCGCGCTGGGCGAGGTGCGCGATTTCATCGGCAACCAGTACGGGCCAAATTACCTGCCCGAAAAAGCGATTCACTACCGCTCCAAAAAAGACGCGCAGGACGCGCACGAAGCCATCCGCCCGACTGCGGCGGAACGCACGCCGGACAGCGTCGCCTCATATTTGGACAAAGATGAACTCGCGCTCTACCGCCTGATCTGGCAGCGCTTCCTGGCGTCGCAGATGATGCCGGCGATCTTTGACCAGACGACGATTGATATTGCGGCGGGCGAAAAGTATCTGTTTCGCGCGACTGGCTCAGTGCTCAAATTCGACGGCTTCCTGGCCGTTTACGAAGAGGGCAAGGACGAGAAGGACGACGAAGACGCCGAGCGCGCGGCCAAGCTGCCGAAGGTCAGCAAAGGCGAGAACCTGAAGCTCAATTCATTGACGCCCAATCAGCATTTCACCGAACCGCCGCCGCGTTACACCGAAGCCACACTGGTCAAGGCGCTCGAAGAAAAAGGCATCGGGCGGCCCTCGACTTATGCTTCGATCATGTCCGTCATTCAGGATCGCGAGTACGTCGAGAAGAAGGAAAACAAGTTTTCCCCGACCGATCTCGGCACGCTGGTCAATGACCTGTTGGTCGAAAGCTTCGCCGAACTGTTCAACATCGCCTACACCGCGCAGATGGAAGCGAATCTGGACGAGGTCGAAGACGGCAAGCTGAAATGGACGCAGGCCCTGCACGGCTTTTACAACAAGTTCACCGTTGACCTGAAGAAAGCGCAAGAGCACATGCGCGACGTCAAACGCCAGGAGATCATCACTGACGAAGTCTGCGACAAATGCGGCTCGAAGCTGGCGATCAAGTTCGGACGCTTCGGCCAGTTTCTCGCCTGCACGAATTACCCCGAATGCAAGAACACACGCGAGATCGCCAAACCAGCGAATGGCAATGGCGAAGCGACCGCCGCCGATGCCGAGAACCCTTATGCCGACGAGAAGTGCGAGAATTGCAGCAAGCCGATGACGCTCAAGAAAGGGCGCTTCGGCCAGTTCCTAGCCTGCACCGGCTACCCCGATTGCAAGACGACGCGCAAGATCACCAAGACCGGCGCGGTCGCGGCGGCACCCGTCTTGATTGACGCGTTCTGCCCCGATTGCACTGCGCAACTGGCCGTGCGGCAGGGGCCGTATGGCGAATTCACCGCCTGTTCGCGCTATCCCGAATGCAAGTACATCAAACGCGAAACGACCGGTATCGCCTGCCCACGCGCGGGTTGCAAGGGCGAGATACTGGTCAAGAAATCGAAGCGCGGCAAAATGTTCTACGGCTGTTCGGAGTATCCGAAATGCGATGCCGTTTACTGGGACAAGCCGGTCGCTGAAACCTGTCCGCAATGCAACGCGCCTTTCCTGCTGGAAAAATACAACGCGCGCAAGGAAGAGACCGTGAAATCGTGCGCGCAGGAAAAGTGCGATTACAAGAGCGGCGACGCGCCGCCTCCAACGGCCAAACCCAAAACTGCCAAAGCGGCGAGCAAACGTCCGGCTAAAGCGGCGGCGAGTGAATAACAAGCTGGCTGGCAAGAATGAAAATGGCCCGTGCGAAAGTACAAGCTTTGCGCGGGCCATTCCCTTTTCGGTGGTTTTGCGGTATTTGCTTCCCTCAGATGAGCGCCGCCGCTCGTTGCTCGTTCCACTCCATCAACTCACCCATCCGCCAGCCGCAAAGCTGGCAAGGAGGAAACCATGAATAAAGGCCGCTTGTTACTCGCCGGCGTATTGGCCGGTCTGGCTGTTTTCGTTTGGGGCATGCTCTCGCATATGGTTTTTGGCCTCGGCGAAGCCGCCGTCAAATCGCTGCCCAATGAAGCCGTCGTGCTGCCCGCGCTGAATCAAAACGTCAAAGCGCCCGGCTTCTACCTCTATCCCGGCGGGATGGAGGCCATGCAAAACGCGCCCAAAGACCAGCAGGAAGCGTTGACCAAACAATGGGAAGAGACCTACAAGACGCAACCGCACGGCGTGCTGATCCTGACGCCGCCCAACGGCGCGGGCTTTAGCTTTCCGAAACTGTTGGTCAATGAACTGCTCAGCAACATCGCGGGCGGGCTGATCGCCGCCTGGCTCTTGTCGTTGGCGCTCGGTTCGTTGCCATCGTTTGGCGGGCGCGTGCTGTTTGTCACCTTGCTGGGCGTGTTCGCCGTGCTGGCGATAGACACGTCGTATTGGAACTGGTACGGCTTCCCGACGAAGTATCTGCTGGCGTCGCTGGCGGACAATGCGCTCGGTTCCGCGCTGGCGGGCGTTGTGCTGGCGTGGTGGTTCAAGGCGAAGGCCTAAGCCGACAACGGCACGCGTACCGCACGCCTCAGCCAGCGGCCGCTGGCTGAGGCGTGCGGTACGGCTTCGCTTGCGCCGCGCTCAGCCTCTTTCAGCATAGGCGCGCAACGCAGCAGTCTGCACGTCGCGCAACGCAACCAATTGCGCCGCCGCCGCCGCCCGGCAATCTTCGTATTCGGGCGCGGCGTTCAGCACACGGCCATCCGGCGCTTTGGCCAGCTTGATGCGGATCGAACCGTAAGGCGTCGCCACCGTCACGAATTCGCGCTGCAAAATCTCGCGCTGCTCGTCGCGGTAACGCACGCCGAGCGTCGTCGTCTCGCGGAAAATCAATTCGCACATGCGCGCGCGATCAGCCGGCTGGCAGAGCAGCGTCAACAGCACGCCGGGGCGGTTCTTTTTCATCTGCACGGGCGTGTAAAACAAATCGAGCGCGCCCGCCGCCAACGCCTGTTCAAGCAGATGGCCGAGCACTTGCGGGCTGAGGTCGTCGAGGTTGGCTTCGATGACGGTGATGGCGTTGGGTGTGTTATGCGCGTCGCTCAGCAATTCACCGATGATGGCGCGCAGCACGTTGGGAAACTTGGGATACTCGCGCGTGCCCGCGCCGTAACCCGTGCGTTCAATTTTCAGCAATGGCAATGCGGCGAAGCTTTCGGCCAGCGCCGCAACAAGCGCCGCGCCGGTCGGCGTGACGAGTTCGCCTTCAATGTCTTTTGAATAGATCGGCACGCCTTGCAACAACTCGGTCGCCGCCGGGCCGGGCACCGGATAGGTGCCGTGCGCGCATTTGAACGTGCCGGAGCCGACGTGCAGCGGCGAAGCGATGACCCGTTCGATTTGTAGCGCCTCCAATCCAATGCACACGCCAACGATGTCCACGATGGAATCGAGCGCGCCGACTTCGTGAAAGTGGACGGCTTCGAGCGGGAGGTTATGAATCTTGGCTTCGGCTTCGCCCAGGCGTTGGAAGATGTGCGTGGCGCGGGCTTTGACGGTGGCGCTCAAGCCGGATGCGGCAAGCAGGCGTTTGATGTCCGAGAGCGCGCGCTGATGTGAATGTTCGGCCTCGCCGTGTACGTGCGTGTGCGTGTGTTCGTGCGGATGCGTATGAGGGATGCTCTCAGCCTCGCTAGGCGTTTCGAGCAGATGCACGTCGAATTTGGCGGCGGAGATGCCGCTGCGGTCTACACGGGTCAGGTTTAACTCGTAGCCGGGCACGCCGAGTTTGGCCAATTCGCTTTTCAGGAATTCAAAGTCCAGCCCGCAATCGAGCAGCGCGCCGAGGAACATATCGCCGCTGATGCCGGCAAAACAGTCTAGGTAAAGAGTGCGTCTCATCGTGGTCAACGTACGGCAAACTGTTAGTTTGCCGGGGAATTGGAATAGGGTGCGCTACTGGGGAACCTGGTGCCGTCCGGTTTGCAGGCCACGGCAAACTAACAGTTTGCCGTACGTTCAAGGCACAATCTGCACCGGCGTTTTGACCGGCAGCAACTCAAACAATTCTTTGATCGCGGCGTTTTCCAGCGCCACACAACCCAGCGTCCAATCATGCCCGGCGCCGCCGCCGTGAATGAAAATGTCGCCGCCCAGCCGCGTGTTTTGCGGCGGTTTGGCTTGCGCGCGAATCGCAGCCACGATGGCATCGTGCTCCGCTTTGGTGAGCAGCCCGGCTTTCAAGCCGGCAGCAGCATCACTGCTGTTCGGATAACTCACGCCCAACGACAGATAGTAATTGCTCTTCGGATTTTTGTGCGTGAGGTAATAGTCGCCTTCGGGTGTAGCGCCGTCGCCCTGCCGTTGCTTGTGGCCCGCCGGGTTGTTGCCCAGCGCGATGGGGTAGCTTTTGAAAAGCCGGCGCTGGCCGTTTTCGATCTGGTAAACATAGAGTTGGCGTTCGGCCTTTTTGACCAACACGTTGAATTGCGCGAGTGACGGTTGGGTCGGTTGATTCATTTGACGGGCG
>JAYUCP010000568.1:0-20615 GCA_043740245.1 Acidobacteriota bacterium | reverse complement strand
GAGCAATGGGGCGCGAATTATGCGCCGTACTACGATCAAGCCGTGCCGGGCGATTACGACGGCGACGGCAAAGCGGATGTCGCCGTCTGGCGCGCCAGTTCGCAGACCTGGTACGTGCTCTGTAGCCTGGACGGCAGCGTGATGGCGCAGACGCAGGGACAACGCAACGATCGGCCCGTGGCTGGCAATCAATAGGCACTGGGAAACAGGCGCGGCAACCCGGCTGACCATTGGCTAAACAAACAAGGCAGGAAGAGACGGATGACAGCACATCCGACTTCCTGCCTTGTTTGTGTCAAAGTGGATGTTGAGTTGATTGCCTAACAGACAAAACCTCCGGCCTCAATCCAGTTTCAGTCTGTTCCGTTATTTCCGTCTGTTCCGTAATCTTTCTTCTACTGCCGATCCTACGACAACAACAACTCCAAATCTTCCTTCCCCAAGTTCCGAATCAGGCTGTTATCGGCATTGATAATCGCATCGGCCAGATCGCGTTTGGTGTTTTGCAAGGCCAGCACTTTCTCTTCGACGGTGTCGCGCGCGATGATGCGATAGGCGAAGACCTGATTCACCTGGCCGATGCGATGGGCGCGGTCAATCGCTTGCGCTTCGACCGCCGGGTTCCACCAGGGGTCGAGCAAATACACATACTCCGCCGCAGTTAAATTCAGCCCCAACCCGCCGGCTTTCAGGCTTATCAAAAACAATTTGCTGTCAGGGTTCGTCTGGAAGCGTTCGACAATGGCCTGGCGTTCAGAAATGGGGGTCTTGCCGTCAAGGTATTCATACTTGATGCCGTCTTTGTCCAGGTGGCCTTTGACGATGGATAGCAGCGAGGTGAATTGCGAAAACACGAGCACCTTGCGGCCTTCGTCGAGCACGGCGCTCAGGTTGGTCAGCAACAGGTCGAGCTTGGCCGATGATTCGTCAATGCGTTTTTTGTCAATCAAACCGGGATGGCAGGCGGCCTGGCGCAAACGCAGCAGGGCTTCAAGAATTTGAATCTTGGAGCGCTTGAGCGTGACGGCGTCCATTTTGTTCAGCAGGCTGTTGCGGTAATGGTCGCGCAGTTCGTTGTAAAGCTTGCGCTGCTTCGGCTCCAGTTCGCAAAAGAGCGTTTGTTCAAACTTCTTCGGCAAATCTTTGGCGACTTGCTCTTTGGTGCGGCGCAGGATGAAGGGGCGCAGGGCCTGGGCCAGCAGCTTGCGCGTCTCTTCGTCAGGGTTGCGCGCGGCGGTGCCGGTGAGTTTGAAGACCGAAGCCGTGCCGAGCATGCCGGGGTTGAGAAACTCGAACATGCTCCACAGTTCGCCCAGGTGGTTTTCGACGGGCGTGCCGCTGAGCGCGAGTTTGTGATTCCCTTTCAACAGCCGCACGGCTTTGGCCGAAGCGGTGTCAGAGTTTTTGACGGCTTGCGCTTCGTCGAGAATGATGTAGTCGAATTGCAAATCCTTGAAGGTCACCGCGTCATTGCGCACCGTGCCGTAGGTCGTCAGGATCACGTCGTATTCGCTGAAGTTCTCGCCCTCTTTGTTACGCGTCTGCCCGGTGTGATCCAGTATGCGCAACTGCGGCGCAAAGCGCAGAGCCTCTTGCCGCCAGTTAAAGACCAGCGATTTCGGCACAACGATCAGCGACGGCACGATGCCGTGTCCATTCGCCCCATCGCGTTCAGCGCGCCGCGCTTCCAACAGCGCCAGCACCTGTACAGTCTTGCCCAAACCCATGTCGTCGGCCAGACAACCGCCGAAATTGAAGCCGCGCAGGAAGTGGAGCCAGCCCAGGCCTTCGCGTTGATAGCCGCGCAATTCGCCGATGAAACCGGAGGTGGGGTCTACGGCTTCAATACCGTTGAAGCGTTGCAGTTGATCGCGGGCGTGTTCAAAGACGGCATCGGCGGTCGCTTTGGGTTGTGCCAGCAATAACGCGTCGAGCACGCCGATCTGGCTTTTAGTGAACCGCAGATGATCGTCGTGGGATTTGCCCAAGCCCGCGAGCAGGCCGAATTTGCCGAGCCAGTCTTCGGGCAACATGCCGAAGGTGCCGTCATCGAGTTTGACCATGCTGTCGCCCCGATGTAGCGCGGCCAGCAAGGCGGGCAGCTTGGCCGTGTTGCCGCCGAAATCCACCGTGCCATGCAATTCGAACCAGTCAATGCCTGAGCTGACCTGAATCTTCATCTCGCCGGGACTGTGGAAGACCTTGCCTTCGGCCTCGACGTGCCAGCCCGCGCCGATCAGCGTGCGCACGGCGCGCGGCAGCTTTGACGGGGCTAAATCCCAGCCCGCTTCTTTGTTGTAATAATCGCTGGGCTTGAAACGGAAGCCGAGATCATAGAGCAATGTCGTGGACTGTTGCTCGAACACGCGATCACGCAGCAGGAAGCGCCCTTGCTCCGATTGATAAATGCCGCGCCGCCCGTCTTCGGTGGCGATCACGGCGCCGTCGTAATCAAAGGCCAGCTTGCCGCGCAGCCGTTCGGGCTGATGGCCGTAGGGCGCTTTGCCGGGCTTTTTGATCGTCAGCAACGGGCGCGGGGTGAGCGAAACTTCTTCGTATTTGAAATCCGCGGGCAGGTCGAGCGGCGGCAGTTGCGGATAACGCAGCAACTCTTGCAGCAACTCTTCGCGCTGTTCAAAGGGGATGACGACGCGCTCGGCTTTGCGCAACAGCGCGATCCATTGAAAGGCCCCGCGATCATCCAGCCGCGCGCAGTGCGTGCGCGTGAAAATGAAACCGCTCTGATGCAAGAGCAGCGGCTCTTTCAATTCCATCTGTTCCACTTGCTCTGTGCCGCGCCGCAAGATGCCTTTCAATTCCCAGCCTTCGGGCGCGGGCGCGACTTCCAATCGAAACTCCCAGGGCGCGCCGCCATCCCATTCGACCTTGAGCCAGTTGTACTCTGGCGCGCTGGGCGTCAACCGCAAACGGCAACGCCCGGCCTGACAGATCAGCGGCAGAACCATGTCGGGCAACGGCTCGCTCAGATGCACCTGCGTGGGCAGTTGGTCGGAATGATAGCCGTAGTTGTAATACCCGTAATGTTCTTTGGCCCCGGCCAGCAAGGCGAAAATTTGACGATCCTGCGGGTCAGCGATATGAGGCAGCACAGCGCGCGCGAAACGTTTGGTTTTCGCGGCGCCCCAACTGCCATCCTTGCGCAGGTCGCGGTAAAAGATTTCGAGCACGAAGTTGTGACCGGCGAGCGTGCCGGGCACATCCAGCACGTAAATCACTTCGCGCGTGGCGGGCCAATCGTGGGTGGGAACGCCGGGCGGCGTGGCGGCAGGCGCTTTGCCCATGGCCGCCAATTGCTCTTTCCAACTGGGCACGACGGGCTTGGGCGGCGCGGGCGGAATCAGTGTGGCTTGCGGCGCGGGCTGGCTGGGCTTGGCGATGACGGATTTGAGCATTGCCAGGGCGCTGCGCAACGGCCCCGGTTTCAAGTCTTCCTCGTCCTCTTCGTCATAATCATCGGCGCCGAATTCTTCGTCCAACTCATCGTCAAGTTCGCCATCGTATCCCGCTTCGGTCATCGTCACCGGGCGGTAAAGGCCATCACCGATCAGATAGCCGTAATTATCCGCCGTGAGCAGCACCGCCCAGATATGTTTGCAGGGCCCGCGATCCTGAAAATACGGGCACTCGCAACGCACTTCGATATTCTCAGCTTCGCGTTCCAACTCGATGTCGTAATTGTCGCTGCCATGCACCTGCGCGGCGACGTGCCACATATCGCCGCGCTTGATGCGCACGGCACTTGATCGTTTGTAGGCTTCACCACGTCCGCGCACCCCAGGGTCGAAGTACTCGGCGAGTTGTTTCTCAAGGTATTGCTTCATCGTGTAACAACACAATAACAGGACTGGCTGGCTGCGGCCCCACTTTTTGAGCGCGGCTGGCGGATAGCCTAAAACTCCAGTCTGAACTGCCGCAAAAATTCGTGCGGCGCGGCCAGCGGCGCAGTCACGGCTGATCCTCAAACAGCGCGCCAAACTCACGCTCGACCACCACACGGCGCACGTCCCGCAGCACTTCGGGCAGTTCTGCCAAACTCATCCCCGACTCTTTCCAGGCAGTCTCTAGCGGCGCGACCGTAGCGTTGAGGACTTCGTCTTGCGGCGCGACAAATAACGCATCCCCGACTTGCAGCACGACCATCGCGGCACCAGGCGTTAAGCTGTAGGCGCGTTGATACTCAGCCGGCAAGGTCAGTTGCCCGCCTTCCGCCAGATGCACGATGTCCAGTGCCTTCTCGCTTTGGGTTTCCATTCCTTTGCTCCTTTTCAGCCAGGATTTTCGCGGCGGCCCCCAATCCTGTCAACTCGCTTGAAACGGGAAGGGCTATTGTTTGCCCTTGCTTCCACTGCCGCGAACTATATCGCCCAAGCTCAAGATGGATTTGCCATCGGTGATAATCGTTTGGACGCCCGGCGTGATCTTCTGGACATACTCGTATTGGATCAGCGCCGGATTACGCGCGAGCGCATCGCCGCGCAATCTGATGGATTCGGCGTCGCCTTCAGCCGCAACGATCTTGCGCTCCTTCTCGATTCGCTCTTGCTCCAGTTCGTACTTCTTGCGCTCGGCGCCTTGCTGCGCAATCTGTTTTTGTTCAATCGCCTTTTTGAATTCAACGGAAAAATCCACGTTGCGCACGAACAGTGCATCCAGCACCAGAAAACTGCTTTCCAGCAGCGGCCGCAATTCGTTGCCAATCTCATCTTGAATCAGCCCGCGCTTCACGCCGTAAATGTCAATCACCGCGTACTTGGAGATGGCGTTGCGCGTGACGCTCCGCGCGGAGGGGCGCACGATCTTTTCTTTGTAATCGGGGCCGATCTGACGGTGCAATTCGACGATGTGGTTTGGATCAGGGTGAAAGCGCACCGAGAGGTCAATATCCACCTGCTGGCCGTCGCTGGTCAGGGTCGTCATCGAATCGTCGCCTTTGATCTCGCCTTCGTTGGAGGTCTTGCTCATCGTGTAGGTGACGGTGCGTACATCATAAATCGTCGCCATTTGCGTGAACGGTATCAGCAGCGTCAAACCTTCGCCACGCGCGCTCAACCCACCGGTGATATTGTTGAAGACGACCGCGCGATGCCCGGCGGGCACGGTTGTAAAGGTGGCGAAGAGGATAAGCAGCAGGAAGAAGGCGGCCACGAGGTAAACGATCTTGCGCACCCCGCCGCCGAAATTGCCCTGCTTGCCAAAGCTTTCAAAACTGGAAAAGTTTGCTGACATAGATACCTCTTGGGTTGGAGGGCAAAGCTGACTGGCGGGCCATTTATTCGCTTGAAGCAAGGGCGTTCAATCAGCTTGCCGCGTTGCTCAATAGTGTTGGGAAATGTGAGCGGCGACAGCAAACGTTACGCGTCTGCGCGGGTTCAGCCAACGGTCTTAACGAAGATTTCACGCTCGTTCCCCAAGTCGCGGGCGGCGGGCGTAATGATCGTTTTGGCGTTGACGTAAATCTTCTCGTTGCGGGCTAGCGCCCGTTTGACATCCTCTTCGCAAACAAAGTCCACGGCTTTCGGCTTTGGCTTTGCTGCGGGTGCAGGCGGCGCGGTGCCTGCGCCTGGATTAGGGTTTGGGTTTGGGTTTGGGTTTGGGTTTGCGCTCGCTGGTGCGGCTAGTGCGGGTGACGCGGGTTTGCGCGTTGCAAAAAGCCGCTCCACCAACGCGGCGATGGCAGACTCATCTGCTTTCGCCGGAGCCGCAGCCATTGGCGCGCTCGCTGTGCCTTGCGTGACCGGGCGCGTTTCAAACGCCACGCGCTTGATGTCCATCAAATGCAGCGGCGAGATGTTATCCGAAGTCACGTTGCCGCCCCACGACCCGCAACCCAACGTCATCGAAGGCGCGAGGTCGGTCGAAAACCCAATCGCGCCATGCGTCGAAGGCGAATTGACCACCACGCGCGCCGCCGGCATCAGCGCGCCGTATTGCAACGCCGCCTCGCGATTGCGCGTGTGGATCGAAGCCGTGTGCCCCATCCCGCCAAAATGCAAAATCTCGTCGCACAACTGGCTGCCCGCTGCCAAACCATTCACCACGTAATAGGCCAGAATCGGCGAGAGCTTTTCGATGGAGAGCGGATAGTCGCGCCCGACGCCGCCCGCTTCGGCAATCAGACAGCGCGTGTGCGGTGGCACGCTGATGCCCGCCCATTCAGCCAGCAACGGCGCCGGTTTGCCGACGATCTGCGGATTGAGATGGCGATTCGGCCCAACCACGAGTTTCGCCAGTGCGTCAGCCTGCGTTGCATTCAAAAAATACGCGCCCTGCGCGGCGAGTTGTGCGCGGACTTCCGCATCGAGCGGCGCATCCACCACCATTGCTTGCTCAGAAGCACAGATCGTGCCGAAATCAAAACACGTCCCGGCCAAAATATCGCGCACCGCCTTGGCCGCGTCCGCCGTGCGTTCGATCAACGCGGGCACGTTGCCGGGGCCTACGCCAAAGGCCGGTTTGCCGGATGAATACGCCGCGCGCACCAGCCCCAAACCACCGGTCGCCAGAATGACGGCGGTGTGTTTGTGCTTCATCAGGGTTTCGGTGCCTTCGAGTGTGGTGAGTTCGATGCAGCCGATGGCTGCGGGCGGCAGGCCTGCTTGCACGGCGGCGGCGCGCATCACGTTGGCGACTTCGACGACGCAGCGCGTGGCCGATGGGTGCGGGCTGAGCACGACGGCGTTGCGCGCTTTGAGCGAGATCAGAATTTTGAAGATCGCTGTCGAGGTCGGATTGGTCGAAGGAATGATCGCCGCCACTACGCCGCGCGGGGCTGAGATTTCAACCACTGAGCCGTTGTCGCGCACGACGCCGACGGTCTTGAGGCCTTTGAAATAGTTGTGGATGTTGACGGCGGAAAAAAGATTCTTGACGTTCTTGTCCGCCGCGTTGCCGTAGCCGGTTTCGTCGTGCGCCAGTTGCGCCAGCCGCATGGACTCACGCGCGGCGGCTTGCGCCATCGCGTCGCAAATCGAATCAATGCGAGCTTGATCGAAAGTAGCGACGACGGCTTGCGCGCGGTGGGCGGCGGCGACCAGATCGCGCGCGGCTTGGATGGATTGCAGGTCTGTGTCGGGCATGCCGGTTTAGAGTCTGTGCATAGGCAGAAACGGTGATTCGGGGCGCGGGGCAAGTTGTTGGCGCGGGCAATCCACAAGCAAATCCATGATTTCGAGCGGCACCTGACCGAGCAACACCTGGCTGGTGGGCGGGCCAACGACGCATTCCACCGTGGCTTCGCGATTGCCAATCATGATCGTCACGATGCTCGCCACAGGTCGCTCTTCTTTGCGCGTGTCGGCGTACTCCACGATCATTTTGCGCACTTCACGCAAGCCGAGCGCCTCGACCATATCTTGCGGCAACATCAACATCCCAGCGCCCGAATCAGCCAGCGCCGACGTGGTCAAGGTTCGCACTTCCTCTTCTTTGATCGCACCGCGCCGCGCCAACTCACGATCCACTGAATTTTCGAGTTGCAACTCCACTACTACTTGGCCCATGACAGCCTCCTTTACTTCTGCTTGCTCGAACCGCCATCGCCCAACGCCTTCGCTTCTTTGCCTTCCAACTGTGAACCGGGTTTGTAACCGCCCGGCAACACGCGTTCGACTTCAATGTGCGGGCGCGGGATGACGTGAACCGAGACGAGTTCGCCGACGCGCCGCGCCGCCGCCGCACCCGCGTCGGTGGCCGCTTTGACTGCGCCGACGTCGCCGCGCACAAAGATGGTGACAAAACCGGCGCCGATATATTCCTTGCCGATCAAAACGACGTTGGCGGCTTTGACCATTGCATCGGCGGCTTCGACAGCGCCAACAAACCCTTTCGTCTCGACCATGCCGAGCGCTTCCATACTCATGGTTACTCCTCCGGGAAATGCCGCGAGGTAAATTCGCGGGAATAGAATTTCACTCTGCTTGCCTCTTGAACTTGCGGTGAAGCTGAATCAATGCGGGAGCATCATAATCGCAGCCTAGCCTTGGCACAAGCTGGGCGGAGGTTCTGCAACTCCGCTGTGAGATAGATTAAAATCAATGCCTTCAGCACATTAAAATCCCAGTTCTAATTTGAAATGTGTGGACGCTCTGGAATGAAATCCGTAGACTACGGCCCGCGACTTACTTCCCGCGATTACACTTTTACCGGCAGATAATTTTAGGCTCAATTGGCCCTCTGGGTACTTGAGCATGCTCCTTGATCGCGGTCGGCTGTGTTCCCCCGTTCCAGCCGTGCCTCTCAGTGCCCTTACCCCGTATTACCCCATACCCGTTGACAACATCACTCATGAATCGTCGGCATGAATCGCCGGTCCCGTTGCACGCTCTGCTGTTCGCAGAGAATGGCGCAAACATTTGCTCTAGGCGAACGACCACAGATTATTGACCACCGGCTACCGATTTATAGGAGTTAAGAACCCAAATGAAAGCACAAACCACACTATTGACGGGCACCTTGGCGCTTTGCCTGACCTTGTTGTTCCTGGCGCCGGGTTTCAAGGCCCCGTCGGTGGACGCGGCCGCTGCCGCTGGCGTGCAGAATGGCAACCAGGATTTCCCGCCGCCGCAAACCAAGGTCTGCGGCAAGGTCACTGAATTTCAAGCTGCCACCGCCGTCAGCAACGGCATACTAACCATCGGCGGCGTGCGCTTCACGATTGCGGCAGGCGCGTCGCTCAGCGGCTTTGCCGTGAGTGCGAATGTTTGTGCGACCTTCTGCTTCAACACGGCGGGTCAGATCGTCAGTGCCGATGGTGTGTCCGCCAATGCCGGGGCAACCCAAATCTGCGGCATCGTGTATGCCTTTGACCCATACCTTGCGATCCAGATTGGCGGAGCAAAATTGCGGATGGTCCCCGGCACCTGGATTGGAGGCCAAACGATCATCGCGCCTGGGGTCAATGTTTGCTTAACCCCGGTCTATGATGGCTCGGGCCTGTTGACCTTTGGCACCATGGTGACAGAAGCGCCGAGTACTTTGCCCATCCGCGTGCCGGCGCTGGTGCAAGGCTTTCTTTTACGCGATGAACCCGTGGAAGACATATTTCAATTGCCCACGCCGTTGGTGCTGAATGTTCAAACACCGATCCCGGCAACAGCGACGGTGACGCCGGTCGGCGGGTATTCGCCTATGCCATATTCTAAAGGCATCTACGCATTCTCTTATTCGACACCCAACAGTTCAGTACGCGCCACTACTTGTGCCGAGAGCCTTTCGGAACTGTTATTCGAGATTCGTTCAAGCAACGACGTAGTTGACGACATGGTCACACTCTCGTTACAAAAACCCGATGGCAGTGGTTCATTTGTCATCGCGATGTTCACCGTCGCCGCAGGTGCGCGGGGCGTGATCCTGACTCAACTCGCCTCCGATGTGCAACTTTTTACCTATCTGCGTCCAGGTCCACTTGCAGTGGGCGAACTAATTCCTTTTTGGGGTGCTGCGACTGACCGCGTTACCCCGACCATTAAGGCAATTTTCTCGATAGATTCGCCGCGTCTGAAAGAATGTTTGCAATACGTGGTCGAACTCAAACGCTCGGCCTGGCCGGGAACGATTTCTATTGTGCACCTCGAGGCCAGGGTAAACCGTTTCGAACAACCCGGTGACCGCAATGGCAGCGTTGGCGAAGCAGTCACCGGCGGCGGCTATGGTTGGTTCCCTACTGGCCGTATTTGTGCACTCGCCTGTGAGGCATGTTTGCCGCCGCCGCCAGACCAACCTTTGCCCGGCAGCCTCTCAGGCTTTGTGTATTGCGATCTGAATGACAACGGCCTAAAGGAAGCTGGAGAACTTGCGCTGAGTGGCGTGCTCGTCTCGCTGACCGGCAATGACATCAATGGCGCAGTCAATAAAACAACGACGACCGATGGCAATGGCTTTTATATCTTCGCCAACCTGATGCCCGGTGTTTTCAAAATCACCGAAGCGCAACCCGCGGGTGCGACCGATGGCAAAGACACCGTCGGTTCTTTGGGCGGCATCACCACGAACGATATGTTCGCCAACATCCCCTTGGCGTCGTTGGGCAAGGGCATCAATTACAACTTTGGCGAACAATGCACGGGCCCCACCCCAACACCCACGCCGACGCCAACACCCACGCCGACACCCACGCCTAACAATTTCAAGTGCGATACGGTGTGCTGGCGTTCGACACAATACTTGCTGAACAACGCGCGCTATTGGCCGGGCGGCACGGTCTTGGCGGCGGGCTACAATAGCAACATCCCAATGGGAATTCAGAACAACCAGAGCGCGATTCGCGGGATTTTGCAGGGCGGCACGAGCGTGCAACAACGGCTCAACCGCGAATTCGTAACGGCGCAACTCAGTCTCTCGTTGGCGGGCGGCCCCGGTTCACCGGTGGTCTTCAACGTTTTCTGGAGCCCGCTGCGCTGTTCGCAAGTGAGCTTCTCATCTGTTGCGATGAGCAATGGCATGGTCTTCACGCCTGACACTTTGCTCGACACATTGATGAATCAGACGGTGCTGGCCATTCGCGACAATCGCCAACAAGATTATGACGAGTTAGCCAACATGTGGTCGTTGCTCAACGGACGCTGCGGTTATTAACCAAAGGCTCAGAACCTTTCCCAACACGACATCAGCCGCCGCCTTGGTTATCAAGGCGGCGGCTCTTGTTTTCGGCGAACGGACAACTCTCTTTGCTCAACTCCGCCCGATGTCGCGCCGGTAAAACGCGCCGTCAAACCGAATCCGGCGCGCTGCTTCATACGCGCGCGCTGTCGCTTCAGCCAAATCAGCCCCGCGCGCCGTCACGCCCAACACACGCCCGCCCGCCGTCACGACTTGCCCGTCAGCATTCAATTTTGTGCCCGCGTGAAAAACCGTCACTGTTTCAACTCGTTCTGCCTCTTCCAAACCTTCAATCACCTTGCCGGTTTCATAACTGCCCGGGTAACCAGCCGAAGCCAGCACTACACACGTTGTAGACTGCTCGCTCCAACGCGGTTTTACACTGCTTAATTCACCACGCGCGACAGCCCAGCAGATTTCGGCAAAATCGCCATCCAGGCGTCGCAAGATCGCCTGCGTTTCGGGGTCGCCCATCCGCACGTTGTATTCCAGCAACTGCGGCCCCTGCGCCGTCAGCATCAAGCCGCAATACAACACCCCGCGAAAGGCAAAACCCTCCGCCGCCGTGGCCGCAAGCGTTGGCTCGACGATTTCTTTCACGATGCGCGCCTCCATCGCCTCATCCAACAAACCCGGCGTAGAGAACGCGCCCATCCCGCCCGTATTCGGCCCGCGATCATCATCGAAGGCGCGTTTGTGATCCTGCGCCACCGGCATCGCGCACCAATCCTTGCCATCGGCAAAAACCAGGTAAGAGACTTCCCTGCCAGCCAGGCCCTCTTCGATCACCAACCGCGCGCCCGCTGCGCCCAGCTTGCGCTCGACCAGCAAATCCTGCACGGCCTGACGTGCCTCAGCTTCATCGGCGGCGATGATCACGCCCTTGCCCGCCGCCAAGCCGTCAGCCTTGACGACCAACGGATAGGCGAACTCGCGCAGGGCGGCGAAGGCCTCGGCAGCCGTATCAACCACGCGATACTGCGCCGTGGGGATGCCGTGGCGCGTCATGAACTCTTTGGAAAAAGCCTTGCTGCCTTCCAAACGCGCCGCCGCTCGCACTGGCCCAAACGCCGCGATACCGCGCGCCTGCAACGCATCCACCACGCCATCCACCAGCGGTTGCTCAGGCCCGACGACAACCAGATCGAGCTTTTCCTGTACAGCAAAGTCAGCGACCGCACCAGGGTTGGCAGCATCAATGTTGGCGGGCGTGGTCAGACGTTGAATGCCTGCGTTGGTGGTCGCCGCAAAGATTTGTTTGACTTGCACGCTCTGCGCGAGCGCCCAGGTTTGCGCGTGTTCGCGCCCGCCTGAACCGATGACGAGAATTCTCATGAGTATTCCTTGTTGATGAAATCAGCGCTTAAGGGAAGGCCGCACTTTACCTTGCGAGGTGCGGCGCTGAAAAGCCCTGCCAGACAAAGGCTGCGCTTGACACCCCCTAGTCCGGCAAGTATCCTCGCGCCTTCGTTCAGCAGCCCGCTCCTCAATGTGGGCCGGACGAAACGAACCGCCAAGAGTGAAAGCGAGGTGAATTCAAATTGGCAGAGATCAAGCTCGGTGATAACGAGACGATGGAAAGCGCGCTCCGCCGCTTCAAACGCAAAGTGCAACAGGAAGACATTATCCGCGAAGTCAAACGGCATGCTTTCCACATGCCGGCCGGCGAAAAACGCCGCGTGAAATCGGCGCTCGCGCGCAAACGCAATCGCAAGAAAGTCCGCCGCGTTTTTGAATAACGCTTTGCGGCAAACCTAGTCCGGCAAACGGTTGCAGGCCTTCCACGGCTTGCAACCGTTTTTCGTTTCGGCGTGCGGAATTGGCGCAAACGCCACAAACCATTGCGCACAACGTAGCCTCACAACAACAAACAGACCGCTGGCAAACCGCTTGGCAAAACAGACCACCATTCAACAAGCCTTCAGCGCCACCGGCATCGGGCTGCATTCGGCCTCACCGGTCAACGTCACCGTGCGGCCCGCGCCTGCTTACACGGGCTATTTGTTTCGCCGTACCGACCTGAATGATTTCGAGATTCCCGCCGCGCCGCAATACGTCGCGCACGTGAGTTACGCCACCACGTTGATGAAATCCGGCGTGATGATCGCCACGGTCGAACACCTGCTCTCAGCGCTGGTCGGCTGTGGCGTAGACAACGCCATCATCGAAATTGATTCGCTGGAAGTGCCGATTCTGGATGGCAGCAGCGTGCAGTGGGTGGATTTGATTCAAGCGGCTGGCATCGTTGAATTGCCCGCGCCGCGCGCCTACTTGCGCGTGCTCAAACGCATCGAGGTGGGCGAACAAAACCGCACGATGTCCATCGAACCGTGCGACGACTTCCGCATCACTTGCGAGATTGATTTCGCGCATCCGCTCATCGGCGTCCAGTCGCACGCGATCACCTTCGCCAACGGCAACTACCTGCGCGAGATTGCGCCCGCGCGGACTTTCGGCTTTGTGGATCAGATCGAAGCCTTGCGGCAGAGCGGCCTGTCGCGCGGCGCTTCGCTGGCAAACGCCATCGCGTTGACGAAGGATGGAATCATGAATGAGGAGCCGTTGCGCTTCGCCGATGAATTCGTGCGCCACAAGATTCTGGACATCATCGGCGACCTGGCCTTGTGCGGCATGCCGATCCTGGGCCACGTGCGCGCGTCGCGTTCGGGGCACGGCTTACACACGACGTTGCTCTCGACGCTGTTGCGCAATGCTGCGGCTTGGGAAGTTACGATCAATTGATTCAATTGAGCGCCCCACGCAACAGCGAGGCAAGCGCATCGGCATCAGCCAAAAACCCGTCGTGGCCGTGCGAGGATTGCAACTCGGCGTATTCAACCGGGACGCCAGCCATTTGCATCCGTTCACTCAAAGCTTTGATTTCGGTGGCGGGAAAGAGCCAGTCAGAGGAGATGCCAACCAGCAAAGTTTTGGCTTTGATACGGCATAAGGCTGCAGCTTCGGATTCGTAACCACGCCCCAGTTCAAAATTGTCCATCGCCTTGGTCATCACGACATAGGAGGCCGCGTCGAACCGCCGCGTAAAAATCTCGCCTTGATAATCGAGGTAACCGCCAATGTCATAGCGGTCATCGAGCAAGCGTTGCGGGTCTTCGCCATTGCGATTGGGCTGGCGGCCGTAGCGTTCCTGAAAGAGATGCTCGGATTTGTAGGAGCACATCGCAATCGCCCGCGCTTGCGCCAACCCGGCGCTGGGCGGGTTTTCAGCGTTGTAACGTCCGCACAGCCAACGCGGATCGTTGCGGATAGCCTGCCGTTGCAGATGATTCAGCGCCAAGCCCATGGCCGTCAGCGGCGCAGCGCCGACCGCCAGGCAGCGGCCAACACGCGCGGGCAGATCAATCGCCCATTGAATGGCCTGCATCCCGCCAATCGAACCGCCGATCACGGCGCGCAATTTCTCGATGCCCAAATGATCCAACACTGCCGCCTGCGCCCGCACCCAGTCGCGCACCGCGACCAACGGGAAAGCCGCGCCATACATTTCGCTTGTCGCCGGATTCAGCTCGCGCGGCCCGGTCGAGCCATAACACGACCCAATCACGTTGACGCACACCACGCAATCGCGTGCGAGATCGAACACTGGCCCGAACAACTGCGGCCACCAATCGCCCGCGCGCGCCGACCCCGACAGCGCGTGACAAACCAGGATGGCATTGTCGCGCGGCGCATTCAGCTTGCCGTAAAGCGCGTAACGCAGCTTGACCGATGGCAACGCTTCCCCCGAAACCAGCAGGAACGGTTGCGCATCGGTCAAACGCAGATCGCCTTCATAAGTTGGGACAAGCGTGTTCGGCATACCCATCTTGTTCGTCGCAAAAAAGCGCAAAGCACTCAAAAAGCTTTTGCGGTCTTTGCGCCTTTTTGCGGCGAGGTATTCTTACGCTTTCAAAGCGCCATCAATGTCAGCAATGATGTCGCGCACGTCTTCGATGCCGACTGACAGCCGCACCAGGCCAGGCGTCACACCGGTCGAAGCCTGTTCCTCTTCACTCAACTGCGAGTGCGTCGTCGAAGCCGGATGGATCACCAGCGATTTGGCGTCGCCAATATTCGCCAGCAGGCTGTGCAGCTTGACGCTGTTGATGAACTTCTTGCCCGCGTCCAAGCCGCCGCGAATCTCGAAGGTCACCAATGCGCCCGCGCCGTTCGGCGAGTATTTCTGCACACGGCTGAAATAGGGGCTGGATGCCAAACCGGGATAGTTGACCGACACAACCTGCGGATGCGTCTGCAAATACTTCGCCACCGCCAACGCATTTTCGGAATGACGCTCCATCCGCAAATGCAGCGTCTCAGCGCCTTGCAAAATCAGGAAGGCGTTGAAGGGTGACAGACACGCGCCCATGTCACGCAACCCCTGCACGCGGGCTTTCAAGATAAACGCCAGCGGGCCGAAGGCATCCGCGTGCACCAAGCCGTGATACGACGGATCAGGCGTGACGAAATCCGGGAAGCGCCCCGAAGCCTTCCAGTCGAATTTGCCCGCGTCCACGATGAGGCCGCCAATCGAAGTGCCGTGGCCGCCGATGAATTTGGTCAGTGAATGAATCACGATGTCCGCGCCGTGTTCGATAGGCCGGCACAACGCGGGCGACGGCGTGGTGTTGTCAATCAGCAGCGGCAGCCCGTGTTCGTGCGCGATGTTCGCCAGCTTTTCGATGTCCACGATGTCGAGCTTGGGATTGCCGACGGTCTCGGTGTAAACGGCCTTGGTCTTGTCGTTGATCGCCGCCCGCAGACCCGCTTCGTCCTCGGCGTCAACGAAGCGCACGTTGATGCCCAGCTTTGGCAGCGTGTAGTGAAACAGGTTGTAGGTGCCGCCATACAGCGATGTCGTCGAAACGATTTCATCGCCCGCATTCGCAATGTTCAGAATCGCCAGCGTCTCCGCCGCTTGCCCCGAAGCCAGCGCCAGCGCCGCCGCGCCGCCTTCCAGCGCCGCGATCCGCTTTTCCAGCACATCGGTCGTCGGGTTCATGATGCGCGTGTAGATGTTGCCGAATTCCTGCAAGCCAAACAGGCGCGCCGCGTGGTCGGCGTCGTCGAACTGGTAGGAAGTCGTTTGATAGATCGGCACCGCCCGCGCTTTGGTCGTAGGGTCGGCACTCTGGCCGCCGTGAACTGCAAGGGTGTTTAAGTGATAGTTGGGTGTCTCGTCTGCCATGCTGCGTTCTCCTCGTTGCTGGTTTAGGGATTAAGCGTGGGAGTAGCGACTTGTCAGTAGCCCGACCGTGAGGGAGGGCGGCATCGCAACCAAGCCCTCCCTCACGGTCGGGCTACTGACACAAAAACAAAAACCCCAGCGCCAAAGTAACGCTGGGGTTCCCGCTAAAAACTTGAGAACGTAAACGCTCTTTAGCAGTTTTTTCCGTGGAGCAAGTCGCTTAAATCGCCACGCGCATTATCAATCGAATCAATTGCGCCGCCCAATTGCGCGGTGAAGATAGCCGCGCCGCCAAAATCTGTCAAACCGAACGCTCAATACTTCGGCAACGTCGAATCCACTTGATCCGCCCACGCCAGGATGCCGCCCTTCAGATTGCGAATCTTTTTGAAGCCCGCCTGTTTGAGCGTCTCATAAGCCTTGGCGCTGCGCCCGCCCATTTTGCAATGGACGACGATTTCATCGGCGCTGTTCAATTCGTTGAGCCGCGCGGGAAATTGTCCCAACGGAATCAGCTTTGCGCCGAAGCCTTCCAGGTTGCAGATTTGCCACTCGTGCGGCTCGCGCACATCAATGATCGTGAGCTGCCGCCCGCCATCCAGTTCAGCTTTAAGTTGTGCGGGCGTGACTTCCCAATCCGAGCTTTCGGCTTTGGCCTCGACGTGCGGCGTGATGCCGCAGAACTGCTCGTAATCAATCAGCTCCTTGATCGTCGGGTGCTCGCCGCACAGCGGGCATTCTGGATTGCGCCGCAGCTTCAACTCGCGGAACTTCATCTTCAGCGCGTCAAACAGCAGCAAGCGCCCGATCAACGACTCGCCCTGCCCGATGATGAGCTTGATCGCCTCGGTCGCCTGAATCACGCCGATGATGCCGGGCAGGATACCCAGTACGCCGCCCTCGGCGCACGACGGCACCAACCCAGGCGGTGGCGGTTCGGGATACAGACAGCGATAGCAAGGCCCGCCGCCAGCCGGATAAAAGACTGACGCCTGACCATCGAACCGAAAGATCGAGCCGTAAACATTGGGCTTGCCCAGCAACACGCTGGCGTCGTTCGCCAAATAGCGCGTCTGGAAATTGTCGGTGCCGTCAATCACGACATCGTAATCCTTGATTATGCCGAGCGCGTTCTCAGACCGCAGCGCCGTCTCGTAAGTGTCAAGCTGAACGTGCGGATTGATGTCGCTCAGCCGGTCTTTGGCCGATTGAATCTTCGGGCGTCCCACGTCTTTGGTGCCGTGTATGATCTGGCGTTGCAGGTTGCTGTGATCCACCACATCGAAATCCACCAAGCCCAACCGCCCCACGCCCGCCGCCGCCAGATACAACCCGAGCGGCGAACCCAAACCGCCCGTGCCGATCAACAGGATGCTCGCGGCCTTCAGCTTGCGCTGCCCCTCCATGCCGACTTCTGGCATGATGAGGTGACGGCTATAACGCGCAATCTCATCTTTGTTCAATTCAGGCAAGGCGTGCGTCGTACGGGCTTCTTCGACTGCTGCACCCGCGCCGCCTGCAATCGCCGGGATGATGCTGATTTCATCACTGTCGCTGACTGGCGTGTTCTCTTGTTGCTGATGGCGAATGTCTTCGTCGTTGACGAAGACATTGACGAAGCTGCGCAGCTTGCCGTTGGCGTCGTACAGATGTTTTTTCAATTCGGGATGCTGGGCGGTCACGCTCGCCAGCAGTTGGCCGATGGTCGCGCCCTCCGCTTCCACCGCCGCCACGCCGCCCGCGTATTGACGCAGCGCCGTCGGAATCGCAATCTTTGGCATGTCTGTTTCTCCTCTTGAAAGTTATTCGTAGTCCAGCCTTCAGGCGGCCAGTTCGACTATGAGCGCGATCTCTTCTTCATCAAACTGCGAACGGTCGGCGCGCACCGTCCAGGCGCGCACTTCCTCCGCCTGCCCGTCGCGCACCGCCACGATCAGATACGACCATTCGATAAACGGCGCGTGTTCCAGATCAAAGCCAGACGGAATCGCCGGATGATTCGGATGCGAATGGTAGTAGCCCCACACGCCCAGCCCCCGCTTAGCAGCCTCGCGTTCGGCGCGCAGGTAATCGCGCGGATCAAGTTCCACACGATTGTGGCGCGAATCGGGGCGCACATTTTCGAGCGGCAAGACCTCGTGAATCACCCGCACGCCGTCTTCTACCAAACCTAGCAACAACCCGCCGCATTCTTCGGGAAAGGTGCGTTCGCCATGTTCGCGGATGCTTTGCAGATGATCTGTAGCCAGCTTGACACTCATCGTTGAATTCCGAATTTGTTGACTGCCCCTACAAGCTTGCCGCACAATCCGCCACGTTTTCCACGGCTTAGCGACAAGAAAAGGAGTATGCGAAATGCTGATTATCGGGATCCGTTTTTTCTGCTGGGGCTCGCAATTTACCGAGCACCCTATGCACTGCGGCCAATGCGGCGCAAGCACTCAATTCATTATCAAACAGGGCATGCGCTTCATCACGGTCTTTTTTATCATTCCCGTCATTCCGATCAGCGGGATGAAGCACATCCTGCAATGCCCGAACTGTGGCACGCGCTTTCAGGCCACCAAATAATCGGCTGCTACTACGCATCCCAAAACTTTTCGCTCAAGTAACGACTGCCACCATCGCACAGAATCGTGACGATGACGCCACTCTCAATGCGTTCGGCAATCCGCAACGCCGCGACGATGTTGGCCGCCGCCGAAACGCCGACAAACCAGCCTTCGCGCCGCGCCAACTGCCGCACCATTGCGTAGGCATCCTCGGTCGCAATCTCCATCTGTTCATCGGCCAGCGCCGCGTCGTAAATGCCAGGCACGATGGCCGTCTCCATGTGCTTCATCCCTTCCAGCCCGTGGTAGGGCGAGTCGGGTTGCATCGAGAGCAACCGCACGCTGGGCTTCAATTCGCGCAGCTTGCGGCCCACGCCAACGAACGTGCCGCTAGTGCCAAGGCCCGCGACGAAGTGCGTGATGCGTCCGGTCGTCTGTTCAAAAATCTCGACGCCGGTCGTCTCGTAATGCGCCTGCCAGTTGGCCGGATTGTTGTATTGATCGGCGTAAAAATATGCGCCGGGGTTTTCGGCCACCAGCCGCCGCACTTCGACAATCGCGCCATCCGTGCCGGCCAGCGGGTCGGTCAAGACCAACTCCGCGCCATACGCGCGCAAGATGCGTTTGCGTTCGGCGCTGGCGTTCTTGGGCAAACACAGCTTCACCCGGTAGCCGCGCGCCGCGCCCAGCATCGCGTAGGCAATGCCCGTGTTGCCGCTGGTCGCGTCAATGATCGTCTTGTCCGGCGTGAGCGCACCAGTGCGCTCGGCCTCTTGAATCATGCGCAACGCCGGGCGGTCTTTGACCGAACCGCCCGGGTTGGTCCACTCGGCCTTGGCGTAAATCTCGACCTGCGGATTCACGGCCAAGTTTTGCAGCCGCAACAGCGGCGTGTTGCCGATCAAATCGGGCAGCGATGATGCAGTGGCAAAGCGCGTGGACATAAAACTTGCGCCCGAAACGTACCGTAGACTGTCCAGTCTGCGGCGGACTTCATCTCACGCCCATTGCGGGAACCTTGCCGCACACCAGTGGGCGAGTTGTTGCGGAAGCCTCGAAGGATCAAGACAGCCGCAGACTAGACAGTCTACGGTACCTTACTTGCCCGGTTGCGCCACCACGCGCAGGTACGGCTTCAACGTCTTCCAACCGCCGGGGAATTTCTCCTTGGCCTGTTCGTCGGAAATCGCCGGCACGATGATGACGTCGTCGCCGTCTTTCCAATTCACCGGCGTCGCCACACTGTATTTGGCCGTCAGTTGCAGCGAATCAATCACGCGCAAAATCTCGGCAAAGTTGCGGCCCGTGCTGGCCGGGTAGGTCAGCGTCAGCTTCACCTTCTTGTCCGGCCCGATCACGAAGACCGAACGCACGGTGAAGGTGTCGTTGGCATTCGGATGGATCATCCCGTAAAGGTCGGCAACCTTCTTGTCCGCGTCCGCGATGACCGGGAAGTTGAGCGCGTGCCCTTGCGTCTCTTTGATGTCCTCGGCCCATTTGTTGTGCGAATCGGCGGGGTCAACGCTGAGGCCGATGATCTTGACGTTGCGCTTGTCGAATTCGGGTTTGAGCCGGGCGGCCTCGCCCAATTCGGTCGTGCAGACGGGCGTGAAATCCTTGGGGTGCGAAAAGAGCACACCCCAACTCTCACCGAGCCACTCGTGAAAGTTGATCGAGCCTTCGTTCGTTTGTGCCGTGAAATCCGGCGCGGCATCGCCTAAGCGAATAGACATAAGCTTTCTCCTTGAAGTCTGGGTTGAATGGGAAAGGGAAAGTCGGATTGATTACCGACAACAACACGTGCAGGTATGCGTGCGGCAACAACAGCAGATTGTCTGAAAAGGTTGTTTCATGACAGTGCGGGCATTCTTGGCCGCGCTTATCATTTTGTCAAGACCATAAAAATTTCTTCTCGAGTTGCTTGACAGATTTTTCCGCCACAGTGTATTGTCCGCGTCGAAATTGAATCGTGGTGATTTTGAGGCGAATTGCTCCACGTTAAAGAACGCGCTAAAGAGCCTGAGGAATTCAAAGCCTCGCGCCTCCCGAAAAGCGCGAGGCTTTTTCAATTTTTGACAAGCGGAAGTGGCGATTTACAGCGACTTGCTCCACTTAAAAATACTGCTAAAGAGCTGCGGGAGTTCCACCGGAAGCCCTGCGCTACTTCTTTAGCGCAGGGCTTTTTGCATGGCGGTAGCCGTGTCAGTAGCCCGACCGTGAGGGAGGGCTTGACCTCGCAAGCCAGCCCTCCCTCACGG
>JAYUCP010000567.1:0-8281 GCA_043740245.1 Acidobacteriota bacterium | reverse complement strand
TTCGAGTGGCCGAAGCCTTGCGAGCCGTAGCCGATGATGGCGATGCGTTTGCCTTTGAGGGCGTTCGGGTCAGCGTCTTTGTCGTAGTAGATATTCATTGCCATTGGGATGTGTTCCTTGGGTTGGGATGGTTAGGCGGGCAGGACAGACTAAAGTCCGCCCTACACTTTTTCATTGAATGATTGTTCGGAAAACTCTTCGTCCTCGTCTTTTAGTTTTTGCGCTTTGATGTGGGCGACGCGCGTGAGCGCCACCGTGCCGGTGCGCACCATGTCGTGAATGCCGATGGGGCGCAGCAGTTCGATAAAGGCGTTGACCTTTTCGGCATTGCCGGTCAGCTCGACGATGAAGGCATCGTTCGACACGTCCACCACGCGGGCGCGGAAGATTTCGATCAGGCTCAGCACCTCTTGCCGTTCCTGGCCCGGATGCGCGCTGACGGTGAGCATGACCATCTCGCGTTCGACGTGCGGATTGGCGGTCAGGTCGGCCACGTCGAGCACGCGCACCATCTTGCGCGTCTGTTCGACGATCTGTTCGATGACGTGATCGTTGCCGTGCGTGATCAGCGTGAGGCGCGAGATGCCTTCTTCCAGCGCGGGCGCGACACTCAGGGTGTCTATCTGGTAGCCGCGCGCGCTGAACAGGCCGGCCACGCGCGAGAGCATGCCGTATTCGTTTTCGAGCAGAATCGAGATTGTATGTCGCATAAGTTTCGTCAAGGGTTTAAGCCCAGTTTTCGAGCCGTAAATTTTCAATATCAATGAAGTCTTTGGTGTTGCGCGTCACGAGGGTCGCGTCGTGGGCAAGCGCTGTCGCCGCAATCTGCAAATCCATTTTGTCTTTGCGGCGATAGCGTTGCCGCAAAGCTTGATAAAGTGCGATGGCCGCTGGCGTGAAACTCAGTTTCGGCGTGTCGCAAAAGTACTCGAGCATTTCTTCCAAACTCACATACGCGTAATGCACTTTCTCTGGCGTCTTGGCTTGATTGATGAGCGCCAGCCAGCCGCGCAATTGCTCTTCGTAACTGGAACTGCAGACAAACGTAGCGTTGCGTACCTGCTCGTAACGCGCCGTGACTTTCGCGTTGTCCCATTGCAGCAGCGTGATATGGTCTGTGTCGAGCAGATAAATCATTCGCGTCACAACCGATTTGGATTGGCGTTGATTTCGGCGCGCGCCTCTTTCATGGCGGCGACAAACTCATCATACAACGCGTTGTCTTTCCACATTCCCGGGCCAACGCGCAGCGTCTTGCTCTTCCTGACGTTCGCCCCATTTTCGACGTGAACGACCTCGGATTTGGCTAACAGGGTTTGAGCTTCGTCCTGTGCTTGTTGAATAGCTGCTTCGCGTGTGGTTGCTTGAACGACAGGCACAGGCAGTCCGAGCACTGTTGCCAGAAAACCGGATTCATGAGGCCAGACCAAAATATCGAGAGTGCTCATTGTGTTTTTCCAAAGCGGGCCGCGCTCAACTTGGTTGAATGTTCAAGCCCAGTTGTCGAGCCGTAAATTTTCAACCGGGGCAAAGTCGCGCGTGTTGCGCGTTACCAGAATAGCGTTGTGCGCCAGCGCCGTGGCGGCGATGCGCAAATCCATTTTGTCGTGCTGGCGATGGATTTTTCGCAACTGCAAATAAATTTCCGCCGTGGCTTGATTGATTGTCAGCAAGCGCATCGAGCAATAAAAGTTTTGGGTCTCGATCAAACGCCGATAAGCCGCTGCGCTTTTCTCCGCCGTCTTTGCTGCATTGATTTGCGCCAACCGCCCCTTGATCTGCTCTTCAAAACTGGCGACGGAGGCGGCCCGCTCTGCTTGTGGCAGGGCGTCAAAGCGGGCCATGACCTGCGCGTCAGCACGCTGGAGCAAAGTGAGATGATCGGTGTCTAAAACATACAGCGGCATAAATCCACCAGCGCTGTCAGAGCACGTTCGGGTCGTCGTTTAGCTGCTGGCGATACGCTTTCATCGCCGCGAGAAATTCATTCCAGCTTTCCGGGTCTTCGTCGGCAAAGACACCGGCGAGTTTGGCTATTTTGCTCGGCGTATCCAATTCCATTTTGACAATCTCAACGTCCGCCAACCGTTGCGACACGCAAAGCCGCGCCGCTTCCAGCGCGCCGTCGCGCGTGGCCGCTTCCACCCTGCACTCAGGCAGGCCCAGCACGGTCGCCACAAAACCATTGTTGTTTTGTTTCAGTAACACGTCACAAGTCATACGTTCCTCCTTGTTTGGAGCCTTATCACGCCAGAATCATATCCTTCAGCGCCGCCCCCGCCGGCACAATCGGAAACACATTTTCCTCGCGCGCCACTTTCATCTCAATCAGCACCGGCCCCGGAATGTTCAAACCTTTTTCCAGCGTGCGTGTGACCTCGCTGGCTTTGGTTGCGCGCAGAGCGGGCACGCCGTAAGCCTCGGCCAATTTGACGAAATCGGGCGAGACTTCCAGATTGACGTGCGCATAACGGTGCTCATAAAACTGCTCTTGCCATTGGCGCACCATGCCCAGATAGCCGTTGTTGATGATCAGAATCTTGACCGGAATGTTGTACTGCTTGACCGTCGCCAGTTCGTTCATGCTCATCTGGAAGCCGCCGTCGCCGACGACCGCCACGCACAGCTTGTCGGGGTAGGCCACCGCCGGCCCCATCGCCGACGGGAAGCCGTAGCCCATCGCGCCCAGTCCGCCGCTGTTCAGCCACTGGCGCGGCGAATCGAAGCCGTAAAGCTGCGCCGTCCACATCTGGTGCTGGCCCACGTCGGAGGAGACGATGGCCTGGCCTTTGGTGATGCGGTGCAATTCGTGGATGACGTATTGCGGCTTGATGACGTCGCCTTCTTCTTTGAACCAGAACGGATGTTGTTTGCGCCAGGCGGCGATCTGCGCATGCCAAGCGTCTTTCGAGGCGAGCTTGACGCCACTGGCCAACTGCTCTTCGACCTCGGCCAGAAAGGCTTGCGTGGCGGCGCGGGCATCGCCGACAACCGGATAATCACAAGGCACGTTTTTGCTGATGCAGGACGGATCAATGTCCACATGGATGAACTTTGCGCCGCTGGCGAACTCGCTGATCTTGCCCGTCACACGGTCATCAAAGCGCGCGCCAATCGAAATCAGCAGGTCGCAATTATTCACCGCCATGTTCGTCCAATAACCGCCGTGCATGCCCAGCATTCCCAAACTCAGCGGATGGCTGGCCGGAAAGGCCCCCAGGCCCATCAGCGTGCAGGTCACCGGCAGATTCAACCGTTCGGCCAAGCGGCGCGCCTCTTCGTGCGCGCCCGCCGCAATTGCGCCGCCGCCCAGGTAAAGCACCGGGCGTTCGGCTTTGAGCATGGCTTCGACGGCTTTGCGCACCTGTTTTTGGCTGGGCTGAACCTGCGGGTTGTAGCTACGCAGTTGAATCGTTTCGGGGTAGCTGAACTCAATCTCTTGCGCGGTCATGTCCTTGGGCATGTCAATCAGCACCGGGCCGGGCCGGCCATTGGCCGCCACGTGAAAGGCTTCCTTGATCGTGGGCGCGAGGTCTTCGACGTGTTTGACCAGGTAATTGTGCTTGGTGCACGAGCGCGTGATGCCCGTCAAATCGGCTTCCTGAAAAGCGTCGTTGCCGATCAGATGCGTGGGCACCTGGCCGGTGAAGACGACCAGCGGGATTGAATCCATGAATGCATTGGCGATGCCCGTCACCGCGTTGGTGCCGCCGGGGCCGGACGTAACGAGCGCGACGCCGACCTGGCCGGTCGCTTGCGCGTAACCGGCGGCGGCGAACAACGCGCCCTGTTCGTGCCGTACCAGATAATGTTTGATGCCGAGTTCCTGCTCGTGCTTGTTGAGTTCGTCATAGATGTGCAACACCGCGCCGCCCGGATAGCCGAACACATGCTTCACGTTTTCGCACCGCAGTGATTCAAGCAGAATTTGTGCGCCACGCATTTTCATAAAAGTTCTCCCTCGATCTTTGAGCCGGTACTGAAACGAAAAACCCCGACGAGTCGCTTGGCTCGCCGGGGTTGCTGTGCATTTTGATTGCCTGTTTTATCAGGCGGCCCAGCCGACGAGTGGTTCGCGTAGAATGAGTACGCCACCTACTACAATAATGCTAATAATCGCGACAACCAGCGTGTTTAGGCCGCGCAGCCGCGCGTCAGTGGCGACCGGGCTAAGCAACGCGTTGAATTGAAGGCGATCAGGCATAACTGAAACTCTCGGCGAATTGGGTTAGTACGAATGCTTGAAAAAGGCAGGCGCATTATAGTCAGCACGCTGGATTCAGTCTAGGAAATAATCTCTGCCGAATGATAAAAATCTGTTATGCCCGTTCAAAGACAACAAAGGACAGGCCGCGCGCCTGTCCTTTGTTGGTTTAGTTGGCAGCCGCGACCTTTTGACGAATGATCGCGCCCATTTCGTTCGTCTTGATCTGCCGCGCCTGACTCTTCAAATCCGGCGTGCCATAGCCTTCCGCTAGTGTTGCGCTGATCGCCTGTTCAACCGCCGCCGCCGCCGCTTCGAGTTTGAAGCTATGGCGCAACATCAGCGCGACCGAGGCAATCATGCCCAGCGGGTTGGCGATGCCTTTGCCCGCGATGTCGGGCGCGCTGCCATGCACGGGTTCATACAAGCCGACTTTGCCGCCGATGCTGGCCGACGGCAGCATGCCCAGGCTGCCGGTCAGCACCGCCGCTTCGTCGCTCAAAATATCGCCGAACAAATTCTCAGTCACGATCACGTCGTAAGCCGTCGGGCGCATCACCAACGCCATCGCGCACGAATCAACGTAGCCGTGTTCGAGCGTGACGTCGGGATAATCCTGCGCCACACGAATGACGACCTTGCGCCAAAGCTGCGAGCTTTCCAGCACGTTGGCCTTGTCAATCGAATGCAATTTCTGCTTGCGCCCGCGCGCCAGTTCAAAGGCCACGCGCGCAATGCGTTCGACCTCTGGTGCGGTGTAAGCCATCGTGTTCCAACCGCGTTCGTCATCCACGCCGCGCGGCTGGCCGAAGTAGGCGCCGCCCAGCAATTCGCGCACGATGATCATGTCTGTGCCGCGCACGATTTCGGGTTTGAGCGGCGAGGCGTCAATCAACGGTTCGTGCAAAAACGCGGGCCGCAGGTTGGCGAACACGCCCAAGCCATTGCGCAACGCCAGCAAACCCGTTTCCGGTTTCAGCCTGGGCGGATTGTTGTCGTATTGCAGGCCGCCAACCGCACCGAGCAACACGGCAGCGCTGGCCTGACAGTCGCGTAGCGTCTCGTCGGGTAAGGGCACGCCCACTGCATCGAGCGCCGCGCCGCCAATCAGGCGCGTTTGAAATTCAAATTCCTGTCCGAAAGTTTGAGCGACGGTTTTGAGGAGTTCGACCGCTTCGTGCGTGACTTCGACGCCGATGCCGTCGCCGGGTAAAACTGTGATCTTGTATGCCATCGTTTATCTATTCGCGTTGAGGTTCTGAACATCAATCAGGTCTTGCGGACGGCCAGCCGCCGTCTTCGCGGCAATCAAATCTTCTTTTGAAATAAAAAGCGCCGGCACATCGCCAATGATGGATTCGACGCGGCGCGTCCAGGCATCCGCAAAATTGACGCCTTCGATAGACAGCAAAATGTCCACGCGCACGGGCGGCGTTCCAATCTGATACCAATACTTTTCCTGCTCGAAGTCCTGTGCGGTCAAGCCGCTGAGCGGTGCGCCAAACGCGCGCAGTGCCTGGTAAACGCGGCGCGCATTCGCCTGATCGGCCCGGACTAAAATGTCGAGGTCTTTGGTAAAGCGCGGTTCGGCGTGAAAGGCAACGGCGTAGCCGCCAATGATGAGATATTCAACCTTGTACTGGTTGAAAACTCTCAAGATGTCGAGCAAGTCGGAATGCATTCGCGTCTTGGCCTTTGAGTGCGTAAGCGGTGACAACCAACTCCCACACGGCCGCCAGCCGCGCGGAAGCGGTTTGGGCCTGCCAATACTGGCGGTCGAATGAGCGATCCAACTCCTCAAGCTTGCCCCAGCGCTCCATCATCGGTCTTGCCTGGGCGCCAGGCAACGCGGCGGCGGAATGCTCCAGCAACTGAATCGCCTGCTCACGCCGCACCGTTGGGAAGTTGGCGAGGAACTCGTCCAGGGTACAGTCATCCGCCAAGTAATCGAACAAGGTTCGCGCCGGCACGCGCGTGCCAACGAAAACCGGCATACCACCCATAATTGCGGGGTCATTGTGGATGGGTAACGCGTCCGTCTGAATGGTGCTTGTATCCATAACGCAGCGATTCTATCGCCAGAGTCTCGCCCGTGACGAATCAGTTTCAGTTTTAAGCCGCGCTTGCGGCTTTCTTCTGGATTTGCGGCAACAGTCCGCCGTCTTCGATCAACGCGCGCGCGAAATCGCTGATCGGCACAAAGGTCTTTTCAGTCCCGCGCGTCAGGTTACGCAAGCGCCCGGCCAGCAGATCGAGTTCGACTTCGTCGCCCGTCTCGGTGCCGTCGCAAACGCCCGCGCACTCGATCGCCAGGAAGCCGTTGTTGATCGCGTTGCGGAAGAAGATGCGCGCGAAGCTGTTCGCCACGACGACCTTGACGCCCGCGCCGCGCAGCGCCCAGACGGCGTGTTCGCGCGAAGAGCCGCAGCCGAAATCATCGCCCGCGATCACGAAATCGCCCGGCTTGACGCGCTTGACGAAGTCCGGGTCAATGTCTTCCATCGCCGATTTCGCCAGCACGGCTTCCTGATGCTCGTTCAGGTAACGCGCCGGAATGATCTCGTCGGTGTTGATGTGCGCGCGTTCGTAAACGTGCGCACTGCCTTTCAGGTTGGTTGGTAGTTCAGCCATAAGTTTCTCGGATAAAAATAGTGGGCCAAAGTCTTTCACCGATTTGGCACATGTTTGAGCGGGTATTTTTCAAGCACTTTCTGACAATCACGAATCAACCCCGGCAAATATGTCTGGTCAATCTCGAATTGAAACCAGTGTCTTTGCGCAAGCTGTTTTGGCGTGATTTCAACCTCCAGCGTGAGCCGTCCACCTGCTTGCATTTCCATCGTCAAATCAAATTCCGGTTCCATGCAACGTAGGCCGGCTTGGCCGGAAAGAGAGGCGAGCAATTGCCGGCACTCAGTCAACAATCTTTCGATCTCCGTCAGATGAATGAGCGGGCCGTATGTGCTCACTTGCGTGCTCGGCGCTTTACAACAGGCAGTAATGATCAGCCAATTCACATCCCAAAAATCTTCCGATTCCGGGAACTGGCGCTGATGAACCCAAATACTGACTCCCGCAATCTGGATGTCGGGAGTGTCGAGTTGTTCGCTCAAATCTCTCACAAGTCTTGCTTACAAAAACTCACGCGGATCGGTAATCACACCCGTGACCGCCGTCGCCGCGTTCACCGCCCATGATTACTGAGCGCTTTGGATCAGTTTCATGTTCACCCGCAGCCAGTCATTCACTAAATCTTGTACGTCAACTTGCTTTTGTGCTGCCAACTTATTCAAAAAATCATTGACGTCAGCTTCCAGGTAAATAGGAAAACTGAAGACGGCGTCTGGGTGATAAAACTTGCCGCGTTCAGCCTTTGAAAAGTCATACTCGGCTTTCATTGGTTCGCTTCCTGATATTGTCTTTCCTCGGCGCTTGTTGCTTTGCGTGCCGAGATGATGCGTATTTGGCATAAATCCTCCGCTAGTTGCTCAAACGTGTGGACAACCACGCGCAGCAGACCGGCGCTGTCCAAGCCGATGGTAATCCAACGCTCCTCTTCATCGCTGTGCGCTTCGTCAAAGAGCGTGTGTTGATTGGGGTCGCGGAAAACAGTGGCCGCTTGCTGGAACGTTAGGCGGCGGCTACGGATGGTCTTCCGTTCTTTAACCTGATCCCAATCAAACTCGTAGCGCACGGTCTCCCTCGACTTGAAAACAGTTCAGCGCAGTTTTGCGTATCAGCGTTCTTCGGCTACGACAAAAACTCGCGCGGATCCGTAATCACGCCCGTAATCGCCGTCGCCGCCGCCGTCGCCGGACTCGCCAGATAAACCTTCGATTGCGGGCTGCCCATGCGCCCGACGAAGTTGCGATTCGTGGTCGAAAGACAGGTCTCATCCGCGCCCAGCACGCCCATGTGCCCGCCCAGACATGCGCCACACGTTGCCGTCGAAACCACACAACCCGCGTCGGCGAAGATTTCCAGCAAGCCTTCGCGCAGCGCCATCTTCCAGACTTCGGTCGTGGCGGGCACGACAATCGCGCGCGTGCCGTCGGCGACCTTGTGGCCCTTCATCAC
>JAYUCP010000566.1:0-20700 GCA_043740245.1 Acidobacteriota bacterium | reverse complement strand
GACCATAGACCGCGCAAAAGGAGTTATGGCTGATGACGACTATTACGCTCGAAGTACCCGACGAACTGCCAGATGAACTGGCCGCCCAATTCAAAATCGAATCGGCGCAATTGCCCGCGCTCATCCGCGAAGCCGTCGAAACCCGTTTGTCGAATCAATCGAAATCATCCCGCAGCTTGACGAACGGCGAAGCCACGCCATCGCTTTATCAAGAGATCGTCAACTTTCTGACTTCCGACCCGGCCTTGCAACAAGTAGCCGATTTCAAAATCTCCGCTCCGGCACAGGAACAATTGGAAGAACTGCTCGACAAAACCGCGAAGCAGGATTGACGCCGGAAGAGAAAACGCAGTTGGAAAAATACCTGCACTTCCGGCACGTCATGATTCTGCTCAAAGCCAGTGCCCGTCGTGTATGTAGCTCGCGCAATAAGTCGCTGGCAATCATTTAGGGAGGAAAGTTTATGGAGTACGCAGTCGTTATCACCAAAGAGCCTGATTCGCGCTGGCAGGCCGTAGTGCAAGGCTGGCCTGATTGCAAAGCTGAGGCAGACACGCGCGAACAGGTAATCACCGATCTCAAAGCGCGGATGGCACAACGACTGCGCTACACCGAAGTGATTCACCTCGAAGCGCCTGCGCCCACGCTACCCGCGCCCGGGTTGAATGGCGCGGCTGATTACACCACGTTCGTGGAAGAATGGCCGGACTTCGGTGTTTTCCGCGACGACCCAATGCTGGATGAGTTGTTTGACGAAATCGAACGCCGCCGCGATGCGCATTTGGCCGGGGCTTAACGTATGTTTCTTTGGGATACGAACATTCTACGCCATCACGACCAGTCCCATCCGACGCTGCAAGCATGGTTACAACGGATTCCGCGCAGCCAAATCGCGCTCCCCTCAGTCGCCGTGGCCGAAGTCTTGCGCGGCAGGTGCGAATTCGCGTTGAAAGCCACGCCCGCGCAGTTCGAGTTTGCGCACGCGCAGTTGCTGAAAGAGTTGCGCGTCTTGCGGCGCTTCAGGATCGTCTTTCCCGACCAGTCCAGCGCCACCGTGCTGGCGGCGCTGCTGAAACAACACGCCAGCCGGAAACGCTATGCCGATGTGATGATCGCCGCGCTCGCCCGCGCCGGAAACCACATTGTTGTAACGCGCAATCAGAAAGACTTTGTTGACCTGTTGCCGAAACAGCAATTGCAAAACTGGATTGACGAGCCGCCCACGAATTGAGCGAACCGCTGATCTATGACGCCGAAGCCGCGTTCCCGACCGGGCAGCCGCCGCGAGGCATGGTCTACGCCACCATCGGCTTCACCATCTGGCGCACGCGCCCCGCCACGGCGCGCGATGGCGCAGACGCCGCCAGAGAGAAGATTGACAGTCAGGAGATGGCCTCCGAACGCATCGCCGATACCATCGCGGATGGCGACCGCATCTATCTGGGCATCGAATCGCTGACCGGCGAGTTCCTGCCGGACAAGGGCGGGTATCTTTACGTCATCAACCGCGAACAGTACGCCGACGGCACGTTTGGCTTGATGCAACAATTAAGGGGAATGTGAGAAGTGGTTTGGCGAATGCTGAGGCTCAACCCTTGTGGCTACGCAAGAGCCGTCACAATTCTTGCGATACACGCATCCAAGTCCCGCTTGATTTCATGTTGCCAGATGCGAATCACTTGCCAGCCATCCTTTCGTAGCTTTCTGAAGTTCTTCTGATCGCGCTTTCTGTTCTTCCTGATCTTCGCCTTCCAGAAATCCGAGATTTTGTGTTCCCAGGCAGGCAATCTGTAACCGTGCCAAAAATCTCCGTCTATGAAGACGGCCACCTTTGCTATTGGGAAGACCACGTCAGGCTTGCCGGGCAGATGGTTGACGTTTTTTCTGAATCTGTATCCTCGCCGGTGCAACTCCGACCGAACGGCCTTTTCCAGATCGGTATCTTTCTGTTTCACGCTCGACATTGCACGCTTGCGCTGCTCAGGAGTCAGGTTGTCCGGCATAAGAAAACCATCGGCAAACTTTTCATTTGGTGGTTGGTTTTTTGCGCTTTGTCACCTGTTCGGAACGGTTTCCTTCGGGTGCTTGCGACCGTGTCTTCGCCTTGCGCAGTTGGTTGTAGCGCAAGAGAAACTCTTCATGAATGGCTTCCACCATTCTCAACAGATCGCTATAACGGCGAACGAAAATGTTTACCGCCGCCAAATTTTTTCGTTTCTCTCTGACCTTGTAAGTGTCTACCAAATCACCACACAGCAGATAGCCCACGACTTCTCTGTGCTGCAAATCCGGGTCGGTGGTCTTGCTTACGTAATCGCGCAAGAAACTTACGTAATCTTCAATTTGTTCAAGTTCGCCAATGGAAACTTTCGACCGAGGCCGTTTGATCTCGGCTACCACGAGATTGGTACTCTCTTTCACGCACAAAAAATCTATCCGTCTATTTTCTTCCAGCACATCCGATGATTCTGGAAACTGTTCACGAAGCAGCTTGCTGTATGTTACTTCGTCAGCAACCAGCGTCCATCGCGGGTCGAGTACCCAGGGAAACTCTTTCAGAAAATTGTGTAAGGTCGGCACTTCCAAAGCGTTCGCCTCAATCAAACTTTGAAGCTTCTCAATCGTGGCAATCCGCCCTTCGGTCACGCGCATCATCTCTTTGGCCTCAATCAATTCCCATTCTCGGAAAAGCTGTGTCAGTTTCCCAACGTCTTGCACTCCGGCCTCAATCATTTCTTGAGCCATTTCGTGGAAGGCGTCGAACTCCATGAAATCCAGGCACATTTGGATCACCGGCTGTAGCGATTGCTGATCAGCGACCGGGTTTTGTACGACGACTTCTCTGATGAGACGATCCGCCACTTTTTTGACACGCGCGTTGCCGAATCGTTCGGCTTCTTGCGTAAACGTCACGTACAGAGAATTCTTGGCAAGCTCTCGCTCGTTGTCTTGTTTGCGCTTTTCCGCCCATGCTCTGGCAATCTTGTTGACTTCCTTCTGTCCCCATTCCTTAAACGCGGCGTTCGACTCGGTATCCCACACGAGCGAGTTACGAGTAGTGCTGATAGTGTCTTCCTCTTCGTCAACGAATTCAGCGTGGAGTTCACCAACGAGATACGAGAGCGCATATTGCTGTCCTACAGTAGCCTCAAACACGAAAGGCTCTTGGACGAGCTTGCCACGCGCCATGATGACGATGCCTCGCTGTATTCCGTCCTCAAGCTCATTGGTGCGATCCAGCGCCCCAATCCATCCTGAAACCGTCCAACCCGTTCCAGGCTTGATTTCATCGCCATCGTATTCCCACAGATAAAGCTTGCCGTCAGCGTCTTTGTCGAGGAGTCGTTTCAGATCCCGCTCTTGTGGAGTTATCGGCTCACGGTTGACGACGACCTTGAAGTTGTTTTGCGGACCAATGATGGAGAACCGTCGTGCAAGCCCGCGCCTAATGCCTTGAATATTGATCTTTCGATTTTTGAACTTGTTGATTTCACGCAGCGTGACCTTCGTCCCCGCCTTTACCGATCCGCTAGACGACAATGGTGGCAGAGTGATTTCCCGTTTCGCCGCCCGCTTTTCCAACTCGGCATAATTTATCTTGAACCTCGAAGTCTCACCGGCCTTGAGGGTCTCGACTTCGATTTCACCCGCAATACCAAATGCGGAAAACTTGCCAATTCCTTTTTTCCCCATCACTTTTCTACTGAACGCAGGATTAGGAGTTACGTCTCGGCCTTCTTCTTTTCGGCGGTCACGTCCTACGATGAGATAGGCGTCGCGGACTTCCTGATCGCTCATGCCGACACCGTTGTCGGTAATGATAATCTCCGATTTATCTGTTACTGAGCCTGTAGGTATCTCAATTTCAACCTGAGTGGCTTCAGCATCCCAGGCATTGGAAACCAATTCGCCAATCACTGGAGGAAGCGTCGAATACATTTGCAAGCCCAGGTGTTTGAGCGTGCCGATGTCGAATTGCATCTTGTAATCTTCTCTGTCCGCGCCCGCTTTCTTGCTCGGCTTTTTACTTGTTTTTCCGCTCATAGGATCGTCCTTGAGTTTGCTGGATGGACTTCTGTACCGCCCGCCCTAGTTGCTTGGCGAACTTGACGGGGACGGCGTTGCCAATTTGATCGGCAATATGAAAGAAGGTGCCGAAGAATTCGTAATCATCGGCGAAGGTTTGCAGAGCGGCGGCTTCACGCAATGAAAGTCCTCGATCTTGTTCGGGGTGGGTGAAGCGCCCGCAATAAACGTCTGTGCAACGGCAGGTCAGTGTCGGGGCTGGTTGATCCCAAGCCATCCTGCCAAACACGTCTTTATGCGCACCCGGGTTCTCCTGATGGCACTTGAGCAAGATTGAAGTGTCCACTACGTCTCGTCTGTTGCCACCGTTTTTAGGAACCGCTTGCACGATGACTTTGTGATGCGGCATGAGCTTCCGGGCTTCGTGGTTGTGAAACTCTTTCGACTTCACTCCGTCAGTGATGCGCGGATATTTTTTGATGGCGTGTTGCACTTTGGGTTTATGAGAATGACGCCGAGGAGGAAACACTTTCCCGTGCCTGGAGGCTAAAAGAATGAATCGCTTACGCACTTGCGGGACGCCGAAGTCCTGGGCGTCTAGTAAATTGGCGTAGTGTTCCTTAAACCCTGCTTTGCTGATGATCTCAATAAAGCGCTCATAAACATCCTTGCCATACGCCGTGTTCAGACCCGGCACGTTCTCCACAAGAATGAAATCAGGCGGGGCTTGCTCCACAAGCTTGGCGAAGGAGATCAGCAATTCTTTGCGGTCGTCCTTCCCCTTCATCTGATTCAGCGTGGAGAACGGCTGACAAGGACAACATGCGGCATAGAGTATGGCGTCCTTTCGTGTGATGTGCAGGTCTTTGCGCAGACTTACAATGTCAAGTTCTTCAATGTCCTGGCAAACAAATCGGCTGGGCGCGTTGTTTGTTTCGTATGTCTGGCGCAAGCGCCCGTCAAGATCCACGCCGGCCAAAACTGCGATGTCGGCGTCTAACAACCCGCGCGTCAATCCGCCGGCACCGCAGAAGAAATCAATTGCTTTGATCATATCGTTAGCACAGGATTGAGTAGCGTTAATTCCAGAAGACGTTTGGCGCTTACTACAGAAAACGAAGGCATTATTTGATGTGGCGAAGCTGACTGTCAACGCTCATGCAGATTGAGACTGGTGGCAAGTTGCGCGGCGCGGCCCGAAGATTTGGTGCTGGTTTCAGCGTCGAGTCACGGCTACACCGACAGCGACGGCATCTTTTATCTCGTCCCGTCGGACAGCGGCACGGCTGACCTGAAGTCGCCGGAGTTCCGCCGCCGTTGTATCTCGTCGGATGAGTTGTCGCGCTGGCTGCGTGATGTAGACGCGGGCGAGTTGGTGCTGATCGTAGACGCCTGCCACTCGGCGGCGGCCATCGAGGGCACCGATTTCAAACCGGGGCCGATGGGCAGTCGCGGCCTGGGGCAGTTGTCCTATGACAAAGGCATGCGCATCCTGACGGCGACGCAAGCCGACAACGTCGCGCTGGAAAAGGGCGGCCTGGGGTTGCTGATGCGCGCGCTGCTGGTGGACGGGCTGACCGCGTGGCAAGCCGATTACAAGCCGCGCGACAAAGCCATCCTGCTGACGGAATGGCTGAGCTACGGCGTCGAGCGCGTGCCGCGACTTTACGAAGAGATGAAGGACGGGCGCATCCGCGGCACCTTCGACCCGCGCGAGTTGGCGGACGGCAAGACGCAACAACCCTCGCTCTTCGACTTTGCGCGGCGGCGGCGCGAAGTGGTGCTGGCGCGGCAGCCGTAGCGTAACCTGCCTGAGCTTACTACGGGTTATCGCTGATGTCGGTTAATATGCTTAGCGCAAATGCAGCACACGACTGACAAACATTCACCCACCATCACCGAGCTACTCACCGCAGGCGTTTGGTATGCCGAGGGGCACACGCAGCGCGTCGTCGAGTTGGTGTTGAACAACCCAGACCTATTCGGCGAGTTGATGGAATGTTTGCTGAGCGCCGACAAGGGCGTCGGCAAACGCGCGGCAATGGCGTTGGAGTTTGTCAGCGAACGGCAGCCCGTCTGGTTCGCGCCGTACAAAGAAATTCTGCTGGACGAATTGGCGGAACAGCCGCGCTGGTATGTGCTATATCGCATCTGCGTCATCGTGCCGCGCTTGCCGCTGAACCGGCAGGAACGCGCGCGCGCCGTTGAACGGTTGCGCGAGTTGGCCGACAGTCCGCAAAATGCACTGAGCGTGAGCGCGCTGACCGGCTTGGTCATGCTGGCGTTGCCGCCGCATGCAAATGACGCCGCGTTGCGCGAAGAGGTGACCTGGCTGGTCGAACAGAAAATGCGCAACGGCACCAAGGCGATGCAAGCGCGCTGCCGCCATCTGTTGCCGCAACTTTATGGCGCGCAGGCTTGATGCAACATTGACCGCTGCTGGCGTTCTTTACGGCAACTCGCAAAGCCCACACGGGCTGATTTCATCACGAACGGATAAGTTTTATGCCCTTCTTAAAAACGATTCTTTCTTTCTCGCTCCTGACCGCACTCACGCTGCTGGGCGGCGCCCAAACACCGGACAAACAACAAACGCCGCCGCCTGCCAAACCGGCTGCGCCAGGCAAAGCGCGCTTGGCTGACAAGACTGCTCCGACGCTGGCCGATGTGAATACCGGCATCGGCGTGGACAAACGCGTGATCGTGATGATGGCCGCGTTGAATGTGGCGGGCTACGATTATGAATCGGGCAGTCGCCCATTGAATGAGTGGCGGCGCATGATCCGCGAGGATTTGAAAGACCTGAACGCTGCGCTCGTGCGGCGGCTGCGCGATCATTTTCTGGCGCAGCGCAAGGGGCGCGCCGATGTCGTGACGGTCGCCTCGTACCTGAGTTTGGCGCTGACGCTGACCGAACCGCCCGCCTTCACGATTGATGTGCCAGCCGACCGGCTGCCCGACGACGTGCGCGAGTTGGCCGATTTCGCGCTGTTGCTCGAAGAGTTTTACCGCGAAGCCGGCTTCACCAAACTGCTGCCGAAATACATTGAGGCGTACATGAAAACCGCCGCGACTTATCCACAAATGGCGGGCGTGGCCATCGGCAACACGCTGGCCTATTTGCACACCGAACCGATTTTGGAATTGCCGCCGCTTTACGTCGTGCGTCGCTCTGAAGCCGAGTTAAAAGCGTTGATGGCGGTGAAGGAAAAAGAGGAAAAGGAAAAAGAGAAGAACGCACCCAAGGGCACAAAAACCAAAACCGAGGATGAGCGCAAAGAAGCCGCGCGACGGGCGGCGCTGAAAGAATTGTCGGGTGACAACAGCAATCGCCTGCGCCGCTTTTTCATCATCCCCGACCTGCTCAACGCCACGGGCACGGCCAACCTGCGCATCGTGCGCGACGATTACTTCCTGCTGTTGGGGCCGACCAGCGAACCCAATGTGGATGCCATGCGGCGCAGCTTTCTGAACTTCGTGCTCGACCCGCTGGCCGAAAAGCAGGTCAAGGAAGTGCGCACCATCGGCACGCCGCTCAAGAAATTGATGGAAACGCGCGGCGACAAACTCGATCAGGAATACGCCAGCCGCAGCGCCTACTTCCTGATTACCGATTCGCTGGTGCGCGCGACCGATGCGCGCATGGCTTCGCTGGGCTTGGCGACGCGGCGGCAGTTGAAAGAGGACGAGGCGCTTTATGAATTGAGCCTCGGCTATGAACGCGGCGCGGTGCTGGTCTTTAACTTCTACGACAAGATGAAGGCCTATGAACCTGTCGGCGTGAACATACGCGATTTTTACGGCGACCTGCTGGCGAACATTGATTTTGAAAAAGAGGCCGGGCGTTTGGACGAATACGCGCAACGCTTCGCGCGTTTGAAACAGTCCCGGCTCGAAGCGGCCAGCGCCCCTGCGCCCCCGCCCACGATTTCCAACGCCGACGAAGGCCTGATCGCGCGGCTGCGTGAGGCCGATCAGATGATCCGCGCGCGCAAGTACGCCGACGCCAAAGCCGTGCTGGACGCCGCCAACAAAGAGCGCCCCAACAACGCGCGCGTGCTTTTCGGCCTGGCCGAAGTCACCAGCAAACAGGCCAGCACGCTGACCGACAGCAGCGCGTTGGAAGTCGAGCTTTACGCCGCCATCGAGCTTTACAAACAAGCCGCCGAAAGCGCTTCGCCCGAAACGGAGAAATGGCTGACGCAACGCGCCTATGTCGCGGCGGGCCGGATTCTAGACTTCATCGCGGAGACACAGGCGGCGGCGGACAAGACGGACGAGGCGGCCAAGACTGCGACCGATGCGCTGGCCGCCTATGAACTGGCGCTCAAGCTGGGCAAGGTCGCAGGGGGCGCGTATGACGAGGCGTTAAAGGCGAAGGAGCAGCGCGCGGCGAAGCCGAAGAATTGACGGGCCGGTTTCTTGCGTGAAGCGGCTTTGCACAAAAACCGCCGTTTGCACAAAAAGTCGGCAGTCTGCACAAAAAGTCATCAGACCGAATTTATGATGTTTGATTGATAATCACTGCGGCATAAGTTTCCCATGAATTTCAAAAACGAGATTTTGTTGTTTGCCTACGGCTTCGAGATGCGCGGCTCTCAATACTTCTAGGCTCATAGGAATTTCCAATCGCTTGCCGCTCTCTATGATTTCTTGAATGGTGACAATCTGAATCTTGTCATAATTCTTGCCCATGCTTTCGTGTTGAAATTGCCCAGCGCCCTTTGCTTCAGTCAGCATCGGACGGGTAGGCTTTTCAAGTGTAATGAGTATGCCTATTGTCGCTTGCTCCCGCTCCATGTCCCCGCGCAGCTTGGCGATGACATCTCGTTGAACGCCGCCCGATTTTACCTGAAAGATAATTTTGGCATTTTGATCTTTTGCGGCCAAGAAATAAGCAGTCCCATCTACGCCCTGATCTGCTCCCTTTTTATCCTTAATGATTGCTCTGTTGTTGGTATAGGTAAGCACTGCCCATTTCTCAAACTCTTTCCGTAAGCGGTCGTCTTGTTTATGAGCTAGGGCAACCGCTGATTCCATATCTCGCGGAGCGCCGCTAATAGTAACCGAGCCTAGTACGGTCTTGCCGAACGTATGTTGAAGCCTTCTCAAAACAAGCGCGATGGACTGATAGGTAATATCCATTCCGATCCATCGCCTTTTCAGTCGTTCCGCAACGGCTATCGTAGTGCCGCAACCGCAGAACGCATCAAGCACAACGTCGCCTTCGTTGGAAGATGAATTGATAATTCTTTCTAGCAATGCCTCTGGCTTTTGAGTAGGATAGCCAAGCCTTTCACCTGATGTGTTACCGATTCGTGGAATGTCACTCCATAAATCCGTCATCGCCTTTCCTTCCATCTCTTCAAAATAAGCCTTGTATCCGTCTTTGCGTGGCGTTCCGTCTCGTTTGAGTAAGATTCTTCCTTCTGCGAGCAAGCCCTCCATTTCTTCAATGCTCCACATCCAATGACGGTTTGCGCCTGGATGGACGCCGCGCCATTCAACAGTTCTTCCCGGACTCGTGCCTGCCCCGGTCAAATTTTCCGCGCGGTAGAGCTTCCCGTCTTCGTCATACTTATATCGCTTTAACTGTTGCTCTGAATAATCAGCAAACTGTTTATTGAAAGTTGCTTCGTCTGATTTGCGGTAATAAAAAACAATGTCATGAACGCTGCCAAATCGTTTCGCGTCGCTGTGCCCTTCGTGTCGCTGCCAGACAATTTCATTTTTATAGTCGCCGCCTTGTGTAACAAAAATCGCGTCGCAGCAAAGTTTCAGGTAGTGCGACGCGGTCGGATCGCAGTGTAAATAAAACGAACCTGTTGACTTTAGCACTCTGTGAATTTCGGCGATGCGGACGGTCATTGAAACCAGATAGGCGAACAGCGCGCCCCTGCCCAGAACTTTCTCTAGGCCGCCGATGAGAGCAACGGATTGCTGTGTCTGTACGCCATTTTTATTAGATACAATATCGTCAAGGCATTCAATTGCGTGGTCGTTCCATGTCCATGTATCAACAAACGCCTGCGCTTGCGCCATATCGTCGCTGCCGATGTTGTTATAAATCTGGTTGTAATTTCGCTTGGAGTTAAATGGCGGGTCAATATAGACAAGGTCAATAGTATCATCCCTAACGTGCTTTCGTAATGCGTCAAGATTGTCTCCGTAGAAGAGTTTGTTTTTCCATCCACTCATATCTATATTTCATCTTCTCGCTTTGGAAGCAGATCAAATAACCTGCGCTCACTGTCATGGTCAATATCAGGCTCTTCAAGCGGCTCAATATACTTCAAGGGTAGCAGCGTGGTTTCATTCGCTGGAATAACTTTAAGTCCAAGTTTTGCAAGTTGGGTTTTGTAGCCTCTGATCTTCTTATCGGTCGTTACAAACTCTTCGCATTCGCCTTCTATCGCCATAGCGATATGCAGGGCATCAGCACCACCTAAGCAGATGTCGTGTTTCCATCGTAAGTCCCTCGCCTGTTCGGCGACGAAGATGCTATCTGTAACCAACTTAACGACCTTTCCAGAGGTCAAAATAGAGCGAAGAAGTCTTTGAATGTCTTCAGTATAGTCTCCGTCTAAATGTTGACACTCGGAAACGGTAAGGCTTCCCGTTTTTACAAGTAAGTCGTGGGCTTTCGCGGCTTCAAGCATCTTGATGCAAAATTGTATGTGCTTTTCATTCGCGGCAAAGTCGCTGATTGTTGCCTGTCGTCCAAGTGAGAACTTGGCGACATCAAGAATGCAACAAGAGTCTATGTAAATGGCCGCGTATTTACTCATTGTCACGAATCAGCCTAACGAAATCGTCTGTGCTTATTTGTCCAGTCGCATCGGGGGCGCAACCGATGAAACTTTCAAGATCGCCTTCAATGTATTCTTCGGCAACCTTAATCTTCTTGATATGCATTGAAATTGGTTTTCGCAGTATGCGCGAAGATGTAACTCTGCCCGCAAGATGGACAATCGCATCTTTCTTTTCTAGCGCGCCATAAATTTCGCCGTAAATGTTAGGTGAGAAGTAGCACTTAATCAGATTTTCGGAATTAAGTTCTCTTACCCGACAATATAGATCGTTATCCTTGAACAAGGCAGTGATAGTGCCTTGAATCGCGCCTTCGTAATCAACGCTATCATCCAACTCAAGCCTGTCTTCAATCTCTAAAGATCGTCCCTTTGTTAGCTTCTGCCGCTCATCAGGTTCTTTGCTGCCATTATTGTACAGGCCAAAATGTACAACCTCATCGGGCGCGATGGGCTTAGCGATCTTTGCGTATTGCATTAAGGTGGCACGGCTTAGTCTACCGCGCAGTTTTGCTTGCATGTCATCAAGGCTGAGTTCTTCATCAAGAGTTACGGCGAGAGTGGAGCGGCATTCTCGTAGTTGCTCTTCGGTTAGATGTCCGATGAATAAGGCTGTATAATCAACTGAGTCGTTATCAAATTCTGTGGCTATCCACGTGCCTGTAATTTGCCTGTCAATGTCTTCAACCAACTGGCGCAAAAACTTCTCCGTCTCGGCAAAGACGACGGCCAGTTTATGCATAGACATGCCAACGCCGCCTTTATTCAGTTCGACCCTTAAGCGAAGTTGTGACATAAACTATCCCTCACTTTCCCAATGTAAGCGAGGCGGAATATATCAATTTGCCCTAAAAGTTAATACTTCAATCGTTAGGGTGAAGACTTCTATTCAGTTGGTTGCTTCTTGTAAGACTGTGAATGAAGAATGCCCTTCAGCCTGTGCAATTTGGACTTTCGGCTGAAAGGAAGGACTGTCTTTCTTTGCCCAACGTTTCGCGGCGGCTTTCTTGGCAATCGCTATTCGCTGCTCAGAGGTGAGTTTCGCAGCGCGAGCTTTGCCGCCCTTCAATCCGCCAAGTCTGCCTAATGCTTTTGCTGCTGCACTTATGTTTTTCACGTGCAAAGATTAGCACGACCGGTCAAGCATTACAATGTTTATTTATAGCCAGTTAGAGGCTAAAAACATATTGACTTTTCTTGTCCGGTCAAGCATAATCTCCTTGCTGGGCAACAAATAAGGCGCTTGCAACGGCAAATCGCAAACGCCCCACTTGAAAACTTAACGCGATTGCTCACGGTAAGCCTAGACAACTTCATTGTGAGCCAATCCCAAACGAAAGGCAAGGCTCATAATGTCCGAACAAAGCGACCGCAAAGAACGTGGTTTGATAATCGCCGCCAAGACTCGCATCACTCAACAAGGGAACGTCTGGCGCGTCCCTTCGGCGAGCGGTTACGCGCCGTTCTACGAAGTAGACCCCAACCCACAAGCGCCCCATTGCACCTGCCCAGATTTTGAGAAGCGCGAAGCCAAATGCAAACACATCTACGCCGTCGAGATTGTGATCGAACGCGAAACCAGCACGACCACAACCACCGATGCGAACGGCAACGAAACAACCACCACAACCGAAGTGGTGACTGTCACAAAGAAAGTGACATACGGGCAGGATTGGGAAGCGTACAACCAAGCCCAGACGCAAGAGAAGGCCATCTTCCAAAAGCTGCTCCACGATCTGTGCGCCAACATCGTTGAACCGGAACAAGGCAATGGACGCCCGCGCTTGCTCTACAAAGACATGCTCTTTTCAGCGGCGTTCAAGGTCTACAGCACCGTTTCCACACGCCGCTTTATGACTGACCTGAGCGAAGCCCAAGCGAAGGGCTACATCGTCAAAGCGCCGCACTTCAACAGCATTTTCAACTACCTTGAGTTGGCAGCCCTGACGCCGGTCTTGAAAGACCTCATCAAGCACAGCGCCTTGCCGTTGAAGGCCCTGGAATCAGATTTCGCGGTTGATTCGTCGGGCTTTTCAACTTGCAATTACATGCGCTGGTTTGATGAGAAGTACGGCAAAGAGCGCACCACGAATGCTTGGATAAAGGCGCATCTAATGACGGGCGTCAAAACACACATTGTCACCGCAGTTGAAATCACGGGCAAAGATGTAAACGATTCGCCGAAGCTGCCGGGCTTGGTTGAAGAAACAGCCAAGAGTTTTGACGTGGAAGAGGTGAGCGCAGACAAAGGCTATTCAAGCCTTGATAATCACGAAGCGATTGCGAAGGTTGGCGCGACACCTTACATCGCGTTTAAGGCCAACGCTACTGGCGAAGTGGGCGGGCTGTTTCAGAAGATGTACCACTTCTATCAGTTCAACCGCGATGAATTCTTGGCGCACTATCACAAGCGGTCAAATGGTGAGACGGTCTTTCACATGATAAAGGCGAAGTTCAGCACGCGGCTGCGTAGCAAAGGCGATACGGCACAGATCAACGAGGCGCTTTGCAAGATTTTGTGCCACAATCTTTGTTGTCTGATTCAATCAATGTTTGAATTCGGCATCGTGCCGACTTTTTGCGGCGAAATTGCGGTTGAGACTTCTAAGTAAAAGTGAGTAAAATAGGCGTGCGGAAAGGGGCGACGGAATTCCGTCGCCCCTTTCATTTATGGCAGTGTGTAGACGGGGGCAGTGCCCGAAGACTTAACGAGATTGATGGCATGCTCGCAGTCTTGTTTATTTGTGTATCCTTCACCTGAATTGGCTATCTTCTTTCCATTGGCGGATTGGAGATACCAACGCCAAAAACCTTGAGCATCTTTGTAAATGTAATAAGCCATCTGAAGGACTCCTTTCTGGAATTGTGATGAGTGATAATTGGGAAACTTACCTTTTCGAGTATAACCACGATGGCAGTGTGTGGTGTTTCGAGATCAAAGCAAGCTCCGCAGAAGATGCGAGAGAGAGACTAGACAAGCTCACGCGCGCGCATTATCTTGGCACGCTGCAAGCAAAAATACCAGTAGAACTAGGGTTGCTGGTACGTCTTACCTGTTGGATTCAAAACCTATTTAGAGCACGTTGACTTTTTGTGCAGAAATGGCACCTGCACAAAAAGCCAGGCGAAATCAGGGGTTTTTGTGCAAAGCCGCGTGAAGTATGAAAGTGCGAGAGGTAATAAAGCTGATTGAGCAGGACGGCTGGTATTGGGTGAGAACGCGAGGCAGCCATCACCAATACAAACATCCGGCGAAACCGGGCTTGGTCACGATTCCCGGCAAGCCGGGCGACGAACTCGCGCCCGGCACGTTGAACAACATTCTCAAACAAGCAGGGGTGAAAGTATGAAGAAGTATTTGATCGTCATCGAACAGACCAGCACCGGCTATTCGGCTTACTCACCCGATGTGCCAGGTTGTGCTTCGACCGGGGCGACACGGGCCGAAGTTGAGCAGAATTTTCAAGCAGCACTCGAATTTCATCTGGAAGGTTTGCAACTAGAAGGTTATGCGCTGCCTGAGCCGGGCAGTTCTGCTGCTTACATTGAGGTCGCCGCGTAACATTAAGTTGTTCACCAAGCAGCCGTCCGGTGCTTCATACGCCGCACGGCTGCTTGGTTTTTACCAGCTTGCACGCCAGCCAATCACGGCTTGCGCGGGATGGGCGTATCGCCGCTGCGCCCGAGCGGCTGTTGCCGCAAACTGCCGTCGCTGCTGCAGCTCAGATACCATTGGGCTTCACTGGCCCGCCAGACCGCTAGATCGGTTTTGCCGTCGCCGTCGTAATCGCCCGGCACGGCTTGGTCGCGGTAAGGCTCGTTGGCCGAACCCCAGGCGCTGGCGCGGTAATCGTTCGTCGCGCTTTGCCAGATGTACCAGGTGCCTTCAGCGCCGCGCCAAACTGCAATATCAGTCTTGCCATCGCCATCGTAATCCGCCGCCACCGGCACATCCGTGCCCAAGCCCCAAGCCTTGCTGATGAATTGCCCGTCGCTGCTGCGTTTGACGTACCAGGTGCCGGTTGAACGGCGAAACACGGAGAGATCAGTTTTGCCATCACCGTCGTAATCGCCCGGCACTGGCACGTCGAAATAAGGCGCATAGCTCGCGCCCCAGGCGACGCTGTCAAGCGCTCCGTCGCTGCTGCGCACGATGTACCAATTGCCCTCGCTGCCGCGCCAGACGGCGATGTCCGTCTGGCCGTCGCCGTCGTAATCGCCCGGCACGGGTACGTCCGTGCTCAAGCCCCAAGCCTTTGCCAGCACGCCGCCATCGCTGCTGCGCTTGATGTAGAACGCGCCGTCGCTCGGGCGGAACACCGCCAGGTCGGTCTTGCCGTCGCCGTCGTAATCGCCCAGCAGCGTTACATCGCCCGCCGTGCCCCAGCGTTGATCCAGCGTTTGTTGCGTGCTGCTCTTGCTGATGCGCCAGACGCCGTCTTGCGCCGACCACAAGGCCGGATCGGCTTTACCGTCGCCGTCGTAATCGGCGCTCAGCGCCAGCGCGGCATTGCCGCCGCCGATGACCAGCGCGTACGCCTTCGTGCCTTGACAACTGCCCGCCAGCGCTTTGACGGTGAGGTTGTAGGTGCCGCTTTGCGTAGTCATCCCGCTCAACAACCCCGCACTGCTCAGCGTGAAGCCGGGCGGCAGGCTGCCCACCAACAAGCTGAACGTCGCACTATTGGCCGGACTCACTGACAACTGCTGGCTATAGGCTACGCCGCGTGTGCCGCTGGGCAACGCCGCCGGCGTCCAACTGAGCGTGCCGCAACCGACGGTCACGACATAAGTGCGCGAACCTGTGCAGCCGCCCGTGCCCGTCGCCGTGACGCGGAAGCTGTACGAACCGCCTTGCGTCGCCGCGCCCGTAAGTTCGCCGCTGTTGGCGTTCAATGTCAGGCGCGGCGGCAACGCGCCTTGGGTGACGGCGAAGCTGTACCTCGCCGCCGGACTCGCCGTGAGGGTTTGGTTATAAGCCGCGCCCGTCGTCGTGCCGGGCAGCGTCGTTTGATCCAGTGTGATCGTCGCGCAGGTGCCGGTGACGAGCAGGTTGTAACTCTGCGTCTTCGCGCACGTGCCCCAACCCGTCGCCGTGATGATGAACGTATAGTTGCCACCCGCCGTCGGTGTGCCGCTGAGCGCCCCGCTGCTATTGAGCGTCAAGCCCGGCGGCAACACGCCCGTCGTCACCGCGAAGCTATACGTCGTCCCGCCCGGCGTCGCGCTCAGCGTTTGGTTATACGCCGTGCCCTCACGCCGTTAGGCAGCGTCGCGGGCGTGAGCGTGAGGCCTGGACAATTCACCGTTAGCGTCACCGCGATGTTTTGCATACAAGTGCCGAAGCCCGTCACGCTGACATTGAAGGTGAACGCGCCCGCGCTGGGCGGCGTCCCGCTTAAGCCGCCATTGCTGCCGAGCGTCAACCACGCGGGTTTATTCGCGCTGCTAAATTGATAAGCGCCGCCCGCCGGACTCGCCGCCAACATCGCGTTGTACAACGTCCCCGCCGTAGCTTGCGGCAAGGCCGCCAGCGTGAGCGACGGACAATTGTTGGTCAGGCTGAAGCTCGCCGGAGCCGCCAAGCCCGGCGTGGTATTGGCCGTCACGTTGTAACCGCCAAGCGTGCCATTGGCCGTGGCCGTGACGCTGGCCTGTCCGTTGGCGTTGGTCGTCGCCGTGGGGCTGCTGAGTGCGGCGCTGGCTCCGCTGCCCGGCGCGCTGAAGCTGAGTTGCGCGCCGCTGACGGGCGGCCCCGCTTCGGTCAGCGTAGCGATCAACGGATTGGCAAAGCCCGTGGTAACTGTCGTGCTTTGCGGCGAGCCGCTGGTGGCCGCGAGCACGTAGTTGGCCTCGACCGCGCCGATGTCCACCGTGCCGCCGGCTTGGCGCGTGAAGCCGCGCTGATCGCTGGCGAGCGGCGTGGTCAGGCAGCCCGCGTTCTGCGTGACGCAGTTGTCGCCGGCGTTGATGACGGGGCTGCCGGGCAGCGGGCGCAGGGTGGGCGTCGGCCCGCCATTGTCAGCCAGCTTGGGCCGCCCCAGGGCATCGAGTTCGAGCTGCGGGGGCGTTCCCAACAAATCGGTCGGTAAGGTGGTCTTTGGCCCAAACTTGCCGATGCTCCCAATCAGGTTATTCCCGGCGGAAACAAAGTTGCCGTTATTGGCGACATCGTTGGTGCTGGCATCGCGACTGGACGTGTTCAGCGCGATGATCGAGTTGCGGACATTGAAGGTGTCATTGGTCGAGACAACGTAAATTCCGCCGCCCTCACCGGCGGCCTGATTGCCCGCCAGCGTACTCTGAATCAAATTGATGACCATCACGGGCGAATTGAAGGGAATCGCAATGCCGCCGCCCCGGCCATTAAAGTTGAGCGCCGTGGCTTTGTTGCGCGCGATGGTGCTGTTGATGACGTTGATGTTCCCCCAGGAAAGAGCAATCCCGCCGCCCGCGCCATCCGTCGTATTGTCGGCAATCGTGCTGCGCATGAGATTGAGGTCGCAGTGGTTAATCATCGAGATCGCGCCCCCGTCCTCCGCCGCCGTATTGCCGGTGAGCACGGCATCGGTGAGCGTCAGCGTGCCCTGCGTCCTGAAGAGGATCGCGCCGCCTTGCTTATCAACAAATCCATTGGACGTATGCCGCCCATTGCCGTTGCTGAGACTCAGCCCCGCGATGCCGATGTCATAGGCGGCGGTGAAGGGGTCATCAGCCAGGTTTCTGATGATGTCGAAGATGCCGCTCGTCTGCCCGCCGCTGACGGCCAGCACCTTTGCGCCCGGCCCTTGAATGGTCAGATTCTTGTCCAGCTTCAAATCGCCCGACAACGTAATCGTCCCGGTCACGTTGTTCGCAAAGGTAATCGTGCTGCCCGGACAAGCGGTGGCAATTGCCTCGCGCAGGCTGCCCGCGCCGCTATCGTTGTTGTTCGTCACGACCGGGTTACTGACACAGATGGAAATGTTGCGCGTGGCGCTGACGAAGCAGCCGGTGCTGACGTTGCTCTGGTCGAACAACTCCGTCTTGATGTTGAAGCTCACGTTGCCGAGCGCAGTCGGCCTGCCGGTGACGGCGCCGCTGCTCGCATTAAGCATCAAGCCCACAGGCAGCGCTGTGCCATTCGCCAGCGAGTAGTGATAGCTGTATCCGCTGGGCGCTGCCGCGCTGGCCGCGACCGAACTCGAGTAGTCTACGCCCAGCGCGCCGTTCGCCAGCGTTGGCGGCAACGTGATCGTGGGGCAGACGAATCCCCCGTTTCGATTTCCAGCGAGAAGGCGCTTAGGGAGCCGACATCGTCGCTGGCCGTGTCAATGACTTTTACTTGCCATTGGCCGTTGCCAGCTTCACCGATAAACGCGGAGAGCCGATCCTGCGGACGGAAGGAGCCAGTGAAAGGATTTTGCCCCGCTGTGACAGTGGAGAAGGCCACAGCGGCGGAATCGTCAAAGACCGTCTGGCACAGATTGACACCCCCGCCGCCAGCACCATTGGTGAGTTGCACTCGCGTGCCCGCAGGCGACACCAGAGAGATTAGCAGGTCCCCGACGAAGGTGTGATCCAGCCCCACTGTTGTCGAACCACGCGTGGCGTCGCAACTCGCGCCGCCAATGGTGAATTTGACCGCCGAGATGGTGGCGGTCAACCCGCTCACCTCCAGTGGTACTGAGATGCCATTAGAGTCGTTGTCAGGAATAGCCACAGGTGGGCCCGCATAGGTGAAGGTATTCGTCATCGGGCCCGGGGTGGGCGCGTAGGTGATGTCGTTGCTGCGCGTGACGGTAACTGAGCCACCGGTGCCGATGTTATTTGGATTGGACAACCCGCGTCCGGCCTGGACGCGCCAGCCAATTAAACTGGGGGCGAAACTGACGGTGAGGGTGACGAACGCTACGGTGAGCGCCAGCATTTGACGGGTAAACCGAACCTTTGCGACATTTTGTCTCGACATAAACAATCTCCTGGGTGAATTGAGATGGGAACGCCACGAGGGCTGCGTCCGCGCTGCGATTGCGCGCGGTGTTTGCCGCTCATTGGGGATATGCGGAAGGCGGCGGCCAAACCGGCAGAAAAAAATTGCGGTGTGCGATTTTTTTGGTGAGTTCCTGCGTACCCAGGTTGGCTCTGCTATACTCCGGCCACCCCACAGACAATTGAGCGATGGCAACCACTTCACCTCAAGAGATCACACAACTCCTGCGCGCCTGGAATGACGGCGACGAGTCTGCGCTCGCACGGCTGACGCCGCTGGTCTATCAGGAACTGCATCGGCTGGCGCACCGGCAGCTGGCGCGCGAACGGCAGGACATCAGCTTGCAAACCTCGGCGCTGGTCAACGAGGCGTACTTGCGGCTGGTGGATGCTAAAGCAGTGAACTGGCAAAACCGCGCGCATTGCTTCGGCGTGTCGGCGCGGCTGATGCGCCAGATACTGGTGGATTTCGCCCACCAGCGCGACAGCCAGAAACGCGGCGGCGCGGTCTCGGTCGTAGGTTTGGAAGACACCCCCAATCAAGGTTTGGACATCGCCCAGACACGCAGCGCTGATCTGGTCGCGCTGGATGACGCACTGAATGTGCTGGCGACGCTCAACGAACGCCAGAGCCAGATCGTCGAATTGCGCTTCTTCGGTGGCCTGAGCGAAGCCGAGATTGCCGAGGTCTTGCAGGTCTCGGAACGCACCGTGCGCAGCGATTGGCGCGTGGCGCGGGCGTGGTTGCAGAGAGAGCTTGCGCGCCTATAATCCACCCTCGCCGGGGGAAACTCTGGCATCTTTGAAAGAAAGGGGGTGGTTGCGATGACTTTAGCCGACTGGCTGCGGTTGCTGAGCGACAATTTCGCGCTGTTGATTATTCGGCAGCGTCAGATTGAAGCAAGGCTGAAGCAGTTGGAAGATGAAGTAAAGGCCCTGCGCAAACAGGGCCTGAGTAACTAACTCTAACCGGAGTGGGGAGTGATCCCCACTCCGCTTTCAAAGACACTATAACCAACCGAAAGGATGAAGACAATGGAACTTCAAGAACAAGTCAAACAAACGCGCCTGGCCTTGCGCCAGACACAAGCGCAATTCGGCGCGGCCTTGGGCGTTTCCGGCGACACCATTGCGCAATGGGAACGCGGCGAAGCACTGCCAGACAATCCGCGCCTGCTCGAACTGGCGTTGCAGCAAGTGCCGTTTGAATACAATGTGTTGCTGGCGGATGAGCCGATGCGCCAACGCATGCAGCAAAGCATCGCCATGCTGCAAGAGTCTAAACACGAACTTGAAATGCTGATCCGAGAGAACGCCTAAATCGAACCACACAAGATTGGTACAGTCGCGGAGCGGCGTGTCAGTAGCCCGACCGTGAGGCTTGTCATTACCCACATTTTTTGAGTTGGCTCAAAGCCTGATTTTTCTGAATTTCTTTGAAAAGCGGCGGTTTCTTGGCTCCGTAGGAGCCGCATGTTTATAGCTGAGAGGCAGAATTCTTCCCATAGCTCCGTAGGAGCGGCATGTGTCAGATGCCGCTCCGACGGAGCTATGGGGTGATTTTTGCCTGAATTCTATAAACATCCCGCCCCGCTGGGGCGAAGAGCAAGAGCCGCCACTGAAGCAAAGATCAAGCAACCGTAAAAATGTGGGTGATGACAAGGTCTGTGACCTCGCGGAGTAGCCTTCCCGTTCCTCCAGGGCTACGCCCTCCGCACGGGACAGGAGGGCGTAGCCCTGAGGAAAAACGTCCCCTGCAGAAGGGCAGAGCCACTTCCGCACAGCAGGCAGCGGAGCCGAAGACCGCTACCGACAACAGGCGTCGAAACTAATGGAGGGCTGGTTGCGCTACCTCGTTTCTGTGATTCAGCTTCATTTCATATCGGGCGGAACG
>JAYUCP010000565.1:0-20830 GCA_043740245.1 Acidobacteriota bacterium | reverse complement strand
TTTACCCGGACCCTGAGCACAATTGGGATGGGGGGAGTCTGACCGCCTAACCATGCGCTGCAGCGAACCCGGCCATCGCGTCACTGTTGCAATCGTGGCGTCTCGTGGGCCGGGTCGCGGAGCTTGGGTCGTTATGGCAACAGTACAGGTGAAATGTTGCCATCCTCTCCGGTCTTGAGTGCTTTCTCTCCGTGTTGCGCCCGTAGCTAGAAAAGCGTTTTCCGTGCAAGTGTTGTCATGGCTTGAGTCCAACAGAATAACTATACTGTTGCACTCACCGAGGCCGTCCGCCTAATTTTACGGGGCTCTCCGCGCGCCCAAACAAGCAAGAATTCAACTGTAGTGTTGCACTCGTCACGCGCTCTAAGCTTAATGCTCCTTATGCTGCCGCCCGCCTTTGCGGGCTAAACACCAAATCACAATCCTCAAGCTGGTTGGCGCTGGAGAAACTTCCGCCTGAACGTGCGCCGTTAAGGGATTTGCCGTGCGCCCCAGTCCTCGAATGAAATGAAGCTTGCACCAGCGAAGACTTCGATTTTGTAAACCGGATGGATTCCCCAAACGGCTCGCCGCAGGGGATTACCGCCGCCGGGCGGCGCAGTGCACGGCGCAGGCAGATGACTGCTTGCGAATAAAAGCTGGCTGGGAAAAGCTGGCCGGTGATGCGCACGCGCAAGCCACTGGTCAATGCGAACTGGCTTTCTCCGCGCCCAAACCGGTCGTGGCCCGCACATTCAGTTCGGTGAACTTCGCTTCCGCGTGCGGTTCGCGTCCAGTCAGCGTGCCCAGCACCGCGCCCAGAAAACCCAACGGAATACTGACGATGCCGGGGTTTTCCAGCGGAAAGATTGCCGCCGTTTTCAAAATGCTCGGACTGAGCAGAATCAGCACCAGCGAAGACAGTAACCCAGTCGCCAGCCCTGCCACCGCGCCCCGCGTGTTAAACCGCCGCCAGAACAACGACAACACAATCACCGGCAAATTCGCCGACGCTGCCACAGCAAAGGCCAGCGCGACCAGGAAAGCCACATTCGCATTCGGCCCCAGCACAATCGCAATCGTGATCGCCACCGCGCCGACGACAAACGCCGTTACGCGCGCCACGCGCACCTCTTCGCCCGGCGCACGCTCTGTGCCGTGATGCAAAACGTTCGTCCAGAAATCGTGCGCAAACGATGTTGATGCGGAAATTGTCAGGCCGGCCACCACCGCCAGGATCGTCGCAAACGCAATCGCCGAGATGAACGCGAAGAACAAATCGCCTGCCAACGCCTGCGCCAACAACGGCGCGCTCATATTCGTCCCGCCGTTCTTCGCAATGAAATCACGCCCGACAATCGTTGCCGCGCCGAAGCCCAGAAAGGTCGTCAAGATGTAAAAGCTGCCGATGATCGCCATCGCCCAGACCACGCTTTTGCGCGCGGTTTGCGCATCCGGCACCGTGTAAAAGCGCACCAGGATGTGCGGCAAACCCGCCGTGCCGAAGATCAACGCCAAGCCCAGCGAGATCAAATCCAGCGCGCCATAAGGCGGTTTGTAACGCAGCCCCGGCGTCAGGAAATCTTGCGTTACCAGCTTGCCCTGCGCGTCGTGGTAACTGACGTTGGCAATCGCGTTGAAGAATTCGCCAAAGCTGAAATGGAAATGTTTGAGCACCAGAATGCTCAGCAGGATCGTGCCGCTCATCAGCAGAATCGCCTTGATGATCTGCACCCAGGTCGTCGCCAGCATCCCGCCGAAGACCACATACACGATCATCAGAATGCCGATGGCGACGACCGCTGTGCGAAAGGTGATGCCCGTGTCTTTGAGCAGCAACGACACCAGCGCGCCCGCGCCGACCATCTGCGCGATCATATAAAACGTGCTGACGGTCAGCGTGCTCAACGCGCCCATCGCCCGTACCGGTCGCGGACTCAGCCGGTACGCCAGCACATCCGCCATCGTGTATTTGCCCGCATTGCGCAACGGTTCCGCCACGATCAACAGCACGGTCAGATAGGCCACCAGCCAGCCGACCGAATACATAAACCCATCGTAGCCCTGAAAGGCGATGATCCCGGCGATGCCCAAAAACGACGCCGCGCTCATATAATCGCCCGCCACCGCGATGCCGTTCTGCCAGGCCTTCAGCGAACGCCCGGCGGCGAAAAAAGCGTTCGACCCGGTATTCTTGCGCGCCGCCCAATACGTGATCACCAGCGTGATCGCAATGAAGACCAGAAACATCAACAGTGCAGCATTCATCGCCTAGTTTTCCCCTTTCACTTTACTGCGGATGCTCTGCGCCATCGCATCGAAGCGGCCCGCCGCGCGCACATACAGCGCCGCGATCAGCCAGGCCATGAAAAATTGCGAGAGCGCAAACAGGTAGGCGATGTTGACTACGCCCAGCACGCGCTTGCTCATCAGCCCCGGCGCGTAACCCACCAGCACCGGCAGCGCGAAGTAATAGACGATGAAAAAGACCGTTGCCGGGATGATGAATTTGCGCTTGGCCGCGACCAGCCGTTTGAATTCATCGAGGGCCGCGACGCGCTCCCAATCGGCCACGTCAATATCTTCGTCAGCAGTCAATTCGTGCGCGGGTTTGTGCTGGCGGCCCAGCGGCGCGACGTCGGTGGCCGCGCCTGCAATTGGGGTAAGGTCGGCTTCGGACAAGCCGAAGCGTTTTTCTTGACTCATCAAGAGGCTCCTGATTGGTGAAAGGTGAAACTGCACAAGGTGCTCGGCTTCAATCTTGAATGATCGTATAACGATGTCGCTGGCTGAGCAGGCAAACGACAGCGCCGGGACGGTCAATGATCACGGCGAACAAATCGGTGAGGTCGCGGCCCAGCACGCTGAGGTCAAGCGCCGCCGGATCAGTAACGGCGGCAAACCGGCTGTTGAAAGCGACAGGGCTTCCTGTCTCGCGCGGCAGATGCAGCCTGGTTTCGATTTCGACGGAGTCGGTTCCGCCACCCAAACCACTGAGGCCTTCTTCCGCCTCAAGCAGTGGCAGACCGAGTTTGCGCAACATATCCGCGTTCAAGACGGTGCGGTCAGCACCGATGTCCACCAGGAATTCGACGGCCTTCCAAACGCCGTCTCCAGCTAACAACTCGGCACGAATTACAGGCCGCACAACGCCGTCGTCGCACAGTAACCATTCACCGTTGATTCGCATAAATTCTGGCCATCTTCTTCGGATAGATATAACGACTGAGGCTGCCCTGGTCTTCCGGGTGCGCCGCTCTCGCCAGGCTATGAACCTCTTCGGGCGTGTCGCCGACGAACAATTCCTCGCCGGCCACCGCGATGAATTTGCCGCGCTGTTGCGTGTAAATCTCGTGCGCGTGCGCCTGCAACCAGTCGGAGTTCCGCTGTGCCTGCGCCCAACGCGCCTGAAAGGCGGCGATCTCCGCCGGGTCGGTGACTTCTTCCATGGTGACTTGAATAGGTGGTAATGACATCTTGACTCCTTTCAGTTGCGGACTGTACGCCGCGTGAGCGGCCCGCACCAACTCACGCGCCAGATCAAGGCGTTGGAAGATCAGCCGCTCCCATCACAGCAATGTTGCCGGAAGCTGATTCTTCAAAATCCACAACCGGAATAATTCGACGGCGAAACGATACCGCCCGCCGTCCATTTCCACAATCTCTTTGCGCGACTGTTCACTTAGCCGGGCGATTGACGCGAATGAGTTGATTGGCAAGCGCAGTCGTTGCCGCAAGCGTGGCATGAATGCGTTGTGCCTGGCGCACAAAATCGAGGTCGGCGGTGTATACGACGATGCCGGCGTGCTGGGGTTGGCGGCGCTGCAGGCGGATGAAGTCGCGGCGATTGATCGTCAAAATCGCGCGGCCTGCCGCGCCGGCAAATGCCAAGACCTCGTCATCAGGAATCTCGAGGTTGGCGTTGCCAGCCTCCTGAACCGTCAGTACATCGTGACCGAGACGGCGCAACTCTTCGACGACGGGCAAGGGAAAGTTTTCGTTGGAATAGAGCCGTGCCATTGTCAGGCCTCGTCGTCGTCCGTCTCGTTTTGCCGGATGTCCTCGTCAATCTCGGCGCGATGCGTCCGCACGTAGGCCCAGGCATTCGCCAAATCTTCAGCGCGCAAGGTCGGGTAAGCGCGCAACATCTCTGCTTCGGTCATTCCCAAATGGCGGTATTGTTCCAGCGTCCAGACCGGAATGCGTGTGCCAGCAATGCGCGCCGAATTGCCGCAGATGCCGGGCATCTTCTCAATGCCTGGATAGTAATCGCCCAAATCGCGCACAATCCATTCCAGCACCTGTGCCTTTTCAGCGCGGGTCAGCGAGGTGAGAAGTTGTTCGGCTTCCAGTATTGAGTTCATCAATGACCCCTTTCGTCAAGCACCTTTGCGAGGCCAGCCATCGCATACAGCCCGGCTGTGAATTATTCCAATTGGTTTTGTAATGTCGCCTTCAAATTCTTTTCGCAATACAACGTGAAGTCGGTGATCGGGTTATGCTCGTTATTGGTTAATTCAGTCTGCGGTTCGAAACCCGGTAGAAAATCAGGTGTGCTTTCAAGGTGGCCGTTTCGGTCACTCACGAAATCCCCCATCGGTTCCATGCCTGAAGAAAACCGGCGCAGCGTAGTTTTGATAGCTTCGGGGCTGTTATCCACGCCTATCCAGCGGCGCTCCAACTCGGAAGCTACGGCGAGCGTTGTGCCCGAGCCGATAAAACAATCCAAGACCAGATCGCCAGGATTGGAAGAAGCCCGCACGATGCGTCGCAGTAGTTCGGCGGGTTTTTCAGTGGGATAGCCGGTGATGTGGATGTTTTGGTTATGCGCGTCACGCAGATCCAACCAAATGTCTTGCAACGGAACTCCTTCGCTGTTGTCCAGATAAACTTTTCGGCGGGGGTTGCCTGTGGGCGACCAATAGATTTCGCCGCGCGCGTCCATTACGTCGAGTGTCGCGGGCGTGTATTGCCAGTGTTTACCCGGCGGCGGCAATATCCCGCGCCACGGTTTTCCCGTTTCGCCATTGCGCATGCCGGGCGCGTGAACTGGAACTTTCTTGTAGCGGCGCCCGGTTTCCGGCTCCGCATATTGATACTCTTTCGCCGCGCGCGCATCTGTCCACGGCTCGACTGGGCGATTCCAGACATAGCTGTCCGACTTGGTATAAAACAAAATGTAGTCGGCGACATTGCCGTAGGTATTACGCGTATAGTTTTTGGGATTGCATTTCTTGCGCGTGATGCAGTTGCGGTATTGCCCAGCCCCGAAAATCTCATCCAACACAATGCGGAAATGAAAGGCCATCCGTTCGTCGAGATGCAAGTACAACGAGCCGTCATCAGCTAACAAGTGATGCAGCCAGACGAGCCGCTCACGTAAAAACTCGATGAACCCCGCCCCGGCCAGCGTGTCTTCATAAGCAGGCGCGAGTTGCCGTGAATGAAAAGCCGATTGCGTGGCATAAGGCGGATCAATGTATACGAGACGCACTTTGCCCGCGATGCTTTTGTCTTGGCCCAAAGCGGCCAGGGTGCCGAGGTTGTCCCCGAAAATCAGGCGATTGTTTGGCGGCAAGCCCGCGTTCATTGCAACCAGTGTTGTGGCCGGAAAAGTCAGGATTTCAGCGGCGCTCTTTTTGCCGGGATAGTCGAGCCGAACCGGACTTGTCGCGCGTATCTGACTCGTTTTTGGTGTTCCTGTTGCCATATTAGGTTTTCAACCACTTCGGAGTAATGCGCTCCGCTACCATTCTGAGCGTCGCCACTTTTACCTTGCCGGGCCAAGCTGCCTCAAGCTGTGCGTAATCGTTCCACATTGAGCCGAGTAGCAAGCCTGGGCCATCGTTGACGAAGATCACTTTGAGATTCAGCTTACGCCGTTTGGCGTAGTTGAGAATTTCCTGCGCGCAATCGCGATATTGCCCGGTGCGGTCGTCCTCTTGCGCGCCGCCGCGGTCGGAGTCGTAACGTGCCAAGCCAATTGCCATGACTTGCCCGGTCTGAGAGATCACAAAATCAACCGGGCGGCCAGGTTTCGGATAGCCAGGGAAGAGGTCGCCTAGCAGCACATCTTTGCCTGCGCGTTCCGGGCCAATCACGCTGAATTCCGGCAGCGTTTCGCGGAAAATGCCAAAGAGCCGTTCCGTCAGGTCATAGCCTTTCTTTCCACGATCTTTGTATTCCCACAAGATTGCGCATAATGCTTCATCCGGTAAAGGGCGGCTCAGAAACGCTTTTTGCACCTCAACGATCTTGCGAAACCCGCCGCCGAATTCCACGCAAATCTTGGCGGCAGCAGATTTTTTCTTCAACATCTCGACCGGCGTTTCGGGACTGACGTATTTGCGAAACACTCGTGAAAGCTGAATCCGCATCCATTGTTCTTTGACTGCGGCAAGGGCCAGAAACAAATCCGTTGACGAATGCGCGCCTTGCAGCAAGTGGCCGAACAGCACCAAAACCGGCTTATAGAGTTCACAAGCGTGAACCAGAATGTCCGGGTAATACTCACCTGTGGACAAGGTGACCCAGGCTGCCCCTTCGCTTTTGTAATCAACGAATTGTTTTTCCTTTTGCGGCATTCAATTTCTCTTTCTGAGTTTGAGGATACCTCTGCATGGCGTTGGCCGTCAGGCGGCGGCGTATTCTGTGTATGGCCGCACCTCTGGCGGTTGAAAGCCCAGCACGATGTCGTTCTTTGGCACGCCCGCCTCTTCCAAATCGGCAGCCACACCGTGTTCCGTCCAATCTTCCTGCACCCAGATTTTGCCGTCACGGAGTTCCAGATGAACGATGATCCCGTGGATGCGCCGCGACTTGTCCCAGCCTTCGCGCAGCAGCAAGTAGCTGTCGGTGCGGCGGTCAAACACCGTCTTGTCATGCAGCATGGGGAAGTCTTTCAGGTCGTTGACACGTTGGGTTAGGGCTTGCTCGATGAAGGTTCGATATTGTTCCAGTCTATCCATCATCACGCGGGGATTATGCCAGAGTGCTCCAAATAAGCCACGCCTGTCAGGGCACCTGCACGCGGCCAACCGCCTTCATCAAAATGCTGCCCAGATACAAATGCCCGCCGAATTCGTTGGCGCTGGTCACGCTGGCATACGCGCCCGAGGTGTCGCGCAAGCTGTGGCGCACCTGGCCCTGTTCATCCAAGCCCAGCACCCACGCGACCGGCGGCGGTTGGATTTGCACCCAGCGTTCAGGCAGGCGGAAGAGCAGCTTGCGCAGGAAAGGGTGGCCCGCCAGGCCTTCGAGCGGGGCGCTGCGCGGGGCGGGCAGGGCGACCCAGAAGGTGCCGTTTTTGTTATACGAAAGATTGTCTGGATAGCCGGGCAGGCTGTCGCGGAAGATTTCGCGCTGCCCGGCTTTGGGGCCTTTCAGCCAGAGCCGCCAGATGCGCGCGGCGATGGTTTCATTGACCAACACGAAGGCGTCATCGGGGCCGAGGGCTACGCCATTGGCAAAGCGCAGGTCGCTGATACGCACGGTCGTCTGTTTGGTTTGCGGGTCGTAGCTGAGCAAACGTCCGGTGGGCCGGGCTTCCCAGAAATCGTTGAGCCAGTGATGTTGATCGAAGCGTTGCGAGGCGTCGGTGAACCAGATTGTCCCGTCCGCCGCGATGTCCAGATCGTCGGGGAAGAGCATGCGCTGGCCATTGATGCTGTCTACCAACACGATGATGTTGCCATCCGGCGCAATAGACAGCAGTCCCTTGAACGCATCGGCGACGATCAAATTGCCCTGCGCATCGAATTGCATGCCCAGCGGACGCCCGCCTGTGTTGACGAATAATTCGCTGGTATTGCCTTCAGCGGGGAAGCGCTGGATGCGGCCATCTTGCAGGCCGGTGTAAAAGAATCCGTTGGCAGCGCGCGTGACATCTTCCGGTCCCAGGCCCGTGTCTGTGAGCAGCTTCGTCAGGCCGGGCAGCGTAGTGCTTTGCGCATACGGCCCGGTCAAGCCGGGATCGAGTGATGGTGTCCAGACGATGGGATCAATCGGCACGGGCCAAAGGAATAAGTAGAGGATCAGCGCAGCGACGAACAGCGAGATGAATTGTGTAAGGCGGTTCATTCGTAGTACCTCAGTTGAAAGTACAAATTCCGGTTTTTCAGTGCCAGGAGTCAGGAGCCGGAAATCAGGAATCAGGTCTGCCGCTGCGTAAGCTTCTCATCAAGCCATGCAACATCTTGCCAAGCTCCGCGCGTTGTTGCAGCAGCGGCTCAACCTCTGACAGCGGCAGAAAGCCAAGCTGATTGACCGTGAGCAAATCGGTTTCCAGCGCCATCAGCGTGCCGTGCGCAAACGGCAACCGTGACAAATACTCGCTCGTGTTGCCGCGTCCGTGTCCATCGGCAATGGCAGAGGGAATCTGTCGCACCCGGCGACGAATATCGCTGGTCAACCCAAACACTTCTGTTTCGGGCAAACGCTTGGTGAACTCGTAACAGGCAACGACTAATTCCATCGCCTTCTGCCAGACTTTCAAAGCACGATAAGATTGAATGACCATCACAACTCCTTTCATCAACTGAATCCTGACTCCTGATTCCTGACTCCTGGCCAGCAAATTCTGAGTTGGCTAATGTCGAAACACTCCCCACTCCATCGTCCCTTCAAACGGCCGCTGATGCGCCGCCAGCAACGCAATCGCCAACACTGTCCGTGTCTCGCGCGGATCAATGATCCCATCATCCCACAACCGCGCGGTCGCAAAATACGGATCGGATTCTTTCTCGATCTGTTCTGCCAACAGCTTCTTCGCCAACGCCTGTTTGGCTTCGTCAATCGGCTGGCCTGAACGCGCGGCCGCATCGCGTTTGATGATGTCCATCACGCCCGCCAGTTGCTGGCCACCCATCACGGCGATGCGATGGTTGGGCCAGGTGAACACAAAGCGCGGATCGTATGCCCGCCCGCACATCGCGTAATTGCCCGCGCCATACGAACTGCCGATCATCACCGTCAACGCGGGCACGGTCGAATTGGAGACGGCGTTGATGAGCTTCGCGCCGTTGCGGATGATGCCTTGTTCCTCGTAGCTGCGCCCGACCATGAAGCCGGTGATGTTTTGCAGAAAGAGCAGCGGGATGTTTTGCTGGTTGCAGAGTTGAATGAACTGCGCGCCCTTATTGGCGGATTCGGAAAGCAGCACGCCGTTGTTGCCGAGAATGCCGAGGGGAAAGCCGTGCAGGTAGGCGAAGCCCGTCACCAGCGTCGCGCCATAACGCGCTTTGAATTCCTCGAAGCGCGAACCGTCCACCAGCCGCGCGATCACTTCGCGCACATCGAAAGGCACACGCACATCCGCCGAAGCGATACCCAGCAATTCATCGGCGGGATAAAGCGGTGCTTCAACCGGACGGCGTTGCGGCTGCGGGTTCGGCGCAAGGTGGCTGACGATTTCGCGCGCGAGGCGCAAACCGTCGAGTTCGTCTTCGGCCAAATAATCCGACAGGCCTGATAGTTTGGAATGCATTTCGGCGCCGCCCAGCGTCTCTTCGTCCACGATTTCGCCGGTCGCCATCTTGACGAGCGGCGGGCCGCCCAGAAAGACCTGCGCCTGCTTTTTCACCATCACGACGTAATCGGACATGCCCGGCAAATAAGCGCCGCCCGCAGTCGAATTGCCGAAGACGATGGAGATCGAAGGGATGCGCTTCTTTGACCGGCGCGTGATTTCTTTGAAGCCCGCGCCGCCGGGCACGAAGATTTTGTGCTGCACCGGCAAGTCCGCGCCGGCGGATTCGACCAATGAAATTGAAGGCAGGTGATTGGTGGCGACGATCTCGGCCAGCCGCGCGTTTTTGCGCTGGCCGATTTCGCTGACCGCGCCGCCTTTGACGGTGGCTTCGTTGGCGCTGATGAGACACTGGCGGCCTTCGATCAGGCCAACGCCGCCGACGACGCCCGCGCCGACAAATTCATTTTCCATCCCGTGCCCCGCCAGTGGCGCGATCTCCAGAAAATAAGAACCTTCATCCAACAGCATCTCAATGCGTTCGCGCGGCAACAGCTTGCCGCGTTTCAAGTGGCGCTGGTTGTATTGTTCGCCGCCGCCGCGCGTGGATTGGCGTAGCTCTTGCCGCAGGCGTTCGACGCTGGCGCTGTTGGCGGCGTAGTTGGCGCGATAGCTTTCGGCGCTGGTGTCGAGCAGTGACATGATTGGTCGCATATTGATATGGGCTTGGAGCACTCGCGGCTCGCGTGCGCTCTCAGGTTGACAGCTTTTTGCGTTTTCGGTGACAGTATGGACGCGGTGCAGGCGCGCAGGCAAGGTTTCAAGATTTGATTCAGCCGTACTGCCTCACTGATTCTCGCACTGGTAAAACATGAAACAACAATCTTCTGCAAGCATGCAGTGGCTGCTGTGCATACTGCTAGCGCTGGCCGTGCAGCTTTACGCGCAAGGCCCACCGCCAAACAACAAACCCGGCAAAGCCGCTGGCAAAGAAACCGGCAACAGCGGCGAGCCTGAAAGCAAAACCGGCGAGACGGGCAAGCGCGTTGAACTGAATTTGCTGGGCCAGACCGACGCCGCCGCGGGCGAAAGCCGCCGCAATGAGAACGTGCAATTCAATCTGGTGGACAACGGCGCGCTCAAAGAATTGAACATTCGCCTGGGCACGACCGCCACCATCGTCAGCGAATTCACGGTGAGCAACAGCTACTTCGGCGCGGAGTTCGGCAACGCGCCGCGCGCCGCGCTGACGATTCCCGGCAAGCTAGACGGCGGGACGCACGGCGCGTTGCACTGGCTGCATCAGAACAGCGCCCTGAGCGCGCGCGCCTTCTTTCAGGTGGGTGGCGTCAAACCGGCGCGCGAGAATGATTACGGCTTCACGCTGGGCGCGCCGCTGTGGCGCAATGCCAAGCTGTTTGCCGAAGGCGGCCAGGACAAGATTCGCGGCGTCGTCAACGGCAACGCGCTGGTGCCGCGCCCGGACGAACGCACGCCGCTGGCGCTTGACCCGGCGACGCGCGCGTTGGTGGCGAAGTTCCTGAACGCTTATCCGGCCGAACTGCCCAATCGCACCGACATCAACGAACGCTTTCTCAATACCAATTCGCCGCAACTCATCAACGGCCACAGCGGCCAATTGCGCGTGGATCAGCAATTGAACAAGCGCGATCAACTGGCGCTGCAATACGTTTTTACCGCGCAAAACGTGGACGCCTTTCAATTCGTCAAAGGGCAGAATCCGAACACCGACACCAAATCGCACACGGCGCGCCTGGTTTGGACGCGGCAATGGGACGCGGCGCTGTTGACCCATCTGACCGTGAGTTATGAACGCGTAACTTCGTTGCTGGAACCGGCGCGCGACGCGGTTGGACCGTTCGTGCTGGTGGCGGGACTGTCGTTCATCGGGCCGGATGGGGCGATCCCGATCAACCGCGCGCAAAACAGTATTCGCACGGCCGGGCTGTTGCGGCGCACGGACGGCGCGCACAACTGGACGGCGGGTTTCACCGTGCTGCGCAAACAACTGAATGGCAGCGAGACCGACGTGCATCGCGGCTTCTTCTCGTTCAATAACGATTTCCTCGACGCGCAAGGCCGCCCGCGCACGGCGATCACCAATCTGCGGCTGGGCACAGCATCGCAATACATACTGGCGACCGGCAACATTCACCGCGGCTTTCGCAATTGGGATTGGCTGGGTTACGCGGGTGACAACTGGCGGGTGAATCCGCGGTTGAATCTGCAATACGGCCTACGCTATCAGCCCGTCACCACGCCGCGCGAAGTCAATCGTCTCAACACGCTGCCCTATCCCTGCGATTGCAACAATCTCGCGCCGAGCCTGGGGCTGGCCTATCGCTGGCCGAAACGTTACGGCGTGCTGCGCGCGGCGTATGGGTTGCATTACGGCGAAATCTTTGCGGTGACCTTTCAGCAGGCACGCTTCAGTCCGCCGCAGAATGCCAAGGTCGTCGTCACCGCGCCCGATCTGGTCAATCCGTTTGGCACGGCGGCGGGCGGCGCGCAACCCACGCGGCGCACGACGCTGTATGAACTCGCGCCCGATCTGGTCGTGCCCTACGCGCAACAATACAACCTGAGCTGGGAGCCGGAGCTGTCCAAACACTTCAAGCTGCAACTCGGTTACGTCGGCAGCCGTTCACAGAAGCTCTTCGTGATGTGGTACCAGAACCGGGCGCACGGCGCGCCTTACACGACGGCCACGATCAACGACCGGCGGCCCAATCCCAATTTCGCCGACATCCGCACGGTGGTGAATGGCTCGCGCGGCTACTTCGACGCGGCGCGCGTGTCGTTGATTTTGCCCGGTTGGCACGGGCTGGCGGTGGATGCGTCGTACTGGTTCAGCAAGGCGCTTGATCTGGGCACGAGCTACACCAACACCGCCAACGAGAACGATTCGCGCACCGGCCGCAGCCAGTCCGAATTCGAGAATCACCGCGATATGAAGGGCCTGAGCGCCTTCGATCAGCCGCACGCGCTGTTGTGGCGCACGAGCTATGCGCTGCCCGCGCTGGCGCACCGGTTCGGCGCCCGCGTGTTGAATGGCTGGAAGCTCTCAAGCGTCGTGCTGGTCAAAACGGGCACACCGTTCAACATCTCATCCGGTTCGGACGGCCCCGGCTTCGGCAATGTGGACGGCAACGGCGGCGACCGGCCCAACCTGCTCGATCCTACGATCCTGGGCCGCACCATCGGCCACCCCGACACCGCGCAACAGTTGCTGCCACGGCGCGCGTTCGCCTTCATTCAACCACAGGAAGAGCGCGGCAACCTGGGGCGCAACGTCTTTCGCAAAGGCGGCATCGCCAACGTGAACGCGGCGCTGGCACGCGCCTGGGCGTGGCGGCGCGATGTACGGCTGACCTTGCGCGCCGAATCCATCAACCTGTTCAATCACGCGCAATTCGCCGAGCCGGGGTTTGAACTAGCGAACCCGAACTTCGGGCAGATTACAAACACGTTGAATGAGGGGCGGACGTTTCGGTTTGGGTTGCAGCTTGGCTGGTGAATAGCGCGCTGGGCTAGGCGGTGCTAGACTGCGCGCAGTCTGAAGAGGAGATAACAGCGATGGAAAATTTGCTTGTGGATGCGCCAACCCAAATAGAAACATTGATGGTTGATGCGCAAGGACAACTTGTAATTCCAACAGAGATGGTGCGCGAATTGGGTTACCGTCCCGGCGAGGCAGTGCGTGTGGCAACCTCCGCACAGGGCTTATTGGTATACGACATCGGTGCTGCCTATTTGCAGCAATGGTGGGATGGGATGACGGAGGCGCAGAAACTCGAAGCGAAGCAAGAAGCCGAATGGTATGAATCGCTCAGCGAAGCCGAAAAAGACGCACTCTGGAATCAAGGGAATGAAGAACTGGCGGAATGGCTGGACAGCGATGAGGATGACGAGCCTGATGACGCATACGAAGACGAGCTAGTCCTGGCGCAAGGAGGAAGAACGTGGCCGTTCCATTGTCCAACGTGCTGCTTGATAAAGGTGTCGTGCGGCGTTATTACGAAGCACAAGTCCGTCTGGCGGAAGGCGCGCTTCCTACCGCATCGCAGCGAGAAGCGCGCAAAGTTTTCGCACGCCTGGCGGCGGATCAGAGCCAGCATTACATCACGAAGGAAACCGCGAACGTACTTGCGTTGCGTCCGCCGCAGTACGCCGAGCATATTTTGAGCACGACGCTTCGCTTGCAAAAAGCCCGCTATCTGCGACGCTGGGCGCGCCGTCTGAGAAGCTATATGTTTTCGCCGGAAGATGCCGTGATGCTGGCGTATTGCAATTTCGGCGTGGATGAACTTAGGCAGTTGCCGTTTATCGAAGCCTTGCTTACCGGTGATGTCCGGCTGCTCAACAACTTCAATGAAAACCAAACCAAAATCCAAGCGCGTTTTGAGCGCATGACCCGCGCCCTACCCGAACCATTCAAGCGTTTGCGCTTGCCGGCAGTGCTCACGCCGCGCATCCTGTTGGCTTTGACGTAATTCCAGTCAGCGCCTAAACTGCCGCTCCATTTGGCAATCCCTCGTTCCGGCAGTATCACAACCAAGCACAAGCGAAAGGCAACTATGGCAAAACGCAAGATCAACGTAGCCATGATCGGCTACCAATTCATGGGCCGCGCGCACAGCAACGCCTGGCGGCAAGTCGGGCGCTTTTTTGACTGTCCCGTCGAACCGGTGATGAAAGTCGTCGTCGGGCGCAACGCGGCGGCGGTCAAAGACGCCGCCGGCAAACTGGGTTGGGCAGAACACGCGACTTCGTGGGAAGAGGTCGTCAACCGGCCCGACATTGATTTGATTGACATCTGTTCGCCCGGCGACGCGCACATGCCGCAAGCCATCGCGGCGGCCAACGCGAAGAAGATCGTCTTCTGCGAAAAGCCGCTGGCCAACACGCTGGCCGAGGCCGAAGCCGTGCTGGCAGCGGCCAAAAAGAACCGCATCATCCACATGCTCTGCCACAACTACCGCCGCATCCCGGCGGTCGCGCTGGCCAAGCAGATGATCGAGGCCGGCGAACTGGGCGACATCTTCCATTATCGCGGCACTTATTTGCAGGACTGGATCGTTGATCCGAAATTCCCGCGCGTCTGGCGCTTGCAAAAAGCCGTCGCTGGTTCGGGCGCGTTGGGCGACATCGCTTCGCACTCGATTGACCTCGCGCGCTATCTGGTGGGCGAAATCACCGAAGTTTCCGGCTTGCTCAAAACCTTCATCAAAGAACGTCCCATGCCTGACAACCCAAAACAGATGGGCAAGGTTGATGTGGATGACGCCGCGCTCTCGTTGGTCAAATTCAAGAGCGGCGCCATCGGCAGCATCGAAGGTTCGCGCTTTGCCACCGGGCGCAAGAATTACAACCGCTTCGAGATCAACGGCAGCAAGGGCAGCCTCAGCTTCGACCTGGAACGGATGAACGAGTTGGAGGTGTACAAAGAGGAAGGCCCGAACAGCGGGTTCAAAACCATTTTGGCGACTGATGCGAAACATCCCTTTGTCGCGGGCTGGTGGCCGCCGGGCCACATCCTCGGTTACGAGCATACCTTCACGCACACCGTGTATGACCTGTTGCAGGCGGTGGCGAATAAGAAAGTGCCGACACCCAATTTTGAGGATGGCGTGCGGAATCAAAAGGTGCTGGATGCGATTGAGCGTTCGGCAAAATCGAAGAGTTGGGAAAAGGTCTAAATCAGATCGGCGGAAACGCGAATGCTCGAAGCTGCACACACTCCCCATTCTCAACTCGCAATTCTCAACTCTTTGCAGTGGGCAGTCTGACGGTGAGCAGACCACTGCCAGGAGTTGAGAATGAAGAGTTGAGAAGGGAGAGTGCTTTGCCGCCGGCATCATCCAGAGCTTGCCTGCTTCGATTTACCCGCTGAAGAAGACACGTTGAATAAACCAATCACTGCCAACCACGATCACGCCCAGCGAACCAACGACAACCACACGCTTATTCAGCGCTGGGTAGCGTTGACGCATTGACGCCAACAGTGAGGCCACGACCACGACGAGACAGACCTGTCCAAGCTCGACGCCAAGATTGAACGCAGCCAGCGACCAGCCCAAGGCTCCGCTCGGGAGGCCGAATCCCTGCAAAACATTGGCGAAGCCGAAGCCGTGCGCCAGGCCGAAAAAGCAGGCAATCCACGCACGCACATCGCGCCCCGCCGCCCCGACCATCAAGTTGTCTATGCCGACGTAAACGATGCTCAAGGCAATGGCCGCCTCGATGATTCGTGTTGGAGGATTGACTACCTTCAGCGCCCCCAGCGAAAGCGTCAGGCTATGCGCCACGGTGAACGCCGTCACGATGATGAGCAATCGGCGTAGGCTGCCGCCCAACAACAACAGCCCAATCAAAAACAAAATGTGATCCGGCCCAGTGAAGATGTGATAGACGCCATTGCTGAGAAAACTTTTGAACGCGGCCAGCGTGCCTTGCCGCGAACCGGTGAAGTGCTCGAGCGCCGCGCGGTTTTGATTGAAGACTTCCTGCCGCGCCAGCACTTCGGCTTCATACACGTTCAAGAACGTCTGATGTTGCGCGTCGTAGGGGAAGAGCGCGCATTGAATTCTGAGTAAGCCAGGCGGTGCGGGCGAGAGCCAGCGCAGGTGCAGGGCCAATGCCTGACGTTCTGGCAGCGGCTCTACGCGCAGCAATTCCGGTATGAGCGTTTGACCATCCGCGCGCAACGATAGATGCGTGCGCACCCAATTCAACAGCGCTTCCTGCTGTGGGACAGGCCAAGCCGAATCGAGCGCTGGCTCCCTTGGTACGTTCTTCAATTCACTGTCGAGATCGAGCGTGTGCGCGGTCAGCGTGGCTTCGATGGCGCTTTGGCCGAAGCGCAGATCAAGATAACTGTAGGGTGCGGGATGGGCGAAGGCTGGCGTTGCCAACATCAGCAGCAACGCCAGCCGGAATGGGTTTGGGATGACCACGGCACTATTTCAACTCGCCATAGACAGCGGTGATATTGGCCTTCAAGCTACGCAGGCCGTAGCCCTTGAATTTTTCAGGTAGCTTGATTTCAGCGGCAGCCTGATCGGCGGTCTTGCCCGCCTGTTTGGCTTTGGTGATCGCCTCCACCAACTCGCGCATGAAATCGCCGTACTCTTTGAAATCGTTCCAGGTCAGCGGTGTTGGTGTATGCCCGGCGATAATGGTTTCAACGCTCTTGATGCCCGCCGCCGCTTTCGCCAGCGTCTTGGGATATTCGACGCCGCTGCCGCCGTTGTTGGTGTCAATGAGCGGCGTGTTCTTGCCCGCGAAGAGGTCGCCGCTGTGCATGGTTTTCAAGGCGGGGAAGACGACCAGCGCATCGCCGCTCGTGTGGCCGGGGCCGAAGTAGTAAAGATCAATTTTGTCTTTGCCTTTCAACAGGCTGACTTTGTCCTTGAAGGTTTTGCCGGGCAGAAACTTCTTGCCCTCTTCGCTTTGGAATGCGGGCATCTTGGTCATATTCGTCTTGGTGTTTTCCTGTGCGACGAATTCGACCGCGCCGGTGAAGGCGCTGTTGCTGCCGACGTGGTCGCCGTGCGTATGCGTGTTGATCACCATCAGCACCGGTTTGGGCGTGACGGATTTGATCTTGTCCAGAATGCCGGGGCCGTTGTTGGGATTCTTGGTGTCAACCACCACCACGCCCTTTTCGGTGATGAAGGCCGCCGTATTGCCGCCGTTGCCGCCGATCATATACAGATTCTCTTTGACCTTTTGGATGTCCAGCGCCGCCGGAGCCTGTGGTTGTTGCTGCGTGGCCAGCAACGAGATTACGCCGGTCAGCAAAAGGGCGAATAGAACCGCGCTGCGTTTCATAGTGGGTTTCTCCTTTGATGTGTTTGTGAGACCCGCATCATAGACGCGCTTGCCCAGGCGCACAAGCTGAAGCGGGCCGACTTATGGGGTGCGGCGGCTCGACGCCGCTTTTGCTTTTGCCTTTGACCGCGCGCTTTGCAGCGAAAATTTCGAGCCGCGAACGAAAAGCGGCGTCGAGCCGCCGCACTCCAAAAAGGGCGCGCCAACTCGTCCGTCTTTCGCCCCACCGCCAGCGATGCTAGACTGCGCGCCATCCCAACACAGGAGCTTGCTCGATATGTCCATTGCCACCGGCACACGCCTGGGCCATTACGAGGTCTTTGCCCCGCTCGGCGCGGGCGGGATGGGCGAGGTCTATCGCGCGCGCGACACACGGCTCGACCGCGCAGTCGCCATCAAAATCCTGCCTGCTTCATTCGCCCAAGACCCCGACCGCTTGCGCCGCTTCGAGCAGGAAGCACACGCGACCTCGGCGCTCAATCACCCGAACATTCTGACGATCTACGACATCGGCCATTACGAGGGCGCGCCGTTCATCGTCGCCGAATTGCTGGAAGGCGAAGAACTGCGCGCGCAACTCGAGCAAGGCGCAATCGCGCCGCGCCAGGCGCTCGAGTATGCGCAGCAGATTGCCAGCGGTCTGGCCGCCGCGCACGCCAAAGGCATCGTGCATCGTGATTTGAAACCGGAAAACTTATTCGTCACCAATGACGACCGGGTCAAGATTCTGGACTTCGGTTTGGCGAAGCTGCGCCCGCCACGCAACGCGCCGGTTGATTCGCAGGCCGCCACGCAAAAGAAGATCACCGATCCCGGCACGGTGCTGGGGACGGTCGGCTATATGGCGCCAGAGCAGGTGCGCGGGCAGGAGGCCGATCAGCGCGCCGACATTTTCAGCTTCGGCATGATTCTCTACGAGATGCTGAGCGGCCGGCGCGCCTTCACGGGCGAATCCGTGGCCGACGTGATGAGCGCGATTCTGAAGGAAGAAGCGCCGGAGCTTGCCGCGTCAGGCGTGAAGATCGCGCCGGGGTTGGAGAAAATCGTGCGGCGCTGTTTGGAGAAGAAGCCGGAACATCGCTTCCATTCAGCGCACGATCTGGGCTTCGCGCTCGAAGCGGTTGCAACTCCCACCAGCTCATCCGGCGCGAAGCTGACCGAGGCGGCGCAGGCGTTGGATACAACGTTGGCAAAGCGCGGTGGTTGGCGTGAGCGCATTGCATGGATTGTCGCGGGTGTGTTGGCGCTGGCATTGGGCGTGGCGTATTTCAATCGTTCCGCAGCAGACACGCGTGCCGTGCGGCTGGCCTTTGCGCCGCCGGAGAATCTGGCGTTTGACAATGGGCTGTATGACTACGTGATCGTCTCGCCGGATGGACAGAAGCTGGTGTTTACGGGACGGTCGGCGGATGGCAAACGAAAGCTCTGGGTGCGCCCGATTGATTCGATGGAAGCGCAACCGCTGCCCGGCACAGACGATGCGCTCGAACCCTTCTGGTCGCCGGACAGCCGCTCGCTTGGCTTCGGTTCACAGGGGAAGCTGAAGCGGATTGAGTTAGCGGGTGGGCGTCCGCAGACGCTCTGTGACGCTGCTTTCCTTCGGGGCGGGACGTGGAGCCGTGCAGACGTGATCCTCTTTTCGCCAAGCAGTGGCGGAGGTTTGTTCCAGATTCCGGCCACGGGCGGTGAGCCAACGCCTGTGACCAGCCTTGATCCAGCGCGCCGGGAAGACGATCACCGATACCCGTGCTTCCTGCCGGATGGCCGCCACTTCCTCTACCGAGTGAGTGGAAGGGAAGGGCAGAAAGTCTTCGCCGGATCGCTCGATTCCAAAGAAGTGAAGCAATTGCTGACTGATGCCGCGCCCGCCTTGTTTGCGCCGCCCAGTTGGTTGCTCTTTGTGCGCAATGGGGCGCTATTGGCGCAATCGTTCGACGCCGAGCATCTGGAGTTGAAGGGCGATGCGATTCCTATCACGCGACCGACTGACGTTGCCATCATTATCGGCGTTCCCTTTTCCGTCTCTGAGAATGGCGTGCTGATCTGGCAGGGTGCCCGGCTACGCGACTATCAGCTTGTCTGGTTTGACCGCGCGGGAAAACAGGGCGACAAAGTTGGCCCGCCGATTAAGGTGACGGCTGGGCAAGCTCCGCGTCTGGCGCTAGACGGAAAGCGAGTAGCCATATCTCGCACTGACCCGCAGACTCGAAATGCGGACATCTGGGTGATTGATTTGGCGCGCAAGTCTGAAATACGGCTGACCTCTGATCCCGGAATTGATGGGCTTCCAATCTGGTCGCCAGATGGCAGCCGGGTGGTCTTCGAATCAGTCAGGGGAGTGAGAGGACTTTATCGAAAAGCCGCGAGCGGCGAGGGAACGGAAGAGTTGTTGCTGAAAGTGGGAGACTGCGCCCCAACTGACTGGTCACAGGATGGGCGGTTCATTATCTACAATCTGAGTGCCGAGAAGACACGCCGTGATGTCTGGGCGCTGCCGCTCTTCGGCGACCGCCAACCGCATCCGCTCCTCAACTCCGAATTTGACGAATACCAGGCGCAACTCTCGCCGGACGGGCACTGGCTAGCTTACGCCTCGGATGAATCGGGCAACTATGAAGTCTATGTGCAACCGTTCACCGCTGAGGGCAAGCTGGGCGGCGATAAAAAGCGCATCTCGACCAACGGCGGCAAACACCCGCGCTTCCGGCGCGACGGGCGGGAACTGTTTTACGTCGCCGCCGACGGGCAGATGATGGCCGTCGCCTTGAAGCCGAGCGGCGCTACGTTTGAGTTCGAGACGCCCAAAGCCTTATTCAAAACGCGCATGCTGACTGGGCTGCTTCAGTCGGGGATTGAATACGACGTGACGGCGGACGGGCAGCGCTTCCTGATCGGAACAATGGTGGGCGAGGCGAACGCGACGCCGGTCAGCGTGATTCTGAACTGGATGGCGGAGGTGAAACCAAAATGAAACCGAAACGACGCAGCCAACCCAAATTGCTGCTGAACGAATACGCCACGCTGCTGGCGGAGGTCAAAGAGCGCATTCGCGCGGCGCAGTACGCAGCGTTGCGTGCGGTCAACCAGGAATTGATCGCGCTCTATTGGGACATCGGCAAGTTGATTGTCGAACGGCAGCAAGGAGCAACGTGGGGCAAATCGGTGGTTGAAAAACTGGCCGCCGATTTGCGCACTGACTTCCCCGGCATTAGCGGCTTCTCGGCTTCCAATTTGTGGCGAATGAAGCTGTTTTACGAGACCTATGCACAGCAGGAAAAACTCGCACCATTGGTGCGAGAAATTGGCTGGTCACACAACCTCATCATTTTCGAGCGATGCAAGGACGACCTTCAGCGCGAATTTTACATCCGCTTCACGCGCAAGTTCGGCTGGACGAAAGACGTGCTGCATCATCACATTGACAACCAGACTTACGAAAAGACGTTGCTCAACCAGACGAACTTCGACCAGACCGTGTCGGAAGAGATTCGCAACCAGGCGAAGCTGGCCGTGAAGGATGAATACACCTTT
>JAYUCP010000564.1:0-8330 GCA_043740245.1 Acidobacteriota bacterium | reverse complement strand
AACCGGCTGGGCTGAATTTGAACCCTTCACCATCAGGAGGCTGTACCAATGAAAAACTTTTACACTAAATTCGCTGGCGGTTTAATCGCCACGCTGCTTTGCTGCTTGTCCGTCTTTGGGCAGGTCAGTTCGACCGCGCCGATTACCGGCACGATTACAGACCCGAACGGCGCCGTCATTAGCGGCGCGCGTGTTGTGGTAAAGAATGCCGCCACCGGGCTAGAACTCAGAGCCACTACTGCCAGCAACGGCAGCTTTACCGTCCCGGCCGTGGCCACGGGCGTTTATATCGTCACCATCGAAGCGCAGGGTTTCAAAAAGACTGTGGTGCAAGATGTCAAGGTTGACACGGCCACACCTGCCACCGTCAACGCTACGCTGGAAGTCGGCGCGGCTACCGAATCGGTTGTCATTCAAGGCGGCGGCGAAGTGTTGCAGACGCAATCCGCCACTGTCGGCACAACTCTGACCGGACGCCAGATCACCGAAACTCCTTTGACCTCGCGCGATGCGCTGGACTTGGTGTTGCTGATGCCCGGCACGAATACACCGGGCCGTCCGCGTACTTCGACCATCAACGGACTTCCCAAGGGCGCGCTCAACATCACGATTGACGGTGTCAATGTGCAAGACAATCTCGGCAAATCTTCCGATGGCTTTTTCACCTATGTGCGTCCGCGCCTTGATGCCATTGATGAAGTCACCGTTTCAACCGCCACGCCCGGCGCTGAAAGTTCTGGCGAAGGCGCGGTGCAGATCAAGTTCGTCACGCGCTCTGGCAGCAACAAATACACGGGGAGCATTTACGAATATCATCGCAATCCAATCCTGAACGCCAACTATTGGTTCAACAACCGCGACTTGACACCGAAGCCGGGCTTCACGACCGCGCCACGCGATTTCATCATTCTCAATCAATTCGGCGGACGCTTCGGCGGCCCCATCTGGGTGCCCAAGATTTTCAACGGCAAAGACAAAGCGTTCTTCTTCGTCAATTACGAAGAGTATCGTCTGCCGGAACAGGCCTCGCGCCAACGCACCATTCTGGCGGAATCCGCGCGCAGTGGCATCTTCAAGTATGGCACCAACACCACGGGCGTAAACTTGTACGACGTTGCAGCGCGTTATACCGCAGCTACGCCTGGCGGTTGCCCTGGTTGTACAACTACGCCGGATCCGACGATTGCCAAATTGCTGCAAGATATTCGCGATACCAGCAAGACCACGGGCGGTGTGCAAGGGTTGACTGATCCGAATCTGGAGCGTTTCAGCTTCACCAATACCGGCGGCCAGACCCGCTATTTCCCGACCGTCCGTTTCGATTTCAATCTGACCAGCAAACACAAGCTGGAAAACACCTGGAACTATCAACTCTTCACCGGCAAGGTGGACTTCCTGAACAGCACCGATCCGGCTTTCCCGAATTTCCCGAACAATGGCTTCCAGGGCTCGAACCGCTTCTCCAATGCGACGGCGCTCCGTTCAACCTTGACGCCGACCCTCGTCAATGAAGCGCGGTTTGGCTTACAGGGCGGCACCGTGCTCTTCTTCCCGAACGTCAATAAGGGCCAATTCACCGGCCCGCTGGCGAATCAGGATGGTTTTAACATCAACATCGCCGCGGCGGGCATCACTTCCGCCACCGTTTCGACCGGGCCCAGCCGCCGCAACGCGCCCGTTCAGCAATTTACCGACACGCTGAACTGGACGAAAGGCGCGCACTCGATGACCTTTGGCGGCACCTTCAGCAACATCAATCTGTGGAGTTGGTCGCAAACGGCTGTCCCGACGTTGACGTTGGGGGTGGATACCACTGACCCAGCCAACGGGATGTTTACGACAACGTATTTCCCTGGCGCTTCGACGACCGATCTGGCGAACGCGCGTGGCATTTACGCAACGCTGACAGGCCGCATCACGGCGGTCAGCGGCTCGGCGATCTTGAATGAGAAGACGCTCGAATACACCTATTTCGGTGAAAACGTGCAACGGGCGCGTCAACGCGAATTCGGCTTTTTTGCCCAGGATGCCTGGCGCGCCAAACAAAACCTGACGCTCAATTATGGTGTGCGTTGGGAAGTCCAACGTCCGTTTGCGTCAAAAACCAATGTCTATTCGCAAACCACCTTTGACGAATTGTTCGGCGTTTCGGGCTCGGGCAATCTTTTCAAGCCGGGAACGACGAGCGGCAAAGAGACGCAGTTCACGCAATACACAGCCGGCACGAGTTCTTACAACACCGATTACACCAATTTCGCGCCCAGTCTGGGCTTTGCCTGGACGCCGAAGTTCGAGAATGGTTTCTTGAAGAAACTTGCTGGTAGTGGCGGTCAAACGGTCTTGCGCGGCGGCTATTCGATTGCCTACAACCGCGAAGGGCTGGGTGTCTTCACCAGCATTTATGCCAGCAATCCTGGCCTTTCGATCACGGCGGCGCGCAATTTGACGCTGAACAATCTGGGCACCTTGCCGCTGCTCTTCCGCGACAAGAGCCGGCTTGGCCCGCCTTCGTTCCAAACCAAACCGGTTTATCCGAACACGGGCGCGATCACCGATTCGGCGAATGCTTTCAATCCGAATCTGGCCTTGGGCTATGTGCAATCCTGGAGCTTTGGCATTCAGCGCGAGTTGACCAAAGACACCGTGATCGAAGCCCGCTACGTCGGCAATCGCGGCGTCAAGCTGTGGCAGCAATACAATCTCAACGAGATCAATATCGCTGAGAACGGTTTCCTGAACGAATTCAAGCTGGCGCAAGCCAATTTCGCGGCCAACAATATCGCGGCCAACGCTGGAGCGACAAACCGCCGGAACAGCTTTGCCTATTTCGGGGCGGGCACGGGAACTTCGCCACTGCCGATTATGTTGGCGTTCTTCAGCGGCCTCCCTGGTTCAGCGGCTGGCGATGCGACCCGCTACACTTCGTCCAACTTTACCAACGCAACTTTCTACAATACGTTGGCGACGAACAACCCCGCGCCTTTCACCTTCGCAAATCAGTTCATCACAAATGGGACTTTCCGCAACAACGGTCTTACATTGGTTAACAATACGCCGCTGTACCCCGCCAATTTCTTCCTTGCCAATCCGGGCAAATTGGGCGGCGCCTTCTCCATCGAGAACAATGGCCGCACCTGGTACGACTCGTTGCAAGTCGAATTGCGGCGGCGTCTGTCAAAAGGGCTGTTGGTGCAGGGCAACTACACCTTGTCGCGCGCCTTCACCAACGCCTTTGCCAGCAGTGGGTCAGTTTCGGGGCAACCCTCCACGTTACGCAATCTCGGGTTGAGCAAGACCATCTCGCCGTTTGCGGTGTCGCATGCGTTCAAGGTCAACTGGATTTACGAACTGCCGCTCGGGCGCAACAAGTTGATTGCCGGGAACGCAGGCAAAGTGCTGGATCGCGCCATTGGTGGCTGGGAATTCCACGGCGCGGCCCGCGTGCAAAGTGGCACACCGTTCAATCTGGGCAATGTGCAAATGGTTGGGATGACGCGCTCCGATCTGCAAAAAGTGGTGAAGATGCGCTTTGATGATGCCGGCAAGATTGCCTTCTTCCTGCCGCAAGACATCATTGACAACACCCGCCGTGCCTTCAACGTCAGCGCCACCAGCGCCGATGGTTTCAGCACGCTGGGCGCGCCGACGGGCCGTTACTTCTCGCCGGCCAGCAGCCGTGGTTGCATTGAAACTTTTACCGGCCAATGCGGCACGACCAATCTGGTGGTGTACGGCCCGAATTTCGCCCGTTACGACCTGAGCATCGTCAAGCGCACGAAGATCACCGAACGGGTGAGCTTCGAATTCCGCGCGGAGTTCCTGAACGCCTTCAACAACATCAACTTCATTGTCGGCAACCCTGGCAATGACGTGAATGTAATTGGCGGTTTTGCGAACGCGACCTTCGGACAAGTGACGCAGGCGTATCGTGACACTTCGACGACGAACGATCCGGGTGGCCGCTTGGTGCAAATCGTCGGGCGCATCAACTTCTAAAATCTTCCGGTTCACCCGACCGTGAAGACCACCCCGGGGAGCTACGCAGATTTTTTCCGCGTGGCTCCCCGCTTTCATTGCGGTCATCCGGCAATCTGGCTATCATCCGCGCCATTGCTACCTTTGCTGGAGACTGATTCATCCAGGCGCTAACGCACCACAAACGAAATTCATTGACGCAGAGCAGAGGCTTCTCACCAAAGAGCCGTGACTCTGTCCTTCATTCATCATCGTACCGGCTGAGCAATCTTTTTAGCTTTGGCGGAGTTGGGCCGTGCCCAACCTCATTCGCTTTCCCTTCAATCGCAGCTTTCGGAGGTAGCTCATCAATGAAACGTAGAATCACCAGCGCATGCGCGCTCATCGCTTTTGTCGTGCTGACCAGTCTCACGGCCTTCGGGCAAGTGACGGCCTCGCTCTCGGGTACTGTCACTGATCCGAATGGCGCGGTCGTACCCGGCGCCACTGTCACGGTGAAAAACGCCGCCACGGGCGCTGAATTCAGAGCCGCGACGGCCGGCAATGGCACCTACACCGTGCCCTCGCTCGACTCCGGGACCTACAAGGTCACGATCGCTGCCACGGGGTTCAAATCCAGCACCGTGGAGGGGGTCAAAATAGACACCGGCGTTCCGGCCACCGCCAACGTCGCGCTCGAACTCGGGGCGGCCAGCGAAACCGTTGTGGTGCAGGGCGGCGGCGAGATCGTGCAGTCGCAGACGGCCAACATCACCACCACGCTGAGCGTCAATCAGATTGCGCACCTGCCGCTGGTTTCGCGCAACCCGATCAACTTCGTCACCTTGCTGCCTGGGGTCAACACGCCGGGGCAAGCGCGCAACTCCACCATCAACGGTTTGCCGACCAGCGCGATTGACATCACGCTCGATGGCATCAACATTCAGGATAACTTCAACAAGACGACCGATGGCTTCTTCACGCGCGTCCCGCCGAGTCTGGATTCGGTTGAGGAAGTCACCATCTCCACCGCCACGCCCGAAGCGCAGGGAGCCGCGCAGGGCGCGGTCTCGATCAAGTTCATCACGCGCGGCGGCACCAATGCATACCACGGCAGCCTTTACGAATATCATCGCAACCCGGCGCTCAATTCCAATTACTGGTTCAACAACCGTGACCGCGCGGCGGACCCAAATACCGGCAAAGCGCCGCGTGACCGCGTGCTCTTCAATCAATACGGCGGACGGCTGGGCGGCCCCATCTGGATTCCGAAGCTGTTCAACGGGCGCAATCGCGCGTTTTTCTTCGTCAACTATGAAGAGTTCCGCCAGCCCAGCCAGGTCAGCCGGCAACGCACGATCCTCAATCCGCTGACACAGACGGGCGTTTTTCAATACAACACGACTGCGGGCGTGCGGCAGGTGAACCTGCTCACGCTGGCGGCGGCCAATAACCAGACCGCGACGATTGATCCCATCGTCGGCAAGCTGCTCGGCGACATTCGCAGCGCGACCAACGGCGTGGGCGGCATCGCGCAATTGACCGATCCCAACCTGCAACGTTTCAGCTACGGCCCCAGCGGCAAGAGTTGGAATAAAAAACCCACCGTGCGCTTCGACGTGAATGTCACGGACAAGCATCGCGTGGAAGCGACCTGGAGCTACCTGATGGGCCGCGGCGGGCCGGACTTCCTCAATGGCGTCGAGCCGCAATTCCCCGGCTTCCCGAATCAGGGCAGCCAGCCGGCGGATCGCTACACCGGCTCATTGGCGTTGCGTTCAACCTTGTCGCCGACGCTGGTCAACGAAGTGCGCAGCGGCCTTTCGGGCGGCCCTTCGCGCTTCAACCCGACGGCCAGCGCCGCCGACTTCAGCGGCGCGGTCGCCAATCAGGGCGGCTTCGCCCTCGCCATCAGCGCGGCGAGCGCCATCAGCAATCCGACGGCGACCAGCGCGCCCAGCCGCCGCAATCCTTTGTTTCGTGACGTAGGCGACACCTTGAACTGGACGCGGGGCGCGCACTCCTTGAGCTTCGGCGGCAGATTCACCTGGGTCACGCTCACCTTCAATCAGCAAACGCTGGTGCCGACCATCAACTTCGGCGTGGACACGAGCGACCCGGCCAATGCGATGTTCACCACGACGAACCTACAGGGCGCATCGGCGACCGATTTAGCCAACGCCAGAAGCCTGTATGCCGTGCTGACCGGGCGCGTCACGGCCATCAACGCCAACGCGCGGCTGGATGAAAAAACCGGCCAGTACAAATATCTGGGCAATGCCTTTGAACGCAGCCGCCAAAAGGAGTATGGCTTCTTTGCGCAGGATGCCTGGCGCGCGCGGCCCAACCTGACCCTCAATTACGGCCTGCGTTGGGAATTGGAAGGCTCCATCGCACCGCTCAACGGCAGCTATTCGACCACCACGCTCAATGATCTCTGGGGCGTCTCGGGGCCGGGCAATCTCTTCAAGCCGGGCACACTCGCGGGCCGTGTCACGCCGTTCATTCAGTTCCAGGCCGGCGACAAGGCCTACAACCCCGACTACAAAAACTTCGCGCCCAGCTTCGGCTTCGCCTGGTCGCCGAGGGCGAGCGGCTGGCTCAAACGGCTGACGGGCAATGGCGGCGCGACCGTGATCCGGGGCGGTTACTCGATGGCCTACAGCCGCCGCGGCATTGGCGAGTTGCGCGGCATCATGGCGGCCAATCCCGGCGTGACCCTGACCACCAATCGTGATATTGCGACTGGCAATCTGGGCACGCTGCCGCTCCTGCTGCGTGAAACCAGCCGGCTCGGCGCGCCTTCGTTCCCGGCTGCGCCGACTTATCCGTTTGTCGGGGCGATCACGAACTCGGGCAATATCTTCGATCCCAACATCAGGGCGCCTTACACCCAATCCTGGACCTTTGGCATCCAGCGCGAGCTTACCAAAGACACGGCCCTCGAGGTGCGCTATGTCGGCAACCGCTTCTTGCGGCAGTGGACGACCTACAACCTCAACTCGGTCGAGAACAACATCGTCGAGAACGGCTTGCTCGCCGAATTCAAACTGGCGCAGGCCAACTTGCGCGCCAACATCGCGGCGAGCCGCGGCAATACGTTTGCCTACACTGGCGCGGGCACCTCGCCGTTGCCGCTCACGCTGGCTTACCTCGCAGGATTTGCAGCTACGCGGGCGGGCGATCCAGCCAGCTACTTGACAACGGCTGCGGCTGGCAATTCGAACTTCGCCAACACGACGTTCCTCGCCGCGCTGGCGTTGAACAATCCCATCGTCTGTTGCAGCACCACGACCAGCTACACCGGGCTGTTGGACAACAGCGCGACGTTTCGCGCCAATGCCGCGCGCGCGGGTTTGCCGGCGAACTTCATGCTGACCAACCCGGACCTGCGCGGCGGCGCGAACTTCACTGGCAACGGCGGCTATACGCGCTATGACGGCTTGCAGATCGAATTACGCCGCCGTCTGTCGAAAGGGCTGCTGGTGCAAGGCAATTACCAATTCGCCAAGGCCTTCAGTTCGCAGCGCGTCTCGTTCCGCGCCGCGCGCATCAACGCGCTCGACTCGAACACGCTGCGCCATGCGTTCAAAGTCAATTGGATTTATGAACTGCCTGTCGGACGCGGCCACATGCTGCTGGGCAAGGTCGGCCCCGTGCTTGACCGCGTCCTCGGCGGCTGGGAATTCCACGGCGCCGGGCGCGTGCAGAGCGGTCAAATCCTCGACTTCGGCAACGTCAATCTGGTCGGCATGACGCAAACTGAGTTGAGGGATTTGTTCAAGCTGCGCTTCGATGATGCGAAGGGGGTTGTCTATCATCTGCCGCAGGACATCATTGACAACACGATCAAAGCCTTCAACACGAGCGCCACGGCGGCCAACGGCTACGGTTCGCTTGGCGCGCCCACGGGGCGTTACTTCGCGCCGGCCAGCGGCGGCAGTTGCGTGCAGGTGTTTAGCGGCCAGTGCGCGCCGCAAAACACCTTTGTCACCGGGCCGAAATTCACGCGCGTTGATTTGAGCGTGGTGAAGAAGATCAAAATCACTGAAGGCACCAACTTCGAACTGCGCGGGGAATTTTTGAATGCTTTCAACAACATCAACTTCTTCGCCAATACGAATATGACGAACTTCTCCAACGCCCTCTTCGGTCAGGTGACGTCGGCTTACACCGATTCGTCGAACACGCAAGACCCGGGCGGGCGCTTGATTCAGATTGTGGCGCGGTTCAATTTCTAAACAAACAACCGCCCGATTCAATCGCTGAGGAGCGCTGCACTAGTGGAGCTTTCCTAAAGTTCTCCATCCTGTTCTTTGAAACACAATGTTAGACTGGGTTTGAAAGGAATCCACTTCAAATGCCCAATCAAACTT
>JAYUCP010000563.1:0-20856 GCA_043740245.1 Acidobacteriota bacterium | reverse complement strand
ACGAAGAAACGAAGAGCACGAAGTTAGGAAGAAAGAGCGGGGAAATCTCTCAGCTTTCCTTCGTGCTCTTCGTCGCTTCGTGGTTTCAAATTCACCCGCCACGACTACCGCGCGAACGTTATTCGATCACCACACGCTCGCTCGCCCCGCGCCCAAAGGTTTCGGGATGGTACATCTCTTCAGCCTTGGTTGGCGGCACGATGAACACGCCCAGCGTCGTCGCGCGCGCGACATACGAATAGCTGTGCACGCCTTCCCACAACAGTGACGTAAACGCCTCGACGCGCTCATCGCGCATGTTCTGGTGTTCATACCAGGTGCGCTGCCACCACCAATACCGATTTGACGCGCTTTCATTCGGATCGCGCGGAATTGCGCCAGTCGTAGCCAGCGCCGGATTCAACGCCTCAAACCCGGCGGGCAGCGGATCAACCAGCGCGACGTGATAGCGCCGCGTTGGTGCAACCATCGTCAATCGCACGCGCACCTGCGCCCCAGCTTTGATGCGCCACGTGCCATCTTCTTGCCGGCGCACATCGTTGGGGTCATCTACCGCTTCGTAAGTGCGCGTGACCGTGAAGCCGTAATCGGCGGGCTTCAATTGCAGATTGCTCGGCGCGTATTGTATGCCGATGCGGTAATACAAACGTCCTGGGCCTTCCTTGCTCAAGGTCAAGTTTTGCGCGCCGCTTTGCGCCATCAGGTAAGACATCGGGATGTTGAGTTGGCGGCTGTCGGTCGTGCGCCCTTTGAACGCCTGCTCGCCCGCGAAGCCAGCGCCCAGCCAGACGCGCGCGACGAAATCGGGCGTGACCTTTTCGTAAGTATTGAAATAACGATCCAGCGCCAGCAAGACCCAGCCATTCTCTTGCGTGTTTTCCCAGCGCCCGGCTTTGCGATGCGCCAGCAGTCCGCGCGCCAGTTTCGGAATCAGGTCGTTGGTCGGATCGTCGCCAATCAGCGCGGACAGGATGATGCCGTCGGCGCGGCGGTCGGAATGCAACAGCAGGTACGCGCCATCGCCATACGAAGTCGTGAAATGCGCCGTCCCGGCAGTCTCTTCGACGCGATTGCCGAGGTGGCGGCGAATAGCGGCGACTTCGATTTTGGAATTGGCTTCGCCTGAAAGAACAGGCAGCAGCCAGCCCAACGATTCGAGCGGCATTTTGTCCGCGCCGCCCGCCTGGGCAATCAGCGTCCGCGCCCGCACCGCATCGCGTTCGCCCAACCGTGCGCGGGTGAACAGCGCGTAAGCAATCAATGAGCGTCGCGCCTCTGCGCCGTACCAACCGGGGATGCGTTGTTCGACCGCGCGCAGGTAGCCTTTCGACTGTTCCAGCATTGCGTCCGGCACGTCGAAGCCCTTCTCTTTGGCGCGGGCCAGCGCGTGGGCGACGTGGATGCTCAGGTACGGCCAGGACTCGTTGCCGCGCGTCCAGAAGCCGAATCCGCCATCCGTGTTCTGCATCCCGCGCAAGCGTTCGACATCGCGGTTGACCTGCGCGACCAACTGATCGGCGGGCGGCAAACCCTTCGCATCAAAGGCCGCCAGCACATCGCGCAGCGCCGCAATTGCCAGCACGCGCGACGAAATCTGTTCTGCGCATTCGTACGGATAGGTCGTCAGGTAAATTACCGCGTCGGTCAACGCCTGCAATTGCGTAGATGAGGTTGTTACCTCCAACCCGCCGAATTGTTTGATCGCGTCAGATGGCGCTTTGACCGGCTGCGCCAACACGCCCGCGTCAAGCTCGCCGTATGTCGCAAACGCCTCGGTCGTCGCGGGCGTCCACACTGGCAAACTCACCTCGGCGGCATCAGCCCACTTCCCGCTGCTGACGCCGATTTGGAAGCGCGCCGTACCCGGCTTCAACGCGGCGGCGGGGAAGCGCACTTCAACGCGATCATTGGCGGGCACGACCACACGCCGCCCCGCCGTGTCAGTAGCCCGCGCGTTAGCAAGGGCTGACTCCGGCAGATTGCCCACCGCGCCAGTGTTGCCCTCTCTCACGGTCGGGCTACTGACACCCGTCAGCAAAGCATTCGACGCGCGCACGGCGACATCCACGGTCAGTGGCGCATCGGTCTGGTTCTGCACGACGACGGGCAATTCAAAGCGGTCGCCGAAGTTGAGGAAGCGCGGCGCACTCGGTCGCGCCATCAACGGCAAGCGCGCCGTGATGGCCGCTTCACCGCTGCCGAATTGCTTTTCGCCCGCGACCGCGACAGCCATCACGCGATAGCGCGTCAGGTTGTCGGGCAGCTTCACCGTGACTGTGGCGCGCCCGTTGGCATCGGTGGGCAATTCAGCGGCAAAGAAGGCGAGGGCGTCGAAGTTGGTGCGGACTTGGATTGGCGCAGCTTGTGCAAACTCACGTGCTTCCATCTTTAATGCCATTGATGCTGCGGGGGCTGCCATTGGTTGGGCAAGGCGACGGAGTGAGTTGTCTGCGCTAATTTCTGCTTCTACACCGCCACCACCGCCACCACGTACTCTATTTTGTGCAATCAAAGTGTTAGGGTTCGGCAAGATCACTTTCTCCCGCAACCGATGCACACTCACCTCATCGCCTCGCTGTTGATAAAACGTCGCCAGTGGATTGCCCAGCTTATAGCCCGTCAACGCCAGCACCGCTTCATCCACCACGACCAGCGCCACTTCGCCGCCGCGCACCGGTTGGCCCGCCGCGTCGCGCACTTCGACCGTGACCGCTGTCGTGCCGCCTGGTTCCAACGCTTTGTCGCGTGGTGTAGCCGTGACCGTCAGCTTGCGCGTCACGGGCGGCACCGCCAGATTCAACTGGCCCGACGCAAAGGCCGGGCGTTTCGGCACGCCCGCTTTGACTTGGCCCGCGTCGTCTGTCCGTTCCGTTGCGCCGACCAGATCAACCTGCACGTGAATGTTCGGCGTGTATTCATCCTTGATCGGAATGCGCAGCGTGTGTGACGTGCCGCTCAGCGTGAAGCGTTCGCTGCTGACCAAACCCGACCGGCGCAAGGTCAGCACGGCTTCGGCATTGGCGAAAGGCGCTTGCACCAGCACCTCCGCCGTCTCGCCCGGTTTGTACTCTTTCTGATTCGGGATCAGTTCGACTTTCTCTTGCGCCAGTTCGCGCGACGGCGGACGTTTGCCGCCCGCGACCCAGAGCGTCAATTCGCTGAGGTTGGTACGCTCTTCATCATCAATCACGGTGGCCGTGACGCGGTACGTTCCGCCTTCTTTCGGCGTGAAGCGGCATTGCACAGGCTCTTCTTTCCCAGGAGGCCCCGTCCGCACGATGCATTCCTGCGCGTCCTGCTCGGTCTGTTTCCACGCGCCTTTCTCAAACGTCCAGGCCAATTGCACGGTGCGCATGTGAATCTCGCGGTTGCCGATCAGCTTGCCATCCAAATCGGTCACGATGGATTGCACTATCAACGGTTCGCCCGGTTGCACGAAGGTGCGCGGTGCGCGCAGGCCTACGTATAAATTGGCTGGATGTACCAGCAACGTGGTTGAACCGGCCAGGCTTTGCCGGTTCACGTCTTGCACATTGGCGGAAACGGTCACGCTGGAAGGCAAGGGCGGATTGGCGGTGACGAACGCGATGCGCAGATTGTGTTTGCCGCTGGCATCTGTGCGCCCCTGAAATTGCTGGCTGTTGCCGCCGCGATAACTGTTCTGGCTTTCCCACCAAGGCGTCCATTTGCCAAAGGTGAAATCACTGCGATTGGGCGGCGTGTAACTGGTAGTGACTGCGCTGACGTTCCAATTGACTTCGGCATTCGGCAAACCGCCGCCTGCAAAATAGCTGGCCGCCACCGTCACGTTCGCAGCAGCGGCCAGGAAATGCGGCCCGCCGTCCGCGCTCACCGTGACTTCGTATTCGGGACGGCGGAATTCCTGCACCTGAATCGCGTGATAGGTTTCATTCCCTGGCGTGCTGGCGTTGCTCGCCATCAAGCGCAACTGCGCCGGTCCCAGATTCATCGTCGGCGGCAGCTTCAGTTTCGTATCGAAGGCACCCAGCGTGTTCACGTTCAGCGTGCCTTTCGAAATCTCGTTGCCGCGACTGTCATTCAGAATGTAACTGACTGATGTGATGCCCGCCGCGCCAACATCGCCCAACGGCCCACCGCCGATGCGCCGCAACCAGCCTTTGACGCGCACCTCTTCACCCGGCTTATACAAGCCGCGATCATCAAAGACGTGCCACGCCAGCGCGTCACGCAACGGTTGTTTACGCCAACCACCTTCACGATAGGCATAAAAATTTTCCGGCAGAAACGCCGAATCATTGCCGCGCCGCGCCATCAACATCGGCGCTGGCTTGCTGTCTGACAGCGGCAGCCGCGCCAAGCCATCCGCGCCGGTCTTGGCGGTTGCGCCATTTTCAACCAGCGTCAGCTCAACATCGCTGAGCGGCTTGCCATCCTTGAGCGAAGTTGCCCAGCCCAACACTGCGTTCTGATCAATAAACGCATCCAGCCCGATTTGCGTGGCGGTCGCCCAGACGTTCAAGCGTCGCCGCTCCCAACGATTGCGCGCGGGTTGCACGGCGTCTACGCGAATGACGACATGGCCGACGCCGCTGGTCAGCGCGGGTGACAGGTCGAGTTGCGTTTCTGTCAACTCATCCGGCTTGGCGTTCAGGTCAACAACTTTGGACGAGACCACGCGCCCGATGGCCGTCGGCGCGGTCACCTGTTCGCCCTGTTCGCGGCGCAAGACGTTGGTGAACGTGCCCCAATCCGGCGGTGTAACGGCATAAAGCGTCACTTTGAGTTGCTGATGATTGACGCTGTAAATCGAAAACTTCGGCGCGGCATACGGGTCGAGCACAACCATGCCTTCACCCGAAGCAAAGAAATTCGGCTGCGCGTCCGTCGTCGTAAACGTCACGACCACCGGCTTGCCTAGCGTCTGCCCAAACTGATCGCGCACGCCCGCGTCAATCGTCACGCGGTAGGTCGTGCGCCCTTTCGTCGCGCCTTGCAGATTGACGATGTTGCCGTAGTTGCTGATTTGCAGCCCCGGCACGTCCGGCTCTACGCGAAACCATTTCTTGTCGAAGGCTGCCACATCCAGTGGATTGCTGAATTGGAGCGTCCACGGCATGAACGGCTCGCAACGTTCCTGATAGCCGCACCGATGTTCCGTCAACGTCAACGGCCCGAAGGTGCGGAACGTGAACATGTGCGGCTTCTCCGTCGTGCGCGGCCCTTCGGCAGAGGGCGTGCCCGGCCCGACTTGCACGGTGTAGGCCGTCTCGGCCAGCAACGCCTGTTCGCCCTCGGCAACGGCATGAAACGCGAGCCAGCGTTCCGGTTGCGCCGCCTTGACGCGCTGGCGCACGGCTTCGTCCTTTTCGATCTCTTCGGCAGTTGCCAAGCGCAACGGTACCACCGCGCGGCCCGCCGCCGTCAGCTTGATCGTCCGCAACACCGCCGCCGGATTGATGCGTTGATCGAAGCTGGCAAAGAAGAGCGGATTGCGCGTAGTCGGCCCAGCGTTCGGGTAACTGTCGGTGACTTGCGGCGGCGGTGTGCTGAACGTCCACCGCTTCGTTGCCGCGAGCGCATTGCCCCAGGCGGATTTCGTCCCGGCGGGAATTTCGACTGTGTACACCGTCGCCATCGGGAAGCGGTCTTTGGGAGCAAACAGCAACGTCTTCGTGCCCAGCCAGCGCCAGCGGCCTTCCGGTTGCGGCGACAGGCGCACGGGGACTTGCCCGGCGGCCAGATCATCGTTGCTGGTCACGGCGACCATCGGTTGCGAAAAGGTGATGCTCAGGTGCGGCGCGAGCGGCACTTCGCCTTCGGGGGCAAAGCGGGCGATTTCGAGCGGCGCGGTCGAGGGCTTTTCGAGCTGCGCGCCGGTGCCGGTGGGCGGAAAGGTTTGGTTGATCGTCTGCCCGGTGCGCGGGGGCGGCAGCGAACGTTCGCGCAAGGCGAATTCTTTCTCGTCGCCTGGTTCGGCTTTGAGCGGCGCGAGGCGGCCAACCAGGGCGCTGGTTTCGCTGGCGCTCAGTGGTTGCGCGGCTGGCGTCGGCAATTGCTGCGGGCGCTCGTGCGCTTCGCCGCCTTCGCTCAAACGGAATTGCAGGCCGGTGTTGTCATTGGGTTGTGATGTCATGGGTTTTTGAATGCGGCGGATTTGTCCGCGCGCGCCGGGCTGGAAGGCGAAGAGCGCAAACAGCAATGTAACGCAGAGCAGCGGCAGTAGCAGACCTTTCAATTGGTTAAAGCGCATCATAGTTGAACCTCGTCGTTGTCTGAGGGTGTTTGTCAATGGGGTTGTACAGCTATCGAACGCCTCAATGGACGTTTGTTGCCAAAAAATTGTTCCTGGGTACGCAAGCAGCAAAGTAGGAGAGACTGAAGTCCGTCCTACCAAGGGCGGCGCTATCAGGGTTGCCCGACTTCTTTCACGCTGGCTATGATACGCCCTATGCAAAATCCAACCGCTGCCATTTTGGTGATCGGCGATGAAATTTTGAGCGGCAAGACCGCCGATCAGAACGCGCAATTGCTGATCGGCGAATTACGCGCGCTGGGCGTGGCGCTCAAATGCATTTTGGTCATCCCCGATGAAGTGGCTGAAGTCGCGGCCAGCGTGCGTGATTTAGCGGCGCGGTTTGATTACGTGTTTACGTCGGGCGGCGTGGGGCCTACGCACGATGATGTGACGCTGGTGGGCGTGGCGCAGGCGTTTGACGCGCCGATCGTGCGTCAGCCTGAGTTGGAAGACCGCTTGCGCCGTTATTTTGGCGAGCGAATTGATGAAGCCAAGTTACGGATGGCGGATGTTCCGCAGGGCGCGGAATTGATCGAAACCGCCGAGATGCGTTGGCCGGTGTTGGCCATGCGCAATGTGTTTATCTTGCCGGGTGTGCCCGAACTGTTTCGCAAAAAGTTTCTGGCGCTGCGCGAACGCTTCCGTGTCGCGCCGTTTTTTGCGCGGGCGTTGTTTACGCTGGAAGACGAGTTCGACATTGCGGCACGGCTGAGTGCGGTGGCCGCCACGCATCCGCAGGTCGCAATTGGGTCATATCCGAATTTCTCAGCGCCTGAATACAAGGTCAAACTGACGCTTGAATCGAAAGACGAAGCGGCCTTGCACGCGGCGGTCGCGGCGTTGCTGGCCTTGCTCGATCCGGCGCAGTTGGTGCGGCAAGAGTAATGCGCCGCAGATGAACGCAGAGAGACGCAGATAAAACCAATGCTTGACCCGCGTTTCTCTGCGGTCATCTGCGGCTTTCCCCTTTCACCTTTTCTTCAAACTCTCGACATACTCAATCACCTTTTGCTTATGCTCTGCGGCGTGCAGGCATTCGCTGATCGAATCAAACATCTGGCGGAAAGCCGTCGGCGTATCGGCGTCGAGCAAGGCGCGGCTCAGCCGTTTGGTCGCAAAGAGCGTCTGGCGCGGGCGCGCAGCCAGTTTTTCGGCCAACTGCAATGCTTCAGCTAACAAGCTCTCCGCCGGATAAATGTGATTGATGAAGCCGATGCGATACGCCTCTGCGGCGCTGATCGCCTCGCCGGTCAGCGCCAGTTCTTTCGCGCGCGTCAGCCCGATGCTGTGATAGAGCGGGAACATGATCTGCGTCAGGCCGAGCAGAATTTCGGTTTGCGCGAAGCGGGCCGCCGGCACGCACAGCCGCAGATCACAAAACGCCGCCAGATCGAAACCGCCCGCCAGCGCTGGGCCGTTGATCGCCGCGATGACTGGTTGCGGCAGCGCATAAAGCGCCTCAAAAAGATCGAAGACCTGTCGCAGATAGGCGAGCTTGCCGTCCGTGTCGAGGTTGAGCAGATGCGGCAAATCCAGTCCGGCGCAAAAGCTGGAACCCGCGCCGGTGATGACCAGCGCGGCCAGCGCATCGTCCTGCGCCGCCTGTGCGACTGCTGTCGCCAGCGCATTCAGCAAGTCGGGATGCAGCGCATTGCGTTTGTCCGGGCGGTTGAGCGTGAGCAGCAACACGTCCGCGTTGCGTTCGATAAGTAACATCAGTCCCTCCAAATAAGGGCCAAGAGTGCGTTGATTGGGCCGTCCCAAGCCGCATGCTACAATCCGCGCCTTAATCTGACCACTAACCACTGACCACTATGATTCAAACCGTTCGAGGCACACGAGACCTGTTACCCCAAGACATGCCGCTCTGGCAACGTGTCGAAGCCGTCGCGCGCGAAGCGTTCCGCCGTTACGGCTTCAAAGAGATTCGCACGCCGATTTTTGAGAAGACCGAACTCTTTGCGCGCGGCGTCGGCGAAGCGACCGACATCGTCCACAAAGAGATGTACACCTTTGTTGACCGCGCCCGCGAGGGCAGTCAGGGCGAATCGCTGACGCTGCGGCCTGAAAATACGGCCTCGGTCGTGCGGGCTTACATCGAGCACGCGATGTTTGCCAACAAGGCGGCGGGCGAGTTGACCAAGCTCTATTACATCGGCCCGATGTTCCGCCGCGAACGCCCGCAGGCCGGGCGCTATCGCCAGTTTTATCAAATCGGCGTCGAAGTGCTGGGCACGACCGACGACCCGGCCATCGAGGCCGAAGTCGTCGAGATGCTCGATTGGTTGCTGCAAGAGTTGGGCATCACCAACACGACGCTGCTGATCAATTCGGTCGGTGATGCGGTGATGCGCGAGGCCTATCTCGAAACGTTGCGCGCGGCGCTCGCGCCACAACTCGATAAATTGTGCGGCGATTGCCAGCACCGCTACGCGACGAATGCGCTGCGCGTGTTCGATTGCAAGAACGCCAGTTGCCAGACGGTGATCGCGGCGTTGCCGACGATTACCGAAGCGCTGGACGAGGCGTCACACGCGCACTTCGAGCAATTCAAAGCGCATCTGGAGGCGCGCGGCATCGCCTATACCGTGAACCCGCGGATGGTGCGCGGTCTGGATTACTACACGCGCACGGCGTTTGAGATCGTCGGGCACGACGGGTTGGGCGCGCAGAATACGCTGGTGGGCGGCGGGCGTTACGACGGCTTGTCTGAAACGCTGGGCGGGCCGCCGACCAAAGGCTTCGGCTTTGCGTTTGGTTTGGATCGGATGGTGATGTCGTTGCCGGAAGACGAAGCGAAGCGCTTGCGCGCGGCCGATGCGCCGGATGTGTTTATCGTGTCTCTGGGCGAGGTGGCGCGGCAGCATGCTTTTCAGGTGGCGAGTGCGTTGCGGCGCGCGGGCTTGTCAGTGCTGCTCGAATTCGATGACCGCAAGATGAAAAAGGCGCTGGCGCAGGCAAACAAGACGGGCGCGCGCTATGCGCTGATCATCGGCGAAGATGAAGTGGCGCAAGGCGTGTATGGGTTGAAGAATTTGGCGACGGGCGAGCAAGCGGCGCTGACAATCGCCGAAATCGAGGCTAAGCTGCTGTAGTTGTGAACAAACCAAGCGGAGGAAGTGCCGTGATCGAAAGCATCCAAATCAAAAATTTTCGGGGGATTGGGGAAGGGAAGATTGAAGGGTTTCGAAAATTCAATTTGCTGGTGGGGCCGAATAACTCGGGGAAGTCTGCGGTGTTGGAAGCACTCTATCTTGCGAATACGGCTGACCGCGCGGCAACGATGACCGAAAGGCCCGGACTTATTGCCCAAGATGTCAAAACCAGCGATAGCGACTTCTTAGGGTATCAACCAGTTTTGCGTGTCTTGGAACGCCATAGCCAAGATTCGTCCAGTGTTCGTTCAATAGGCCAAAATGGAGATAGAGTGCAAATTAGCGATGCATCGGCGCCGCTGCCCGACCCGAATATTATTTATGGACCGGTATCAAAACGACATCTGTCCGATCAGCCTGATGTGATTGCGCTCTTTAGCTTGAACGCTGAGATGTATTCTTCAAAACAAGAGGTCTATGCTCGGTTGGCGCGCCAGCTCTCAGGTGACGAGATCAACCCGGTTGAAGGGAGCAGGTTGTTGTATTGCTGGCTGCCAAGTCTGACCCGTTACGGTGGAAGCCACGCGACATGGCGTGTGAATGGGGGAACCGCCAAATCAAGCCATACCCTTTTCTGCGATGTTCAGACGATGCTTCAGCCTCTGCCGATGGATTTTTTCCGCCGCACGATTCAGACCGTGCCCGGTTGGACGCAAAAAATCGCCAAACGTTTTGGCGCGGTTTTCGGCATCAATGAGCCGTTCAATGCTCAATTCTTTCCAGTAGACCAAGAGCAGCAAGAAGTACAGGGCTGGATTGCGCCGTCCGATCAGGTTGCGCTCACAATTGATAACTATGGGGATGGTTCCCGGAATGTTTTCAAAGTGCTCACTCCATTGTTGGCATTGGCGGAGTTGGTGCGAGAGGACGAGCCGGGCTTGTTTTTGTGGGACGAGCCGGAGCTTTTTCAAAATCCGCAATCGCTTGTTCGCCTGCTGACGGAAGTGACGGAGTTGCTGAAAGACAAACCCGTTCAAGTTTTCATCGCCACGCACAGCCTGGAAGTCGTAGCGCAATTCACGGCGTTGGCCCACGAAGGCAAAATCGCGCCTGACGATTTGATGGCATTCCGGCTTAACCTGCAAGACGGGAAACTGTCTTCATCATGGTTTACGCCCGACAATTTGTTGGCCTGGACGGAGCACGGGCTTGACCCGCGTGTGTGGGACGATTTTCAGTCACCGCTGCAATTCAACTTTCGCAATGGCAAGCCTATTGCCGACGAGGAGGTTGAATGACCAGCCGCTTCGATTGCTTTTGTGAAGGCCGCACCGAAGAGAATGTGTTGGCCGCGCTGCGACTCAGCGATTACCCGCGAACCACCAACGAGCCGACGGGTAAACAAGCGGTACGGAAACGGCTCAAAGATTTGCTGGGGCCGAAACTCGGCAGCAAACCGGTGCGCGCGTTGGTTATGCTGGATGTGGACTTGCACACAGGCGAAACAGCGGCGAGCGTCAAGCAGAGCGTCGAAGCCACGTTGAAAAACCTTTGGCGGGAACGCGGGTTTGCGCCGGACGACGCGGCATTGACGGCGTACGCGGCAGCGCCGAACCTGTATTGCCTGCAAACGGACGCGCCCGACGCTCGCATCGTGTTGCATCTGGCGGCGCGGCGTTATGACGAGCGGTTCATCAAAGCGACGATAGACGATTACGTGCTTGAGTTGGTGTTGAGAGCCGCGACGGCGGAGGCGATGCTGACGGCCAAACGCGCGAATGAGACGCGCAGCCGCGAGCAGCGCAAAGTCAGCGAGCAGGAACCGCGTGAGTGGCGAATTGAAGCCGCAGCGCTGACCCAAAAGGTTTGGCAAGAAATTCCCGCGTTGTTAAAGCAAAATCAAATCCCGCCGCTGCAAGATGCCAAAAGCTATTTGCACATTTACACTGCCGTATTGCAGGAACCGGTCTCACCCGCAGTCTTTGCCAAACTGGCAGTGAAACATGCCCGGCAGGAAGATTTGCAAGAAATCTTTGCCGCCTTGTTTGCCGCCGCCCAATTCCTCAATGCGGAACCGGCTGCTGCTTAATCGTTCGCGCCTATGCTTGTCATCAATCGTGACGCCGCCAAACTCCTGCACACGCCGCACGGCTCGCAAATCCGCCCGTTGATTGACCGCACGACCGCGCCGATCACGCAATGCAGCCTGGCCGAAGAGACGCTGCCGCCTGGCCACAGCGTCACGCCGCATCACCACGAAGTGCTGGAAGAGATTTACTACGTGCTGACGGGCACGGGCGAGATGACGGTTGGCGACGAGACGCGCGCAGTCGGCGCGGGCGATGCGATTTACATTCCGGCGGGACAGCGGCATACGCTGACCAACACGGGCGCTGTGCCGATGCGGATTGTGCTGGTCTGCGGGCCAGCGTTTTATTTCGAGGATCAGCACGGAGAGGAGGCCGCGTGAAAAGATTGTTTGGGCTTGTCATCGTATGTTGCTGGCTGGCGTTGGCTGTGCGCGCGCAGACCACTCCGCCCGAAACGGTGAACGTTGATAAGTTGATCAAAGACGCGCTCGCGCACGGCAAGGGCGACAAGCTGCTTTCCGAATACACCTACATCTTGCGCTGGCGCGAGCGCCGGACGGACAAGAAGGGTGAAGTGAAGGAGACGCTGGAGCTTTATGAGTCGTATATCCCGACGCTTCGGCGGCAGGGCAATACCAGCGCCGTGCTGCTCAAACTGACCGAGAACGGCGTGCCGTTGCCGCCGGAGAAAGTCGAAAAGGAGCGGCAGAAAGCGGCAGAACGTTTGTTGAAAGCCGAAGCCGAGTCGCAAAAGCAAAACAGCCGCACGCCGCCGTCATTCGGTGAACCGCCGAGCAAGGGCGCTTACTTTACGATCCGTGTGGGCCGGACGCTGGGCGGTGCGGTGCAACTCAATGTGCGGGCTTTGCTGGAAGGTTGCGAATTCGGGAATGTGCGGCGGGCCGTGTTGGATGGGCGCGAAACGATTGCGCTCGATTTTCGCCCGCTGCCTGAGGCGCGCTTCCCCGCTGAGTTGCGTTATGTGGCGCAATTGGCGGGCACGCTTTGGATTGATGCGGCTGAACGTGTGTTAATGCGCGCCGAAGGCTGGCCGCGTGAAGACAATGCACATGCCGGCAAACCGGCGCTGCTGTACGAACAGATGCGCTTGCCCGATGGCTATTGGTTGCCGCGTCAGGCGCAACTGAACGGCGATACGCAGCGCGCTTTTTTTGAGCAAGCTGGGAACAAGCTGGGCGTGGATTACAGCTTTGAGTTCGCTGATTTCAAACGCTTCGGCGCCGAGACGCAGGACGTGAAATTGAAAGCGCCGGAGCGCAAACCCTGATGGCCAACCCGATAGCCAACCATATAGAAAGCCCGCTGGAAAAATTCGATGTCATCGTCATCGGCGGCGGGCCGACCGGACTGGCCTGCGCGATTGAAGCGCAACGCGCGGGCTTGCGTTATCTGGTGCTTGAGAAAGGCTGCGTCGTCAACTCGCTTTATCATTACCCGGCGCAGATGGTCTTTTTCACGACGCCGGAGTTGCTGGAAATCGGCGATCTGCCCTTTGTCTGTGAACGCGAAAAACCCAACCGCATCGAGGCGCTCAAGTATTACCGGCGCGTGGCCGACACTTACCACTTGCGCGTCCATCAGTACGAAAAGGTGATTGGCGTGACTGGCCGCGATGGCGCTTTTGAGGTGCAAACCGAATTGGCGGCGACCGGCGCAGCGCGCGGCTATCAGGCGCGCAAGCTGATCGTGGCGATTGGCTATTACGATCAGCCCAACCGCCTGGGTATTCCTGGCGAAGACTTGCCGAAGGTTTCGCATTATTACAAAGACGCGCATCCATTCTATGCGCGTGAGGTCGCGGTGATTGGCGCGGGCAATTCGGCGGCGCTGGCGGCGCTCGATCTGGTGCGGCACGGCGCGCGCGTGACGCTCATCCATCGCGGCGCGCAGGTCAAACGCACGATCAAATACTGGATTCTGCCCGACATCGAAAACCGTATCGCCAGCGGGGAAGTGACGGCTTACTTTGAGCACCTCGTGACGGCGATTACACCAACGTCATTGCAGATGCGCAGCCTGGTGACGGGCGAAGAGCGCGCGTTGCCGAATGAGTTCGTCTTTGCCTTGACGGGTTACCACACCGACAACGCGTTCCTGCGCAGCCTGGGCGTGGCGATTGATCCTGAGACGTTGAAGCCCGCGTTCGATGCCGACACGCTGGAATCGAATGCGCGCGGCGTTTACCTGGCGGGCGTCGTGATCGCGGGCAAAGAGACGGGCAAGATTTTTATCGAGAACGGGCGCTTTCACGGCGGGCAGGTGGTGCGGGCGATTCGAGCGGCGTTGGCGGCGGGGCTGTGAAGCGTTACTTCGTCCAATCTTCAAACAGCAAATCCGGAATCTGGCTGAAGTCAGAGGCATTGCGAGTCACAAGGATGCCGCTGACGGAGAGCACGATGGAGGCAATGCGCAAATCTTGTGCGCCGACGCGGGTTTTCCGGGCACACAATTGCTGATAAATCGCCTGCGCGCGGCTGTCGAAATCGAGTATCGAAAAATCGCGCGTCGTCTCGATGGTCTCGCGTAACCAGCGATAGGCTTCCAGTTGTTCCGCGATGGGTTTGTGTTTGGAGAGCACGAACCGCAGATACGCAAGACGGCCCCGCAAGCGTTCTTCGGCGGTGATGATGGTGATGCCAATTTCGTGGGCGGGGACATGCGCGAAGCGGCTTACAACCGGCTCGACGCCGCGCTCAATCAGGCTGAAATGATCGGTGTCGAGAATGTACAGCTTCATTCGGCTACCTGTCAGACACCTGCTGTAGCGGCGGCGCGTGCTTCGGCATCCAATTCGCGCCGGTAGTTTTCGATTTCCACCAACACCGCGTCGTAGGTCGGGTCGTCCTTGAAGCGCCCGGCGTGTTTGAGTAACGGATTGACGGCGGAAGCTGGCACGCCAACTTCTATGTTGACGATTTCCCCTTGCTGCAAGCGTTCAAGCAACGCCGTTTTGGCTTTTTCTAGCGCTTGCGCTTTAGTCGGCGCTTCGGCCACGCAATCAGGCAGCCCGAACACGGTTGCGACGTAGTGATTCCCAGAACGATTTTGCACAAAGACTTGGTATTGCATAGTGCGCAGATTATAAGCTTTGCCCCAGCACCCGGCAATCAGCAACGCGGCCGGATCACCGGCATGATGAAATACGCCGCATCCGTGAAACTCATTTTGTGCAGGTTCTGTCCGCCAATCACCGGGCGCGCGATGGATTTGGCATTCGGGTTGAAATTGATCGCCGCGCCCAGCACGCCGTAATCTTCGCCCGCCCAGATTTTCAGCCAACCGGTCAGTCCGCTGGGGATGATTTGCCCGTAGCGCGGCGTCGTGCGCGGGAAGTTATTCGATAACACCTGCCGCAATTGGCAGCCGCCTTGCGCGGTGAAGCTGAAACGCTTTTCGGCTTCGTCATACAGCCAGCCGCCCAGTTTCCCCAACGGTTCGACCGTGCTTGCCAAATCGCCGCCCAGCCGATTTAAGACCAGCAATGTGGAATTCCCATCTTCGACGCTGACCAGATTGCTGATGGCGAGCGTGCGCGGCGCGCGGTTGTAGTGCACGCCGTCAAAGGCCAATTTGGCTTGCAGCGTGAATTGGTCGCAGGGAAAAATCGTGTCGGCCAGCGCCGCAAAACTTTCCGCGCCCAACGAAGCCTGGTGTCCTGAGGCCAGCTTCACATCGGCGGCGCCCATCAAGTAGTTGAAATTGATCGGGCAGCCAAACTGTTGGTTGACCGCGACGGCGACGAGGTAGCCCGTCACGCCCGGATCAATATCCGAAGCCAGAAAGCTGGTCGTCTGGTTGGGCGTCAAACAGGTGTAAACATCGCTGACCGTGCAAGTGTCGCTGTTGACGAAAAACAAATGCACATAGGCGAGCGCCGTGTCGTTGGTGTTGGTCAAACTCAGGCGCGTGTTCTGGCGCGCCGGGTCAGCGGCGTTCGAGGTGTAAAGATTGAAGATCAGCACCGAGCCGGTCTTTTGCGCGCTCTGCTCGGTTGCGGGCGGCAAAGGCGGCCCCAAACTCCGATCGGAACTGCAGGCATATTCGCCGCATTGCGTCACGCTGGTGGTCGCATCGTTGCTGCCATCGTTGTCGCTGTCGAATTTGACATTGCCCGTCAGGCAAAAAGTGATGCGCGGTGTCTGACCGTCGGTGCGCACTTGCACACCGAGCGTGATCGTCACCGTTTCGTTGACGTTGATTGAACCGTCCCAGCGCGCCGCTTGCCCGCCGCTGTTGGTGCGGCATTGTCCTTTGCTGGCGAAACAGAAACTGGCGCTCAGGCCGGGCGGCAGCAGCACGTTGAATTCGGAATCCGGATTGTCGCGTTGCGCCGTAAAGCCGCGATTGGTCAGCCGCACTTCCGCGCTAAAAAAAGACGAGCAAGGTTGCGGGCCGAAAAATTCCAACTCTACGTCTTGGGCAGAAAAGCGCGCGCCCGCCAGCACTTCGACTTGGGTGTTGCGGCGGTTATTCGTTGGGTCAGGGTCAAAGGTATCGCTGGTGCAACGGGCCAGATTGTTGACGAGGTCTGCGCGGTCAGGCGCTTTGGCCGTGACGGTGAAACTGGCGCTCGCGCCGCGTGGCAGCGCCGGAATCACGGGCCAGGTGACGGTCGAACCGGTGATAAGCGCGCCGTTGCTGGCCTGAATGTCGGTGAATCCGGCGGGCACCGTGTCGGTGACTGTCACGTTGGCGGCGCTGGCCGCGCCGTTGTTGCGCACCGTGACGATAAAACTCAACAGCCCGCGCGCCGGTACGCTGGCCGGTGAGGTTTGCGTTTGTGTGAAGCCCGTGGCGCGCGCCAGCAGCTTGGCAAAGCGCGCCGAGGCCGCGCCGCTGGTTTGTGTCGCGCCGCTGGTAATGGTGTTGATAACCAGATCGGCTTGTGGATTGGTAACGCCGTTGCAAGGATTGAAAGGCGTCACCGTGTTGCGCGGCAACGGCGCGCCGACCGTGAAATCCGCGCCGTTCTGATCGGTGTCGTTGCAGCCCGCGTTGTGCCGCAACACGGCCGTTGTCGCGCTTGGCGTTGGCGCCGCCGCGCCCTCGGCGCATACCACGCCGCCGTAACCGACAAAATCCACGATCTTGCCGTCGGCTGCCGGGTCGGTCGGACAGGCCACCAGCCCCGACAGCGGCGCGGTGTCGCGCACCACGGCCACGCGGCCCGCCGTAGCGTTAACCGGCACAGTGCCGACAGCATCCGCCTCTGGCAAATCCTGTCCAGCCGTGCCCGCCGTCGCCAGCCGTATCAAGTAGTACTGGCCCGGCGCGAGCGTGCCCGTCAATTCGGTGGCCTGCCAACCGATGCTGCGCGCGGCGGCGTATTGCACCGACCAGCCGGCCAGATTGACCGTCGTTGCGCCGCGATTAAACAGTTCGATGAAATCGTTTTTGAAAGGCGCGTTGCGTTCGCCGCCGCCGCCATAAATCTGGCTGATGACGACATCCGGTGAGGTGTAAACATAGTTGCCAACCAGATGCGGCAGCGCTGTTTCAGCCGTTGCTGAGGCCGTTGCTGAAGTTTGCCCGCGCCCGGCGAGCCAGCCGCACACTGCCAACAACACGCATGCCACGAACAGCCATTCGGCCGTTTGGGGGCAACAGACAGAGGTATAGAGACGGGTTGGCGTGTGTATTTGTGTCATTCGATTTACGTGTGCTGCCTGTTACGCTCGTACAAAGAACGCCAGCTTATTCTCTTCGGGCGGCACCGTAGTCTTGTTGGGGTTGCTGCTGTCAGCCAGTGGGACGCGCGTGATTATAGGGCGTCGGCGCGCGCCTGCAAAATCCGCCCCGTATGCTAAGATGCGGCTTTGATTGTCGAACTGGGATTGTCGAACTGGCCTGCTTGTGCATTCAAACGAAACTATGACAAACGCCTTCACCAAAATTACCGAACTCGACGGCATCACCGAATACCGGCTCGACGCCAATGGCCTGAAAGTCTTGCTGCTGCCGCAAACGTCCGCGCCCGTGGTGGCCTTTATGGTCGTGTACCGCGTCGGTTCGCGCAACGAAGCCGTCGGCCACACCGGCGCGACGCATTTGCTAGAACACATGCTCTTCAAGGGCACGCCGAGTTACAACAAACAGAACGGCACCCAAATCGCAGCCGTCTTGCAAAAGCAGGGCGCGGTCTTTAACGCCGACACCTGGTACGACCGCACGCGCTATTACGAGATGCTGCCCAGCGATCAACTCGAATTGGCGCTTCACCTGGAAGCCGACCGCATGCGCAACTCGTTCATCGCCGACGAAGACCGCCAATCCGAAATGACCGTCGTGCGCAACGAATTGGAGCGCGGCGAAAACGAGCCGAGCCGCGTGCTCGATCAACGCCTCTGGGCCATTGCCTTCCGCGAACATCCCTATCACCACCCGACCATCGGCTGGCGTTCGGATGTCGAAGGCATTCCGACCGAACGTTTGAAAGAGTTTTATGACGTGTATTACCACCCGAACAACGCCGCCGCGATTCTGGTGGGCGATTTTGACGAAGCGCACGCGCTGCACCTGATCGCCAAACACTTCGGGCCGATTCCGCCGTCGCCGCATCCGATTCCGCCGATGTACACGGTCGAACCGCCGCAGGAAGGCGAACAGCGCCTGGTCTTGCGCCGCCCCGGCCAACTGGGCGTCGTCGAGGTCGCCTGGCGCATTCCCGAAGCCAAGCATCCCGACGCTGTCGTGCTCGCCGTGCTCGATCACATTTTGTCGGCGGGCGTCACCGCGCGGCTCTATCAAGCCTTGGTCGAAACGCAATTGGCGCTGGACGAGAGCGCGCATTCGACGCACCTCATTGATCCGGGCCTCTTCACCATCGAAGCCACGCTCAACCCCGGCGTCGAACACGCCGAAGTCGAGCGCGTGATTTACGAAGAAGTCGAAAAGCTCAAGACCGCCCCGGTCAGCGAGGCCGAATTAAGCAAGGCCAAAAACATCATCAACACACAAATGGTCTATCAACGCGACAGCGCCATGAGCATCGTGCGCGGCCTGAGCGAAGCCGAAGTCGTGACCGGCTGGCAGGATTACGTCGAGTTTCCCAAACAGGTCGAAGCCGTCACGCCCGCCGATATTCAACGCGTGGCGAATGAGTATTTCACCGAAGACAATCGCACGGTCGGCTGGTTCATTCCGAAGCTGGAGGAAGAGGAGTTGGCCGAATTGTCAGCGGAAGCTGAAGCGGAGTTTGAAGAGGAAGAAGAAGAATTGCTCGCGGCGGCAGCTTGATGGAAGTAGAGATGAAACAGGCGCTTGCTCACATTGCACTGGTCGTGCGTGATTACGATGAGGCGATTGCGTTTTACACGCAAAAGCTGCGCTTCGTGCTCGTCGAAGACACCTATCAACCCGCGCAAGACAAACGCTGGGTCGTCGTCGCGCCGCCCGGTTCAACCGAAACGACCTTGCTGCTGGCGCGCGCGGCCACGCCCGAACAAGCCGCGTTCATCGGCAATCAAGCAGGCGGGCGCGTCTTTTTGTTTTTGCATACCGATGATTTTTGGCGCGATTATCACGAGATGGTTGCCGCCGAAATCAAGTTCATCCGGCCACCCAAAGAAGAGCCGTATGGCGTCGTGGCTGTGTTTGAAGACCTATACGGCAATCTTTGGGACTTGGTTGAGCGCTGTATTGTCGGCAGCAGTTGAGGCGTATGAACGTCGAACTTCCAGCTTCAGTCGGAGAGGCTCTTGGAGGCTTACTTTCGAGCTTGGCAATCGAAGGTTTCTCGCCCATCGCTTTGGACTATACGCCAATGGCTTTTGGAAATTTTATGGTCACACTTGGTAATGGCAAGCGCACCATCACCCTCGTCCGTGACCGTAGCCAATTCATGGTGCGAGGCGAGCGCGCAGCACATGAACCCGCAGGCCTCTGGCGTGCATTCGATAACATTCAAGAGTTGGAACCGCTCCTGCTCGCCTGGATTCGTTCAAACAACCTGGACTAATCACTTCATCTTTCAAAGCACAAATAACAACGCAAGCATGTCCAATCAATCATTCGCTGAACGCACCCAACGCTATCAACTCACCAACGGCCTGACGCTGCTCGTGCTGGAAAATCACACCAGCCCGGCGGTGGCGATGTCCGGTTACGTAATGGCTGGCGAGTATTTCAATCCGCCGGGCAAGGATATGCTCGGCGATGTGACGGCCTCGATGCTCAACAAAGGCACCGCCCGTCACAGCAAATTCGAGTTGGCCGACCGGCTGGAATCCAGCGGCGCGCGGCTGGGCTTTGACGCGCTGACCTTTGCCGCTTCGTTCGGCGGACGTTCGCTGACCAAAGACTTTCCGATGCTGATTGCGACGCTGGCCGAGATGTTGCGCACGCCCAGTTTTCCATTGGACGAACTCGACAAGTTGAAACAGCAATACATCGCCAGCATCAAGGAATATCAGGACGACACCGGCGCGCGCGCTTACGAACGGCTGACGCAACTGGTCTTTGACGAACGCAGCCCCTTTCATCGTTACCCATCCGAACGCAGCGTGCGCGAACTCGAAAGCATCACCGTCGCTGATGTGCAGGCGTTTTACGCGCGGCATTATGGCGCGGCGACGATGATCCTGTGCGTCGCCGGCGACGTCGTCGGCGAAGAAGTGCGGCAGTTGATCGAAGACCACCTGGGCGCTTGGCAGGGCGCGACGGCCCCGCCCGTGCTGGTTGCGCTGACGCCGTTGCAAAGCGCGCCGCAGCGCGACACGGTTTTCATAAAAGGCAAACAGAATTGCAACGTCGTCATCGGCCACGCCTCGGGCTTGCGCCGCGCCAATCCGGATTATTACGCGGCGGTCATCGCCAATCGCGCGCTCGGCCAATCCACGCTGTCATCGCGGCTGGGCTTGAAGGTGCGCGATGAGCTGGGCTTGACCTACGGCATCAATTCCAGCTTCCCCGAATCGGGCTTTGCCGACGGGCCCTTTGTCATCAGCGTGACGGTTGCGCCGTCGAACATCGAAACAGCCATCGAAGCCGCGCTCGAAATCGTCCGCGATTACCTCGAGAGCGGCATCACCGAGGCCGAATTGAGCGATGAGCAAACCTCGATGATCGGCGGGTTCAAGGTCGGCTTGGCGACGAATGCGGGCCTGGCCGGGCAAATCGCCAGCGCCGAAATTTTCGGCCTGGGCGTCAAGCATCTGGATGAATACCCCGACTACATTCGCGCCGTGACCAAAGACCAAGTGGACACGGCCATCGGCAAGTATTTCCATCCATCGCGCGCGACTACGGTGATTGCGGGTGAATACAAGCAATGAAGTGTTGGCTTTTCTGTCTGGTCTTGGTGTTATGCGGTACGGGGAGCGGTAGCGACCTGGTGCCTCTGCGTCCGCACAATACGGAGACACCAGGTCGCTAC
>JAYUCP010000562.1:0-8342 GCA_043740245.1 Acidobacteriota bacterium | reverse complement strand
GGAATGGCTTGAAAACAAAACTGCCAAATCAACCACGGGGAGCACTGGGAGCACGGGGGAAGCCAACACAAGCTACTTGATTTCTCCCCGTGTCCCCCGTGTCCCCCGTGGTTTGGCAGGGTTATTTCCAGTTCATTCCTAAGAGCCGGTTGGCACTCTCCAGCCCGCGTTGACGAACAACACGCAATACGAATAACGCCGTCCACGGGAAACTGTCCTTGGCGGCTGCGGGACGGCTCGGTTGGCGCCTCTAACTACGGCCTACTTTTCGCGGGAAACCACGCGCAGGGAGAACTCATGAACTGGAAAGCAAATGCACTGGCCGCTTACGGCAAAGTCGCGAGCACTGAAACCGATCCGCTTCAACAAATCGTGCTGCTCTATGACGGGGCGATCAAATTCTTACGCCTGTCGGCGGCGGACATCGAGGCCGGTGATCTGGCCGCCAAAGGCGAACACACCAATCGGGCGCTCGACATCATCGGCTATTTGCAATCAATCCTCGATTACGAGCGCGGCGGTGAAGTCGCGCCGATTCTCAATACCTTATATCTGAACGTCACCGCCGACACCTTGCGGGCCAGCGCGCAACTGGATAGCGCGTTGCTGCGGCAAACGGCGGAGTTGCTGGCGCCGGTGCGCAATGCCTGGGCGAGCAACGCCCAGGCCACTGCGCCAGTCGCGGCGGCTATTCCCCAGCACACGCAACTGGCCGGCGCCTGTTTGGCCTGAGAGAGGAGCGCTTGAACTCAATGCCTGCGAATCATCCGCTCAATCATCAGGCGGTCTCTGTGTTGGATCTGCTGATTGCCCAATGCACCGATCTGGAAGCCTTGCTGGCGCTGGCCCGGCAAGAGGAGCAAGCCGCCAACACGCGCAATTTCGACGAGGTGCTGCGCGTGGTCAACGAACGCGCCGCCTTGGGCGAACGGCTGGAGGTTTATCACCGGCAAATTGCCGATTTGCGCGACAGACTGGGCAGCGCCGCGACCGGGCCGGCCAGGGCGGCAACGCAGGTGGAGCCCAGCCCGGCAATTTTGTTCAGACAAACAGCGGCGCTCGTTTCGGCAATCCACGCCGCCGATGCACGCACCCGCCCGCTGTTGCTCGCTGCTCGCAACGAACTGAGCGAGGAACAGCGCCGCCTAGATAAAACGCAACGCGGCGTCAACGCCTACTTGCGCGCTGGCCGTCTGGCCATTGCTTGCGACCAACACGTTTAGCGCCCCCCACGCTGCCCACGCTGCCCACGCTGATGGCTACCACGCCAACGAACAATCACTACCCCAAGCCCACGCTGAACCATCTCTTTTTCGCGGACGAATAACATTCCAGGCCGGCGCCGGTACCAAGCTGGCGCGCCAGCCGGCAGCTTCAAAGAGTTGCGCCCGATTGAATACCGCCACGGCCGGGCCTGCCCGGCGACGTCCACCGGCTTCGCTGTCTCGCAGAGGAAATCCATGAAGATATTGGTTGCAGACGACAGTTCCAGTTTCCGTCTTTTGGTGCAGGCCACTTTGTCCAAAAGAGGTTACCAAACGATCACCGCCAGCAACGGCCAGGAAGCGCTCAATGTATTGCTCGGCCCGAATGCTCCGCCGCTGGCGCTGCTGGACGTCAACATGCCGGAAATGGACGGGATCGAAGTCTGCCGCCGCGTACGCGCCTCAGGTCAGAAACTGCCGACGTATTTGATGTTGCTGACGGCGAATAATTCAAAAGCCGATGTGGTGAGCGGGTTACAGGGCGGCGCCGATGATTACGTCATCAAACCGTTCGACCGCGAAGAATTGCTGGCGCGGCTGCAAGTCGGCGTACGCCTGGTCGAATTGCAACGTGAATTGGCCGAGCAACTCAACGAATTGGAAACGAACTCGATTTGGTTGCAGCGCCATGCGCAGTTGGCTCATCTGGGCGCGGACATCGGCGCGGTGCTGACTTCGAGCGCGGGCTTGCCGCAGACCTTGCAACGCTGCGCCGAGTTGATCACGCAACACCTGAAAACCGAATGCACGCGCATCTGGTTGCTCAACGACGCGGGCGACACACTGGAATTGCAGGCGGGCGCGGGCGCGGCCCCCGAACTCGATGCAGAGACGAAGGGCGTGGCGCTTAACCAACACCCCATCGGCCGCCTCGCGCTCGAGCGCCAATCGCTCTTAACCAACCAGGTCAGCGGCGACCCTTATTTCGGCGCGCAGGAATGGATACAACGCGCCGGGCTGGTGGCCTTTGCCGGCTATCCGCTGATTGTCGCAGACCGGGTGTTAGGCGTGCTGGCAGTCTTTGCGCGGCGGCCACTGGCGGAGAACAGGCAAGCGGCCCTCGCCACGTTGACCAACACGCTCGCCCAAGGCATTCAACGCAAACACGCCGAAGAAGCACAGCGCGCGAGCGAAGAGAAGTACCGCTCCCTGATTACCAACATCCCGGATGTGACCTGGACTTGCGACAGCCAGGGCCGCTGCGTTTTTATCAGCCCGAATGTCCGGAAGGTGCTGGGTTATACAGAGGATGAGATTTATCAGAATCCACAACACTGGTTTGAGAGCTTGCACCCCGAGGAGGCGGCCGGCGTGCGCGCGGCGTATGTCGCGCTTTTCAGCCAGAGTGCGATCTTTGATATGAATTACCGAGTCAAAAGCAAAGCGGGCGCTTGGCTGTGGCTGCACGAGCGGGCCGTGGCGACCTATGAGAAAGGCGGCGCGCTTTACGCCGATGGCGTTTTCTCTGACATCACGACGCAACGCGCGGTCGAAGAGGCGTTGCAGCAAAGCGAAGAGCATTTACGCCGGGCGCAAAAACTGGAAGCCATCGGCCAACTCGCCGCCGGGATCGCCCACGAGATCAACACGCCGATGCAATATATCGGCGACAACCTGCGCTTCCTGCAGGATTCATTCAACGAGTTGCGCGCCGTCATCGAAAAAGACCGCCAATTGCTGCACGCTTGCCGGGCCGCCGGCGTGCATGAGGAACTGGTGGCCGAGGCCGAAGCCACACTCAGCAGCGCCGACGTGAATTACTTGCTGCTAGAGATCCCCAAGTCTTTGCAGCAATCCCAGGAAGGCGTCGAACACGTCACCAAAATTGTCCAGTCCATGAAGGATTTCGCGCATCCAGGCACGCAGAAGAAGGCCGCCGATCTCAACAGAGCCATCGAGAGCACACTCACCGTCGCCCGCAACGAATGGAAATATATCGCGGATGTGGTGACCCATTTCGACCCCACGCTGCCCCCGGTGCCGTGCGTGCTGAGCGAGCTGAACCAGGTCGTACTCAATCTGATCATCAATGCCGCCCATGCCATCGCCGACGTGGTGGGCGACGGCAACACCAGCAAGGGCGCGATCATTATCGGCACTCGGCACGACGAACAGTGCGCCGAAATTCGCATCACCGACACCGGCGCCGGCATTCCCGAAAAAGTGCGCGCGCGCATCTTCGACCCGTTTTTCACCACCAAGGAAGTCGGGCGCGGCACGGGCCAGGGGCTGGCGATTTCGCACGAGGTCATCGTCAAGCGGCACCAAGGCACGCTTGAGTTCGAGAGCGAAGTCGGGCGCGGCACCACGTTCATCATCCGCCTGCCACTGCATGAAAATACTGCCGCCGCCGCCGCTGCACAGAATGGGAGGCCGTAATGCGCAGGGTCCTCTTTGTAGACGACGAGACCAAAATCCTGGCAGGGTTGCAGCGGATGCTCCGCCCGCTGCGCCACGAATGGGAAATGACCTTCTGCGAGAGCGGCGAACAGGCGCTCGCTTACCTGACGCAACAGCCCTGCGATGTGCTGGTCGCAGATATGCGCATGCAAGGGATGAATGGCGCGCAACTGCTGAATGAAGTGCGTAAACAGCACCCGCATGTCGTGCGGATCATCTTGTCGGGTTACGCTGATTACGATCTGATTTTCAAATCGGTAGGGCTGGCCCATCAATTTCTCGCCAAACCGTGCGAGGCCGAAACGCTCAAGTTGACGGTGAATCGCGCCTGTGCCTTGCGCGACCTGCTGACAGACGAAGCCCTGCAATTGCTCGTTGCGCAAATGCAAACGCTGCCCAGCCTGCCCGCGCTTTACGACGAATTGATCGCCGAGCTGCAAGCGCCCAATGCTTCGATCCAAAAAATCGGCGCCATCATCACGCGTGATCCGGGCATGACGGCCAAGATTTTGCAGATGGTCAACTCGGCCTTCTTCGGCTTGCGCCGGCAGATCACCAATCCGGCCGAAGCCGCCAGTTTATTGGGGCTGGATACCGTGGTGACGCTGGTGCTGACGATCCAAATTTTTTCGCAATACAGCCTGGCCGGACTGCGCGGATTCTCGCCCGACGAACTTTATGCACATAGCTTGCGGGTGGCCTTGCTCGCCCAACAGATTGCGCATGCTCAAGGGGCCGACCAGCAGATGCTCAATGACGCTTTTACCGCCGGCATTCTCCACGACGTGGGACATTTGGTGCTGGCTGTCAATCAGCCGCAATGTTACGGCCAGTTGCTGGATTTGGTGCGCGCGGGCGAACTACCCTTTGACGTTTGTGAGCGTCAGGTTTTTGGCGCCTCGCATGCCGAAATCGGCGCCTATCTGCTCGGTCTCTGGGGGCTGCCGAACTCGATTGTCGAGACGGTCGCCTTTCATCATCACCCCGACCTCTGCCAGGCCGCAGGTTTTACCGCCATGAGCGCGGTGCACATTGCGAATGCTTTGGAACACGAGTTGCCAACGAATTGCGAGCAAAGCCGTAGCGCCCCGTTGGACGTGGATTATTTGACGCGCCTGGGCATTCAGGAACGGCTGCCGGTTTGGCGTCAGCTTTGTTTCCGGCAGGCCGCCACGGCCTGCGCGCGTTGAACGGAAACGAGTAGTGGCTAAGTTAGGTGGGATGTGTCAGTAGCCCGCGCGTGAGCAAGGGCTGTTTGCTGCCAGTAAAGCCCTTGCTCACGCGCGGGCTACTGACACGCCGTCCCACTCGATTTAGCCACTACCGAAGATCATTCCGTTGGGAACCAGTTCGGGCAAACCCACGCTGCATCGCAACGTCAGCGCCACCGCCGTCGTGGCCGAGGGCGAATGGTGGCTGTTCGATTGCGGCGAAGGCGCGCAGACGCAATACGGCAATGGCGCGGTGCTCTTCACGCGCGCTGGCGGGGCGGCGCGAACGTTTGCGCGTTATGTCAAATGCGGGATGATCGGCGTGAATGTGGCTGTGCCCGCGCCGCTGGCGGTGTTTCCGTTCACGGGCTGGAACCAGTCGTTTTTTGGCGACCTGCACATCCAGGGTGTCGAGGGCTTTCATTTTTACACGCACAACAAAGTTGTCTTAACTAGGTGGAATGATCCGCGCAAGCGTGTGTTGGGCTGGTAGACAAGCAGAAGAGAGTAGACGGAACAGACGGAAATAACGGAACAGCCGGAAGAGGCTTTGGGCTCTTCCGGCTGTTCCGTTTTCTATTTCAACAGCGCGGCGGAAACACCGGAATTGTCAGTGTCGCCGCATTCGTCAACGTCAGCTTGTGCAGGTTGTGCCCTTGATTGAAGGCGTTGCTTTGCGCCCCTGCGTTGGCGTTGAAGTTGAGCGCCGCGCCCAACAGCGCCTGGTCGTTTTGCGAAGACAGTTTCAACCAACCGCTGCGCCCCGCAGGGATGATTTGTTCGAGGCGCGGTACCGTGCGCGGGAAGCTGCTCGACAACGCTGAACGGAACTGGCACGTGCCCGGTGAGAAGCTGAAGCTGAAGGGCTGTTCCGCATCGTCATACACCACGCCGAACAAGCCGGTCAGTGTGGCCGCGCCGGTCGCCAGATTGCCGCCGAGACGATTCACCACTAGCAACGTGTCGTTGCCAGCCGCGCGGCTGCCCGGATTTGACAAGGCCAGCGTGCGCGGCGCGAGGTTGTAGCTGATGCCGTCAAAGTTCAGTTGCGCCGTCGGTGACGTGTCGTTGCAGACGGGCAAACCGCCAGCCAATGCGCCGAAGGCTTCCGCGCCCAGATTGGCCGCGTGGCCGCTCGCCAGCTTCACGTATTCATCGCCGAGCAGATGATTAAAGCTGATGGGGCAGCCGCGTGCGTCCACCGCCACCGCGACGATGAAGCCGGTCGCGCCGGGGTCCAAATCCGAAGTCAGGAAACTCGCCGTCTGATTGGGCGTCAGGCAAATGTAACTGTCAGCCACGCTGCACGACGCGCCGTCCACGAAAAACAAATGCACGAAGGTTGTGCGCGTGCCGTCCGTGTTGGTAAGGCTCAGCCGCGTGTTCTGCCGTTGCGAATTGGCGGCGTCAGAGGTGTAAAGGTAGAAGACCAGCACCGAGCCGGCGCGCTGATCGCTGACGGGCGAGGCTGCCGCATAGGCCGCGCCCGGCCCCGCCAGCGGACAAGAGACGGTCGTGCAGACTTGAATACTGGCGGGATTACCAGGCGGGAAACTGGCAGTCGTGATAGCGCAAAGCTGCGTGCCGCTGGGCGTGCCGTCAGCGATTTGCGCTTGATAGCTGACGTTGACGGTTTGGCCCGGCGTCAGTGTGCCCGTCCATTGCACGGCGGTGTTGGCATTGATGAATGAGCACGTGCCGGTGTTGACGACGCAGCTTCCCGGCAGCGGAATGAGTTGCGGCGGCAGTGCGGCGGTGAGTGTGCCGGTTTGTGCGATGGCGCTGGTGTTGGTGATGCCGAACGAACCGTTGATCACGCTGCCCGGCCCATTGCAGACGAGCGGGTCGAAGGGCTTGAGCGCCTGCTGTGGCTGCGGCACGAAGTTGGTCAGGCTCACCGTGAACGAGCAATTGGCCGTGTTGCTACCGGCGGTGGCCGTGCAGGTGACAGTCGTCGTACCGATTTGAAAGGTTGATCCCGACGGCGGAACGCACGCCACAGTTGCGCTAGCGCAATTATTGATTATCGGCGCGGGATAGTTGATCGGCGCCGACAGTCCGGGAATCGTTTGCGCGATGTTCGCCGGACAGGTGATGCCAAGTGCCGGGCAACTCACAATGGTGAGTGAATAAGCCTGACTGCCTTGACAGTTGTTCGCCCCGTTGACGAAACCGGTCGCCGTCACCGTGAAATTGAACGGGCCTTCCATTGTCGGCGTGCCCGACAGGACGCCCGTCGGCGAGAGGGTCAAACCGGGCGGCAGCGTGCCCGTGAAAGCGAAGGTGTAGTTGCCGCCCGCCGGCAGTGCCGAGACGGTTTGATTGTAGGCCGCGCCGACGGTTCCATTAGCAAGCGGCGGCGCGGTGAGCGTGATCGTCGGGCAGGTAACGATGATTGAGTAGGCCTGCGTGCCCGAACAGTTGTTCGCCCCGTTGACGAAGCCGGTCGCCGTCACCGTGAAGTTGAAAGTGCCCTTCGCCATCGGCGTGCCCCGCAGGACGCCCGCCGACGAGAGGGTCAAGCCCGGCGGCAGCGTGCCCGCCACCGCGACGGCAAAGGTATAGTTGCCGCCCGCCGGACTGGCCGTAATCGTGGTTGAAGGATAGGCCGTGCCCGCCGTAACATTGGTCGGCAACGTAGTCGGACTCAGCGTAACCGTCGGACAACCAATCATCACCGTATAGGCGCGCGAGCCGGGACAGTTGTTGGCGTCAGTGACATTGATCGTGAAAGTGAAACTGCCGGGCAATGTCGGCGTCCCGCTGATCGTGCCGTTATTCAAGCTCAAGCCTGGCGGCAAGGTCGAACCGGACGCCAGCGCGAAGGTGTAAGGCGTTGTGCCGCCGGTGGCCGCCAAGGTCGTGGCCAGATAGGCTTGCGTCACAGTCCCACTGGGCAGCGTGGTAGTGATCGTGATCGTCGGGCAGTTGATCGTCAGCGTATAGGCCGTTTGTCCGGTGCAGCCGCTGGCAACGTCGGTAGCTCGGATGGTGAATGAGAAGGGCCCCGGCGTGGTCGGCGTGCCTGACAAGGTGCCAGTCGCGGATGGGCCAGGCGAGAGCGTCAGGCCAGGCGGCAAGCTGCCCACCACAACGCTGTAAGTGTAAGACGGCCCTCCGCCGCTCGGCGTGAAGACCTGAGGAGTGTATGCGGTGCCCTGCGTGCCAGCCGTCAGCGCGCCCGTCGCTGGCGACAGATTGATCGTCGGGCAATTGAGCGCGATCGTGCGCATGCCTGTGATTTGCACATCAACACCATCAAACGACGCTTTCCCCGTGAAATTTTTGATTCCACTTTCTCCGATCGGAGGAGTTGCCACGTAACTTAGAGTCCTTGTCTGATTGTCGAAGAAAGGCCCCATTTAACTGAAGCCTGTGCGTAATTCATTCTCGTAGTCGCCAGCGGGCTTCTTCCAAGTGTTCTTTGATATGAGCTAACGGTTTGCCGTCGCGGTAGTCCGCGAGG
>JAYUCP010000561.1:0-3445 GCA_043740245.1 Acidobacteriota bacterium | reverse complement strand
CGGTGCGGCTGATTGGCTTGAATTTCGTAGAGATGTTCGTCTGGCTCTCGCGCAGCACGCAGGCCGTCTCGCATTCGCGCGTGGATGAACAAGTGGCGTTGCCGCCGCCGGGCTGGGGGACGGTATGAACGCAGCCTGGCGCGTCATCGGCGCTTCGGTGCAGGGCGGCAGCCACATCAAGTGCGGGCAGCCGTGTCAGGACGCGCACGCCTGGGCTGTTTTGCCGAACGGCACGTTGATCGCCGCCGTCGCCGATGGCGCGGGTTCGGCGGCGCTGGCCGAAGTGGGCGCGCAACTGGCCGCAAAGACGGTGGTGAATTTTTTGCGGCGCGCGCTGATTGACAATGAATTGCCCGCGAATGACGCGGCTTGGCAAACGCTCTTGTTTGACGCTTTGCAAGCGGCGCGGCAACGCTTGGAAGACGAAGCGCAAGCGCGTGGCTGTGCCTTGCGCGATTTGGCGGCGACGCTGATCGTGGCCGTTGCCACCGCCGAATTGGCCGCCACCGCGCACGTCGGGGATGGCGCGGCGGTGTTGAAAACCGCCGCAGAGTTGTTGCTGCTGGCCGCGCCTCAGATGAGCGAATACGTCAACGAGACGACCTTTCTGGTTTCCGCCGATTACCTGAATGCGGCGCAATTCGGTTGCTGGCACGGGCGTGCGCAGCACTTGGCGCTGTTCACCGACGGGCTGCAACGGCTGGCGCTGCAGATGCCGCTGCAACGACCGCACGCGCCGTTTTTTGCGCCGCTGTTTCAGTTTGCCGCCAACACGGGCGCAGATGCCGAAGCGCAATTGGCCGCGTTCCTGCGTTCGCCGCGCATTGTTGAACGGGCGGATGACGATCTGACGTTGTTGCTGGCGGCGCGCTGTACGGCAAACTGTTAGTTTGCCGTCGCCTCGGCAGCAGACCGGCTGGCAAATGCTATGGTTTCTGCCAGTCGCCTTGCGTGCCAGTCACCCGGCAAACTGACAGTTTGCCGTACAATGCCTGCGATGTTCCTGCGCCGCGAAAGCACCCAAGCAATCCTCAACCTGGCCGACAGCGCGCTGCTCGGCACGGGCGGCGAAGCGCGCATTTACAGCCTGCCCAACGAACCTGACCTCGTCGCCAAAATCTATCACCAACCCGACGAGAGCTACGTGCATAAGCTGGCCGCGATGCTCGCCAATCCGCCCAAAGACCCGGCCAAGGCGCAAAACCACACATCCATCGTCTGGCCCACCGAATTGCTGCGCTCGCTCGACGCCAAAAATCGGGTGTGCGGTTTCCTGATGGAACGCGTGCATCGGATGCGTTGCGTGATTGATGTTTACCATCCGGGCACGCGGCGGCGGCAGGCGCCGCTCTTCAACTATTCGTACTTGCATCGCACGGCGCGCAATCTGGCGGCGGCGGTGGGCGCGTTGCACGCGGGCGGTTATGTCATCGGCGATGTCAACGAATCGAATGTGCTGGTGTCAGAAACCGCGCTGGTGACGCTGGTGGATACCGATTCATTTCAAGTGCGCGACCCGCACACCGGCGTCGCCTATCGCTGCCCTGTCGGCAAGGCCGAATTCACGCCGCCCGAATTGCAGGGCAAAGTTTTCGCCGAGCTTGACCGCCAGCCGGAACACGACCTGTTTGGCCTGGCTGTGCTGCTCTTTCAATTGTTGATGGAAGGCACGCATCCTTTTGCGGGCGTATACACCGGCGCGGGCGAACCGCCGCCGATTGAAGCGCGCATTCTGGCCGGCCATTTTCCGTATGGCGCGGGCAAAGGCGCGCCGTATCGCCCGATGCCCGCCGCGCCGCCGTTGGGGCTGTTGACGCCGCAACTGCGCCAGTTGTTCATTCGCTGTTTTATCGAAGGCTTTCGCCAACCGCAGGCGCGGCCCAGCGCACATGCCTGGCAGGAAGCGTTGAAAGAATCCGAAGCGGCGTTGCGCCCTTGCGCGGCCAACAGCCAGCATCTTTACGGTCAGCATCTGGCTGAATGCCCGTGGTGTAAACGCACGCGGCAACTGGGTGGACGCGACCCCTTCCCTTCGCTGGTGGCGATCAAACAGGGGCAGCATTTGCAACGGCTGCCGCGCAAGGCCAGGCGCGTGATTTATCCGACCTTTGCCACGCAACGCGCGTTGACGACACGCGCGAGTTGGGCGGCCGCGCAACAGTTGAGCGTGCCTGCTTACACGCCGGTGTTGGGGCTGCTGAATCCGCCGCCCGCCGCGCCCGCCGCAACGCTGTTCAGCCGGCTCTGGAATACGACGCGCTTTGTGCTGACGGGTTTTATGATGGTGCTGATGCTGCAAACTTTTTGCGCGCCGGGTCTGCAAGAGTTGAGCTACGTCGCACAACGCGGCGCGGTGCCGCCACCGCCGCGTTTGCCGTTCACACGCCCGCAAAAAGTTTTGAGCGGGCACAGCGAGCGCATCTATGCGCTGGCGGTCGCGCCTGACAATCAAACCATCGCCACTGGCAGCGCCGACCATACGGTCAAATTGTGGGCCGCGGCCAGCGGCGCGTTGAAACTGACGCTGAACGGCGCGCACGACGATCTGGCGGCGCTGGCGTTTTCGCCGGATGGCAAATTGATTGCGGGCGGCACGGGCGATGCGGCGATTTATGTGTGGGGCACAGAGAGCGGGCAGGTGAAACGCATGTTGAATCGCCATCAAGCGATTGTCACCGCGCTCACTTTTTCGCCGGATGGACAAACGCTGGTTTCGTGCGGCCGGGATCAAAACATCGTGCAATGGGATGTGAAGACGGGGCGGCCCATCCGCGAACTCACGTGGGCTTCGCGCTGGATGTCCACGGTGCTGTTTACGCCGGATGGGCGGCAAGTGCTGGTGGGCGACGAATACGGCGCGGTCATTGCTTTCGACGCGCAAAGCGGCGCGGTCACGCAAAACTTCGTGCGCCACGATCAAGTCGAACCGCCGACCGACCGCATTCGCGCGTTGGCCCTCGCGCCCGATGGCCAACGCGTGGCCTTTGCCTTTCTGGGCCGCAAGGTCGAAATCTGGGAACTGACAACGAAAAAACTTTTGCAGACCTTGCGCGACAGCGCCGGCATCACCGACACCGTAGCTTTTGCGCCCGACGGCCAGCATCTGCTGTCCGGCAATCACAACGGGACATTCAATCTGTGGGACTTGCAAACGGGCGCGAGCCTCCGCGCGTGGCAGTCGCATACTTCAGCAGTGACGCGGCTAGCTTTCTCTCCCAACGGCAAAATGATCCTCAGCACGGCGGACGGATCGCCCTATGCGGTGAGCGTGTTTGAATAGGCTTCCAGCTTACGCAAAAACCTGGCAGTGTGGTGCGGGTTCTTTACCCGCACCCGCTAACCGCACGCGCGCCGGGTGCGGATTATGAACAAGCAGCCATCTTACTTCTGCAACTTACCAAGCGAACGCTAGAAACGGCACTTCGTGTTATCGGCCTTCACATAA
>JAYUCP010000560.1:0-8364 GCA_043740245.1 Acidobacteriota bacterium | reverse complement strand
TCAGCCTGTGTTGGCGAGCGCGAACACAGGCTGAAGCCTGAACTCCATGCTCTTTTGCCATGCTTTTATTTCGACTTTACGCTGCACCGCTTGACGGCCTATGATCTGCGCCGAGCCACAACCGGCTCACTCATTTCAGATTGGCAAGATTGGCTGGATCAACCGATGAATACGCACAAGCTTCGCAGCATTTTTAGCGCCGCTTTCACGCTCTTGTTATTGGGCGTTCCCGCCAGCGCCCAGCAAGCACAACGCCCGCTCGTCACCGAAGACGTAGAGATCGTCAAACCCGGCACGGCGCGCTTCGATTTCGGTTTTGACTTTGTGCAGAACCGCGATTTCACGCTGTCGGGCTTGAATGGCGATCTGACGCGGGTTGGTGTGGTCTCAATCACCTTCGGCCTCGCGCCCAACGTAGAGTTCGAAGCGGGCGGCGTGCTGCAAAATTACCTCAGCATCAATCGCCAGATTCAGGCCGCCCCCTTTCCGCTCAATCTAAGTCAGGGCACGAATTCGACACACGACACGGGCGATTTTTTCCTGGCGACCAAATTCAAGCTGCGCAACGAAGGCAAACGTACCCCTTCGCTCGGCTTCCGCTTTGGCGCAGAACTGCCCAATTCCAACCAGACGCGCGGCATCGGCGTCAATCAAACTAACTTCTTTGCGACCACGCTGGCGGGCAAGCATTTCGGCAAGAAACTGTATGTCTACGGCAATCTCGGTCTCGGCATTCTGACCGCGCCCATTGATCTGTTCACGCAAAACGATGTGCTGCTGTATGGATTGGCGGCGACCTATGCTTACAACGACCGGGTGACTTTTGTGGGCGAAGTGAATGGCCGTTACAGTACACGTAAGAACGCGCCGCGCGGGACTGAATCGGATGGCGCCAGCCGCTTCGGCGCGCGCATCAAGGCAGGCGGATTGTTGTGGGATGTGGCCGGCATCAAGGGCCTGCCCAAACGCAGCGAACGGAGCGGGCTGACGTTTGGGGTGACGTATCAGGCTGAGGTGTTTGCGCCAGTGAAGTAACTGCCGGCCAAGCCAGACTTCGTTCAGCACAGTTTGGTTGTGTTCAACTTTAACGACTTCCTGACTTCCCAAAAACGGTGCAGCGCAACCAGCCGCTTGCCGTTATCGTGAGCGCCGCCCGCTTATGCTAGGATTCCGATCCATAGAACACGCGATTCGGAGGTATCCAAATGAAGATCAAACAGCTAGACATTGCCGGGTTCCGGTCACTCAAGAAGGTGAGTTGGCAGCCGGGTGATTTGAATGTGGTGATTGGGCAGAACGGGACAGGGAAATCGAATTTGCTGCGGGCACTTAAGCTCTTCTCTGCTTCGGTCGCTGGGCGATTAGCGGAGAACATGCGAAATTCAGGTGGAATGGGCGCAGTCCTATGGGATGGGATAGCTCCCTACCTCTGTCTCGATCTGAAATTAGCTCAACCCGATGTTAGTTACGAATTGAAGCTAGCTCGACTGGGTTCAACCAGTAGCTACGTGATTGAATACGAAAGATTGTTTGGTGTCACTGATACCGCTCAATTTGTCAGTGCGCTAGCGGATCAGAATGGCCGCGCAAATGGTCAGTCCCCAAACAAAGAGACCCAGCTTTCGTTCGATTTACGCGGGCTGGCGCGCTTGCTTGAATTCCCCAGCATTGAGAAATCGAAGAACAAGATTTCAGCCGAAGACCTGGAGCTAGTCAGACTGAATGACCTTGCGATTTATCACGACTTGAATGTCGGTGAGGGTTCGGCAATCAGACAAGCCGCAGTTGCCCGTTTTGATAAGCGCGTCGAAGCTGATGGGCAAAACCTGGTTTCCGTCTTGCACACTCTTTACACGACAGATCGTGAGTTTGAGCGAAACATTGACGCCGCGATGCGCGCCGCTTTCGGGGCTGATTACGAAAGGCTGATCTTTACGCCGGATGCGGGCGACCAGCGCATACAGATGAAAGTGCGCTGGCGCTCTTTGCAGCGCGGGCAATCAATGGCGGATCTTTCCGATGGTACGCTGCGCTATCTTTTATTGGCCACCATACTTACTGCGCCTGATCCGCCAATGCTGATTGCGATTGATGAGCCGGAAACAGGCTTACATCCGTCAATGCTGCCCATCATCGCCGCCTATGCCATTGAGGCTTCCGAACGCACGCAAATCATCTTCACCACCCATTCGCCGCAATTTCTGAGTGCCTTTGGCAAAACCAGACCGACCACGACGGTGGCAAGCTGGGAGAATGGCGAGACGGTGCTGCAAACTTTGGCGGACGAGGAATTGGACTATTGGCTCAAAGAGTATTCGCTCGGCGCGCTCTTCGAGTCCGGCCAATTGGAGGCAATGGCGTGAGGTTTATTCTGTTGGTCGAAGGCGAAGCTGAGCGAATTGCCTTACCCCGCTTCTTCGAGCGCTGGCTCAACCCACAGTTACAGCGTCGGGTTGGAATCAAAGCGGTCAAACTGCCGGGCAGTGGCGGCTACATCAAAGACCTCGTCAAGCTGGTGACGATGCAATTGAACGCGCCCAACCAACAGGAAATTATCGCGGTGTTTGGTCTGCTTGATCTTTATGGACTGCCGGACAACTTCCTGCCACGCAATTTGACTGACGCGCAAGCTCGCTATGACTGGGCCAAACGGGAATTGGAAAAGCGCGTGGGCCACATGAAATTCCGCCAGTTTTTCGCCGTGCACGAGTTGGAAGCCTGGTTGCTGAGCGACCCCGGCATCTTTCCCAGAGAGGTAAAAGAAGCACTGCCAGCCGCCATCGCCAACCCCGAAGCCGTCAATTTCAACCAGCCGCCCGCCACGCTGTTGGAGAGGCTGTTTCGGAAACAGTTGAAACAACCTTATCAAAAGCCCAAGCAGGGACTCGACCTGTTTACCAAACTTGATCCGGCGCTTGCCTATCAAAAATGCCCACGCTTGAAAGAATTGCTGGACGAAATGCTAAGTCTCGCCAAGGCCTGCGGAAACTGATTGTCATTTGGCCTTTTGTTTCAGTAAGCTATTTTGGAAAGATTCAGCGCAACGACCATCGTATTACATCAACCTTCATGCCAATCACAGGCGAAATTTTCCAAGCCTTTTTGAACTGCGAAACCAAGTCGCACCTTCTCTCATTGGGGACTGTTGGCGCCCAGCGAGAGTTTGCTGATTGGCAGGATCGTCAAGTCGAAAAATGTAAGCAGGATGGCTTTAACCGGCTCCGCGTGAAGTATTGGGAGGGTGAGGGGTTGGTTTATCAGGGAACTCCCCGCGACCTCAAGAAAGCCGCGTTTTGTCTGGCGGTCGAGTGCTCATTACAAGCCGATGGCCTGCAAACTCAGATTCACGCCTTGGAGCAGCTTGATCCTGCTGATCAAAAAAAACACGGCGCTTACTTGCCGATACGATTTGTTCCGAGAGAGAAAGTAACAAGCCAGGATAAATTGCTGCTGGCCTTTGATGCGTTGGTGCTCGGTGCTGTTTCAGGCCGGCAACCGGCGTTCGGAAAGATAGTTCATGGCAGCGAACAGAAAGTCATTAAGGTCAACCTGTCTGAGTTGATCGGCAAAGCCAAAGCCGTTGTCGGCAAAATTACCGCCCAGCAGGCCAATGCTTCACCGCCGCCGCTGATTTTGAATAAGCACTGTACGGAGTGCGAGTTCAAAACGCGCTGCCGCCAGATCGCGGTCGAGAAAGACGAACTCAGTCTGCTTTCTGGCTTGAATGAAAAGGAACGCAAGAAGCAGCACAGCAAAGGCATCTTTACTGTTACCCAGCTTTCTTATACCTACCGCCCGCGTCGTAGGCCAAAGCGTCTGGCCGCAAAGCCGGATAATTTTTCTCACGCGCTGCGGGCACTCGCCATTCGGGAGAATAAGATTCACATCGCTGGCAGTCCGAAATTGAACATCACCGGAACCCCGGTCTATCTGGATGTCGAAGGCGTGCCGGATCGGGATTTTTACTATCTGATCGGGCTGCGCATCAAAAGCGGCGATGCTTATGTCCAGTATTCATTCTGGGCCAATGATGCGGCTGAAGAGAAAGTGATCTGGGCAGCCTTTCTCCAGGCGCTGGCACAAATCGAAAACCCTCAGTTAGTCCATTACGGAAGTTATGAAACGATATTCCTGAAGCGGATGAAAGAACGTTATGGCAATCCTGTTGAGGGTGCTGTTATGTTGGATCAGCTTGTCAAGGAGGCTGTAAACGTACTGTCGGCTATCTACGCGCAAATTTACTTTCCTACCTACTCAAATAGCCTCAAAGAGATTGCACCTTATTTGGGTTTCCAGTGGTCAGAAAACGATGCGTCCGGGCTAACCTCACTTATTTGGAGGTCTGAATGGGAACTTACCGAAGATGCCGACCTGAAACAGAAGCTGGTTACTTATAACGCAGAGGATTGTGCGGCATTGGAACGGGTTACTGACATTGTTGCTCCGTTATGTCAAAAGCCGCTCGAAACAGTAAGGTCAAAAGATACTGACATCGTTTATGCAGACTTGATGAAGCGCGAAAGTCAATTTCGCTTGGGAAAGAACAACTTCTCAATGCCGGAGTTGGAGCACATCAACCAAGCTGCCTATTGGGACTATCAACGCGATAAAATCTATTTGAGGTCAAACGCGCGCTTGAAGCGTCTCTCCAAACGAACCGACAAAGCTCTTGCGAAGGCTCTTCCAGTAAATAAAACCATTGAATTGCCTCCTCCAATTTGTTGCCCTCAGTGCGAAGGGACAGATATTCGCAATTATCGTGCAGTAAGCAGGATTGTCCCCGACCTCAAGTTTGACCGATACGGCGTCAAGAGATGGGTCGTGAAATATCAGTATTATCGCTATGAGTGTCAAGAATGTTTGGACACATTCTTGACACCACAAAAACCTTGGGTGGGAAGAGGCAGTAAATACGGACCAAATCTACGGTCTTATATTGTTTATCAAATTATTGAGCTACGCACCCCTCATGAATTGATCACCAAAGGTCTTAATCAGCTATTTGGCTTCACTTTGTTGCGCCATGGGATTGTTACACATCAGAAAACAATAGCCAGTCAAATCTATAAAACCACTTGCGAAGGAACCCTTGGCAAACTTGTGAGCGGAAAGTTGATTCATGCTGATGAAACGAAAATTAACGTAAAAGGAAAAGACGCGTTCGTCTGGGTATTCACAAGCCTTGAAGAAGTTTATTACCACTACACTGAAACGCGCGAAGGCGATTTTCTTCAAGGGCTGTTACGAGGGTTTAATGGAGTGTTAGTCTCAGATTTTTATGCTGCTTATGACTCAATTAGCTGTCCTCAGCAAAAGTGCCTGATTCATCTTCTCAGAGACCTGAATGACGACCTCCTCAAACAGCCTTTCAATGAAGAATTGAAAGACTTGGTACGGGAGTTTGCCTTACTGCTCAAGCCAATAATTGAAACAGTTGATCGCTTTGGCTTAAAAACGCATTTCCTTGGGAAGCACAAGGTCTTCGTCGAGCGTTTCTACAAAGAACTTTCCAAGCGCGACTACCAAAGCGAAATAGCTATTTACTACAAAAAGCGGTTTGAGAAGTATCAGGACAAGCTTTTCACCTTTCTCGATTACGATGGCGTTCCCTGGAATAACAATAACGCAGAACATGCAATTAAAGCTTTCGCCTCAACTCGTAAAGTAATTGATGGTACGACCACAGACAAAGGTATCCGCGAATACCTCATACTTCTCAGCACCTACCAGACCTGCAAATACAAAGGAGTCAGCTTCCTGAAATTTTTACGCTCAGGTGAGAAAGATATAGACGCGTTCATCAAGATGGGAAGCCCCGTATCAAAACAGGCATCCCACCCGAAATAAAGCTGTGCTTACACTCAACACACCACTCGTCGAACTCCACCACCACGCCCTCCCGCGCGTAGGGCAGAAGACCGCCCACTCGCTCGCGGTCGAGATGGCCGCGCTCACCGCCAAGCCCGACGCGCGCGAGGCGACGGTTGAAGACCTGCTGCATTACCTGCCGCTGCGCTACGAAGACCGTTCCAATCTGGCGCGCGTCGTGGCGTTGGAGGATGGTGATTACGCTTCGGTCGAGGTCGTGGTGCGCGTGGGTGGCATCGTGCCGCTCAAGGGCGGGCGCTTGAAGATGTACGAGTTCATCGCCACCGACGGCGAAGGGCAGGTGCGCGCCTACTGGTGGAATCAGATTTATCTGGCGAAAGTCTTCAATCGCGGCACGCGCGTGATCCTGTATGGGCAGTGGAAGAAGAACAAGTACAAGGGCTATTTCGAGGTCGAGAATCCCGAATACGAGTTGCTGGCCGATGAGGATGACGACGCCGAGACCAACGCGATTCACACGGCGCGGCGCGTGCCGGTCTATCGCAAGCTGGGCGATTTCCGCACGCGGCAGTTGCGTTCGATCTTTCATCACGTCGTCAGCCAACTGAGCCAGGACGTGCTGGAAAACCTGCCGGAGGAAATCGTCGCGCGCAACAATCTGATCGCGCGCGGCGCGGCGTTGCGCCAGATTCATTTCCCCAGCGATGACGTGCCGATTGAACACTATCAACAAGCCAAATCGCCCGCGCACCGGCGGTTGATCTTCGAGGAATTTTTCTGGCTGGCAATCGCGTTGGGCTTGCGGCGCGGCGAACGCATCAGCGAACCGAAGGGCTTGCAGATCGAGATCACCGACAAGGTGCGCCAGGCCGTGCGCGCGATTCTGCCCTTCACGCCGACCGGCGCGCAGAAACGATGTCTGAAAGAAATCGTGGATGACATGACCAGCGACAAGCCGATGAATCGTTTGCTGCAAGGCGATGTCGGCAGCGGCAAAACCATCGTCGCGGTGCAGGCGCTGGTGATCGCGGTCGAGAACGGCTACCAGACGGCGCTGATGGCCCCGACAGAGATTCTGGCCGAACAGCACGCGCGCAACATCAAGCGTTGGCTGGCCGGCAATTACCGCGTCGAATTGCTGACTGGCAGTTTGAAAGCCAAAGAGAAACGCGAAGTGCAGGCGGCCATCGCGGCGGGCGATGTGGACGTAGTCGTCGGCACGCACGCCGTGATTCAAGAGGCCGTGACCTTTCATAAACTGGGCTTCGCGGTGATTGACGAACAGCACCGCTTCGGCGTGATGCAACGCGCGGCCTTGCGGCGGTTGGGATTGAATCCGGACGTGCTGGTGATGACGGCGACGCCGATTCCGCGCAGCTTGGCGATGACGGTTTATGGCGATTTGGAAGTTTCGGTCATTGACGAACTGCCGCCGGGCCGCACGCCGATCAAAACGTTTTTGCGCTGGGATACCGAAGAGAAGCGCGCCAAGATTTATGAGTTCATCCGCGGCCAGATCAAGGCGGGGCGGCAGGCCTATGTTGTGCTGCCGCTGATCGAAGAGTCTGAAAAGCTAGATTTGCGCAACGCCACTGAGATGTATGAAACGCTGAGCACCGAAGTCTTCCCCGAATTCAATGTCGGCCTCTTGCACGGCAAACTGAAACCGGCGGAGAAGGAAGAAGTGATGCGCGGCTTCGCGGCGAACCGGACGCAAATTTTAGTCGCGACGACGGTGATCGAAGTGGGTGTGGATGTGCCGAACGCTTCGGTGATGTTGATCGAACACGCCGAACGTTTCGGCCTCTCGCAACTGCATCAACTGCGCGGTCGCGTAGGCCGTGGCGCGGCGGAAAGCTATTGCATCCTGCTGGCGCAATACGCCAAGTCGAAAGAGGCCGAAGAGCGTTTGAAGGTGATGGAAGAGACGACCGATGGCTTCAAGATTGCCGAAAAAGATTTAGAGATTCGCGGGCCGGGCGAAGTGTTGGGTACGCGGCAATCGGGCTTGCCGGAGTTTCGCATCGCCAACATTGTGCGTGATCAAAAGATTCTCGAAATCGCGCGGCGCGAAGCTGAGTTCATGCTTTACGAACGGGCGCGTACGCATGAAACCGATAAGCTGATTCAGTTCGTTAAGCAGCAACCGCGTTTTGGTTTGGCGCGCGTTGGATAGAATATGAATTACCGCATCACGCTCGCTTATGACGGAACTGATTATCACGGCTTTCAGTGGCAGGCCGGGTTGGTCACGATTCAGCGCGTGCTGGGCGAGGCGCTGCAAACGCTGGCGGGTGAGCCGGTCGTCATTCACGCCGCCGGACGCACTGACGCCGGAGTCCACGCCGAAGGCCAGGTCGTTTCGTTTCGCATGAACAAACAGTTTGACGGTCGTCGCTTGCGCAATGCATTGAACGGCAATCTGCCTTTCGACATTCGCGCGCTCACCGCCGAAGTCGCGCCCGATGACTTTCACGCGCGCTATCACGCTCAGGCCAAAACCTATCGCTATCAAATTTACGTGAATCAGGTGAT
>JAYUCP010000559.1:0-8373 GCA_043740245.1 Acidobacteriota bacterium | reverse complement strand
TCTTTTTCATCCGGGTCGGATTTGTGTTACCTGAACCTGCACCGAGCGGCAGCCTAAAGTAACTTAATTTCTCAATTTTTCGCCAGTGTCCAGTTTCTTAGATCAGTCGAGTCTCTATTACTCTTTCCGATATTGCATTTCTTACACAAGGTTTGCAGATTATCGAGATCATCAGTCCCACCTTTTGAGCGAGGAATAATATGGTCCACTTCTAAAGTGATCCCGTCTTCTTTAGAAGACCGTCCACAGCTACAACAAGTCCAGTTGTCTCTTGCCAGCACCGTCCACCAAAGCCCCGCACGTACAAAAGTATAACTATCGAGTTCGGGCAAGTCTATTGATTCTGCACCTATTGCTACTATTGTTTCTTCGCCATCTTCGTCTGGTTCTGCATCAACCTCCTGGATACGTAAATACCATTCTTTGAACTTGGCTAGCATTTCAGGAAGCCTGACGGCTTCACCTTCTCCAAGTGAGTTGAATGAATCAAGTAGTGGGTAAAGTGCTATAAAACTTAAAACCAAGTCCCATAACCCTCTGTCCGTATCCACCGGGAAGTAATAAGTCGGCGAATACAACCGAACCCAATTGACCTCATCTTTGGAGCCAGCGAAAGTCTCTTTCAAGCTGACAAATTGCCCACTTCTGGTATGAGCAATTTGTTGTAGTTCCAAGATCGGCGACATGGACTCAAAGTTATCTTTGAATAGCGCATTAATATCAGACCTAAACTCAGAGCTTACGTGTTGCCGAAAAGGCAACAGTTCAACCCGAATGCTCCCGTCAAAATCGATGTTGAAGGTAAGGTAAGTCGGATGAAGCTGAAACGACTTTCCATCTCGCCGCTTGTATTTCAAGTCTCTATCAATTCGTCGCCTGCCACTTAATCCAATATGAACCCAGTGAAAATTCCGATTCTCTTTTGCTGTCTTTCTGTTGCTTGGATAATAGACAAACGTCATCGTCTCATATGGGTTTATCTCATATACCTCTTGAACCAAATCCATTGTGTAACGGAGCAGCTTTTCGAGACGTGGGAAGAAGTAGTTTTGCACAGTCGCAATACGTGTTTTTGTGTCAGGTATCTTGAAAATTTCGGCGTCTTTCAATTCAAAGACAATGTCGTAGAGCGAAACACTTTTCATATCTTCTGATTCTTGTAGCGTCAGTGCCAGATAACATCAAGCCGAGTCAGATAACATCAAGCTGATAACGCGGAAACATGCAGCCGCGCCCCTTCATTGACCGGCTTGATGCGTATCTCGACATCCCGATTAAGCCGTATCAGCAAGGCGAACAACTGCGCCAGCGGCAGGTCTACAAACCTCCCCTTCAACAAATCCGCCGCCATCGGCGCGGGCAATTCCAGCAACTTGGCCGCCACGTCTTTCTGTAGTTTACGCGCCTTGAGAATCGTATGAAGCTCGTAGACCAGCGCCGAACGCATTTGCCGCTCTTCCGGGTTCGGCATCCCCAGATCGGCAAACACATTGCCGGACCCTTCAGTTACTTCGTTCATAACCTCTTCCTTTCTCGCCGGTGGAAAGAAATTATCGCTTGCGCCACTTCAGTTTACGGTAAAGCGTCGAAAGGTCAAAGCCTCAGCCACGCTACGCATTACGCATAGATGTTTAAGTGCGACCACAAGACGGCTGCCTTTGCACGACGGCTTGCCAAACGTTGGGGGATTTCAAGTTGCCTTACACGGCGGCAGACCGGGCGCGCTGATTGTGCGTGCAGTACAAGGAGCGGTAGCGACTTGGTGGCTGCGGCGCATACAGCTTACGCGGCCACCAAGTCGCTACCGCTCCTCGTACTGCATCACTGGCCCGTCTTTGTACTCGTTGCTGATCGTGCCCGCTGTCGAAAAACACTCGCAATAATTCGGGAACCTTCACGCCCCATTCAGCGAAATGCAGAGGGTGACGCCGACGCAGTTGTGGCTTTTCACCAACACCCATAGAATGACGCCGTCAAATCGAACCAATAGTTTTTTGGCCGCGCTGACTTGCCGTTAAGCGTTGTCCTCGTTGCTGCAAGACGGTGGGGCAAGGGCCGTTCATTGGCCGCCGCCATATTATGGAGTTGCCTTTGGAGCCAGCACTCCACCAACAATTCAAAGCTGTCTATTCGGGAGGGATTATGAAACTTTCGCTATCGAGTCTGTGCCACGCCAGTGCGCTGCTACTTTGCCTGGCAGTCTGCTTTCCGGTTGGCGCGCAAACCAATAATGCGCCGGCCAGACCGGCTGGGAACGGTGCGATTTCGGGCCGTGTTTCGGTCGGCGAAAAGCCCGCGATGGGCGTGGTTGTTGGGTTGCTGAACGGGCAAACGTTTAACATCAGCGATACCGGGGCGATGATCAAAGCCACCACGGACGCCGAAGGCCGCTATCGGTTGAACCAGGTGCCTGCCGGCAGTTTCCGCGTGGCGGCGCTCGCGCCGGGCTATGTACAGACGGCGGATGCCGGCAATCCGTTCGAGCAGGGCAAGGCGGTCAACCTGCGCGAAGGCGAGACGATAGAGAATATGGATTTCACCCTCGCGCGCGGCGGCGTCATCAGCGGCAAAGTCATGGATCCGGCGGGCAAACCTTTGGTTGAAGAGCGGCTGAGTGTTTGGCAGTTGGATGCGCAGGGGCGCAAGACTACCTGGACTCCGCCGGGCGCGGCCTTCGCGATGAATCAAACCGATGATCGCGGCCAGTATCGAATTTATGGTTTGGCGGAAGGCCGCTACTTGTTGGCCGCTGGTACGAGCGGGGCCGAGAACGTCATCGTCACGCGCGTGAACGGGACAACGTATAAACGCACGTTTTATCCCGACACAACCGACGAGACGCAAGCCAAAGCCCTCGAAGTCGCGGCGGGCGGCGAGGCCAAAGACATTGACATCCGCCTGGTCGCCGACACGGTCAGAGGCTTCGGCGTGCTGGCGCGCGTCGTAGATGCCGAGACCAATGCGCCTGTGCCCAATGTCAGGTTGTTTTATTCGGCGCTGCGCGGCGAACGCGGGGGCATGGGCGGCAGTATGGTGATCGCCGATGCTCAGGGCGTGGTGCGGCTCGATGGTCTGCCGGCGGGGCGTTACAGCCTCTCGATTACCAATCTCGGCAATGGCGGCAGCGATTACTTCAGCGACCCAGTCACCTTTGAGATTCTCGACGGCGATGTGGAGTTGGTGGAAGTGCGCGCCAAACGCGGCGCAACGCTCAACGGTGTGGCCGTCGTCGAAGGCGTAACCGATCCGGCTGTGCTGGCGAAGCTGAGCGAATTGCAGGGGAACGCCTTTTCCCGCCCCAGCACACAAGGCGCCAGCGGCGCAGGCATGATCAACATGTCTTCCAGTTTCAAACTCAATCGCGACGGCAGCTTTCGCTTAAGCGGTCTGGTGCCGGGTAAAGTGCAAATCAACCTGTCGAACGGGCGCACGCCGACGGGCTTTTCGCTGGCCCGTGTGGAAGTGGAAGGCACGCCACAACGCGACGGCATCGAGGTCGCCGCCGGACAACAAGTCAACAACGTGCGCCTGGTGCTTGTATACGGCCAAGGCGTCGTGCGCGGACAAGTACAAATTGTCGGCGGCCAATTGCCCGAAGGCGGACGGATGCTCGTTTCGGCTCGCCGCACCGACAGCCAAACGACAACCAGTATTGGCCCGTCCAGCCAGGTGGATGCGCGCGGCCAGTTTGTCATTCAAGGCCTGGCCCCCGGTGAATACGAACTGACGCTGACCGCCTTGCCGAAGATGACGATGACGATGGTGACGACCAGCAGCGGCAACACTGGCGGCAATCCGGCCAACACGGGCACGACTATCATCACAACGACCACGACTACACCGCCACCGCTACTACTGCCGCCGCCGCCAGGCACTGTGACTTCTGCTACGCCTGCCTTCATACCGAAAAGCGTCAAGCAAAAAGTCATCGTGCCCGCCGTTGGCGAAGTACCCGTGGCCATGACGCTCGACCTGACACCCGCACCGCCGAGGGGGAACTGATGTTGAAACACAGCCGACAAGACATAAAGCTGGTGGCCGGTGTGTGGTGTTTGTGGTTGTGCGTTTTGCTGGTGCACCCCATCTTGGCCCAGCAGCCTGAAAGCGCCTCGACGCGCACAGGGACGATCACCGGACGCGTCGTGAGTGACGAGGGCGTGCCCGTCGCGGGCGCCAGCTTGAGCATCGGCGTTGTCACCAGCACACCGCAATCAGGGCGTTCGACCACCACGGATGCCGATGGCAATTTCGTCTTCCGCGATTTGGCTGCGCGTTCTTACCGGTTGTTTGCTTCGTCGCCGGGTTATGTCACCGATTTCGACTCGGTCAATGCGGCGTACTATCACATCGGCGACAACGTCACGCTCAACCTGATCAAGGGCGGCGTCATCACCGGGCGCGTTCTGAATGGCATTGGCGAACCGGTCATCGCGGCGACCGTCACCGCCCAGCGTGTGCGCGATGCCGAAGGGAAACCGGCGCAAGGCTCGACTGGTTCGGGCCCTCCGGCGCAAACCGATGATCGCGGCGTTTACCGCATCTACGGCTTATTGCCGGGGTCGTATCTGGTCGTCGTCAACAGCAGCGCCGGTTTCACGACCTTTCGCGCATCGCCCTATGACGGCGATGCGCCGGTGTTTTATCCGGCCGCCACACGCGACACGGCCAGTGAAGTTGCGGTGGCGGCGGGCACGACGGCCAGCGGCATTGACATCCGCTATCGCAGCGAACCCGGCCACATCATCAGCGGCAAACTTTCGGGCGCGCTCGAAGGTTCACGCGGCAGCAGCAGCGTGAATATCACATTGCGGCAACCCGGCAACGGCACCGTCGTCAGCAACGGCTTCGGTGACGTATCCGGCGCTACGCCAAGCTACCTGTTGCGCGGCATTCCCGATGGCGAGTATGAAATCACGGCCTCGCGTTTCGACAGCGAAAACGGCGCCGCCGCCACACCGCGTCGCGTGACTGTGCGCGGCGCCGATTTGACCGGCGTTGATTTGGTGTTGAATCCGCTGGCGACACTCGCGGGACGCATCGTCGTGGAACCGAATGATCCCGCGAATGCCGATGCCAGCAAGTGCAACCTCAAACGTCCTTTTTCGTTGGAAGAGGTGACGCTGCGCTTGCAACGCGACGAAGCCAGGACTGCGCAACTGCCCAGCGCAGGATTTGGTTCGAGCGACAACACGCCCGATACCAAAGGCGAGTTCAAACTGGTCAACCTCACGCCGGGCCGCTTCCGCCTGGCGACGTCCCTGCCGAATTATGCCTGGTACGTCAAAGCGATCACTACGACTGTCGCGGCGCTACCGCCTGTTGCTGCGAGTGCGGCGCGCAAACCCGTGACGGCTGGTGCGCCCGCGCCAACGGCTCCGGCCATCACTGCCGCTGCCGGCGCGTTGAACATCAAAGCAGGCGACCGCCAATCCGGTGTGACTCTCACCCTGGCTGGTGGCGCAGCGGCGTTGCAAGGTCAACTCACCGGCAAAGACGGCGCGAAACAGGCAGCGCGTTTGCGCATTTACCTAGTGCCCGCCGAGGCCGCAGCCGCCGAAGACCTGGTGCGCTATCAGGAAATCCTCTCGCACAACGACGGCGCGTTTGAACTGAAAAACCTCGCCCCCGGCAAATACTGGTTGCTGGCGCGCCCGCTCGCCGATGACGAATCGAGCGAACGCCCGGCCAGCCGTCCCGCCGCCTGGGACAGCACCGAACGCGCCAAATTGCGCCGCGAGGCCGAAGCCGCCAAACAAGAGATCGCCCTGACCACTTGCCAGCGCGCGGCGGATTTCAAATTGCAATACACAGCTTCGGCCAAGGCGAAATAAGCTGAAGCTTTTGCGCGAACAGTAGAGCGTGTAGCGCCGGGACAAGTACCGCGCGCGTCAGCAAGCGGAGACTCTGCCGTTGCGCCAGCCCGGCTGACTTGATGCGCCGCTTGCTAACGCGCGCGGTACTGTCATGTTCCACCGCGCGCCTTTACACAAAAACCGGCCTCGTTTATTCCCCATTTATCTTCCGCACGCTATCATCCATCCCGTGCGAATCCTGCTTGTCGAAGATGAACCCGGCGCCGCGCAGATGTTGGCAAAGGGGCTGCGCGAACAAACTTACGCCGTAGACGTGGCGGCGGATGGCGAGACCGCGCTCTGGCAGGCGCACGACAACGATTACGATTTGATCCTGTTGGATGTGATGTTGCCGCGCAAAGACGGTTTTGCCGTGTGCCGCGAATTGCGCGCGGCGGGCGTGGCCGTGCCGGTGCTGATGTTGACGGCGCGCGACGCCGTGCAGGATCGCATCGCCGGGCTGGATCACGGCGCGGATGATTATTTGACCAAGCCTTTTGACTTTCACGAACTGCTGGCGCGTGTGCGTGCGCTGTTGCGGCGCGGCCCGGCGCTGCTGCCCGACATCTTGCGCGTGGCCGATCTGGCGGTGGAAACGCGGGCGCGCGCGGTCAGCCGGGCCGGGCGGCGCATTGAATTGACCGCCAAAGAATATGCGTTGCTCGAATATCTAACGCGGCGCGCCGGTCACGTGGTGACGCGCGCCGAGATTGCCGAACACGTCTGGGATGAATCCTTCGATCCGTTTTCAAATCTGATCGAAGTTTATGTGCAACGCTTGCGCCGCCGGATTGACGAGGGCCATGCGCTCAAGCTGATTCGCACGCGGCGCGGCGAGGGCTATTTGCTCAGTGCCGCAGCGGAGGAAAGCAATGCCAGCCTTATTTGATTCCGTCCGAACCAAATTGACCTTGTGGTATGTCGGCGTGCTGGCGCTGGTGCTGCTGGTGTTCAGCGCGGGTGTTTACACGTTGACGGCGCGCAAGCTGAACGCGCGGCTGGACGCCGGGTTGCGCACGACGGTCGAAGGCACGGCGCGGCTCTTCATTCACGAAAAAGAAGAGGACAGCACTGACGAACACGCGGCGGCGAGCGCGTTCCGCAAATACTATTACCCGCGTCAGGCCGTGGCGGTCTTCGATCAGGCGGGACGTTTGGTGAAAGAACAGCCGCTCGGTGAAATTCACGCGACGTTGCCGGCCAGCCCCGCCGCGCTCGACCGCGCAGGGCTGCAATTTTTTCAGCTCTCCGAAGAGCATTCCGGCGCGGATGATGGGCTGCGCGTGGCGGTGCAACGTTTGCCCTCTGGGCCAACCGGCGCAGTCTTTCTGGTCGTTGGTCAGTCCGCCAGCGAAGTGGTTGACGAGTTGGAATTGTTGGGCGGCATTCTGGCGGCGGCCGCGCCGCTGGCGTTGTTGTTGATCGCGGCGGGCGGCTGGTTTCTGGCGCGCCGCGCGCTGGCGCCGGTGGTGGCGATGTCTGAACGGGCACGGCAAATCAGCGGCGAAAATCTGGCTGAACGATTGCCCGTCGCCAACCCGCGTGATGAACTCGGCCAATTGGCCGCGACCTTCAACGAAATGCTGGCGCGCTTGCAAACGGCCTTTGAACGCCAACGCGAATTCATGGCCGACGCCTCGCACGAATTGCGCACGCCGCTGTCGGTGATGCACACGGCGGCGCAGGTGATTTTGGAAAAGCCGCAACGCAACGAAGATGAATACCGCGAGGCCTTGCGCTTGATTGACGGCCACACCGCGCGCCTCGCGCGCATCGTCGCGGATATGTTCACGCTGGCGCGCGCCGACGCGGGCCGCCGCCCCTTGCATCCGACTGATTTTTACCTGGACGAATTGGTTGGCGAGACCGTGCAGGCCGCGCGTTTGCTGGCCGCGCGCAAGAACATCCGCGTCGAATGGGCCGAGCCGGGCGAGACGCGCTTTCGCGGCGACGAAGACCTGTTGCGCCAGTTGTTGCTCAACCTGTTGGACAACGCGATCAAGTTCACCCCGGCGGATGGCGCCATTCGGGTTTATTTAAGCCGGCAAACGGCGGCCTGCGAAATCGCCGTGACCGACAGCGGCGCGGGCATTGCGACAGAAATTCAGCCGCGCATCTTTGAACGTTTCTTTCGCGTAGACAAAGCCCGCGCCCGTGCGGAGAATGGCGCGGGCAGTGGCGCTGGGCTGGGCCTTTCGATTGCGCGTTGGATTGCCGAAGCCCACGCCGGTAGTTTGGAATTGCGCCGCTCTGACCAACAAGGCAGCACCTTTGCAGTGCGCTTACCGATACCGTTATCCTCGTAATGTGGCCCGTAAAGCTGGCCCCTAAACAGGCGATTATTACTTCACCACCCAGGTTTATTCGCCGTTCGCTCTATCTTTCATCGCAAGCGGGCATCGCAAGCGGGCATCGCAAGCGGGCATCGCAAGCGGGCATCGCAAGCGGGGCGCGTAACGCCGGGACAGTACCGCGCGCGTCAGCAAGCGGAAGCTGTTCATCTATGCCAGTCCGCCTGATT
>JAYUCP010000558.1:0-20976 GCA_043740245.1 Acidobacteriota bacterium | reverse complement strand
TGAGCGAAATCTTTTCGTAAGCGCGCGCGGGCGCGGGTTGCAAGGTGACTTCATCGTGCTGCGCGCACCAGACGGTGCGCTTGCCCGCCACCACGACTTGCGTTTTCAGGATGCATTCGATGCCTTTGGCAATGGCCTGCGCGGCGCGTTGGCGGCGCGTGTCGTCAACGAAGCCGTAATCCGCTTGCTTGCGCGTGATGCCGCGCAACAAGCGCAACACACCAACCATCGCATCGTCGTTGTAGGTGATGTGTGTGTAATAGCCCTTGCGCAGCGGGAAGTACTGCGGCCAGCCGCCGTTCTTGTATTGCGCTGCGAGCAGGTAATCCAGCCCTTTGAAGAAGGCCGTTTTGAAACGTTCCTGTTGCGTCGCGGTGAAGACGCGGGCGAGATACTCAAGCTGGGTGTAGGTCGCGCCGTTATCAATCGTCGAATCTTTTTGGTCTTTGAGTTCGCCAAGTTCGGCGCGCTCGCCCGCTTCGAGCAGCTTCGCCATCTCGGTATTCTTCGGCCAACCGCCAGTGTCGCGCTGATAAAGCAAGACGTTGTCGGCCACGCGCACCGCTTCGGCGCTGCCGTACCAGTCGGTGCTTTGCCGCAGCGCGTTGCGCCAACTGATTTGCGGCTGTCCCTGCAAACCCGCGACGATTTTGGCGGGCACGGCGAAAACCGTGCCGTGGCGCGCGCCGTTGGGGAAGCTGAGTTGCGCGCCGATGTCTTGCCACGTCTGCCAATCGCGCGTTTTGACCGCGCCGTAGCGATGGTCGCGGTATTCGTCGTAATAGACGATCCATTCGCCCGCGCGTTTGAGCACGGTCGGCCCTTCGACCCAATCTTTGGTGAAGGGCGCAGAGGCCGTGCTGAAAGGCCCGACGGCTTTGTCGCTCGTGGCAAGGCGCAGGTGCTTTTTCGCCACTGGCAACTCGGTTTCGTCTTTCACGATCACCACGAAACGCTGATCGTCCTGAACCACTGTCGCATCAATCACATTGAAGCCGCCGTCATAAAACACCGCTGTCGGGCTGTACGTCGTGAAATCCTTCGTCGTGACGTAATAGATGCGGTGATTGCGCCCCTTCCCCGCCGAGCCTGCCGTTTCAGGAAACTTACCGGGGATGGTCGTTGACCAAAAGATCAAATACTGCCGATTCGCCGCGTCGTAAAAAATCTCCGGCGCCCAGCAATTCATGGCCGTCGGTTCGTGCGCCATCACGGGAATCGTTTTTTGCTCCGACCAGTTGAGCAGGTCTTTCGAGTGTGCGATGCCGATGTCGCGGCCTTCCCAGCCGGTCGTCCAGACCAGATGAAAGACGCCGTCCGGCCCCTGCAAAATACAGGGATCGCGCATCAGTTTCTGGCTGCCGACCTGTGGGGTCAGATAAGACTTGTCATTGTTGAGTGGCTGCCATTTCAACCCATCGCGGCTGTGGGCGAGATGCAGGCCGTCTTCGCCGTTGTTTTTGAAGTAGGCGAAAAGGTAGTTGGGCGTTTGCGCCTGTAGAGCGAGCGGCCACAAGAGCGCCGCGCTCAGCCAGGTGATGCGAAAGTAACTCATGGGTTTGTCATCTGGATGCACGTGTCAGTAGCCCGACCGTGAGGGAGGGCTTGCGCGTCCAAGCCCTCCCTCACGGTCGGGCTACTGACACGGCCTACGGCTGCCGTCAAAACGTGAAGCGCGCGCCCAGTTGCACGTCGCGCGGGTTGTTGCGTTGCGTCGTCACGAAGCCGAACGACGCATTGCTCGGATCGAGCGTGATGCCCGAAAAATAAGTGCGATTGAAGGCGTTCAAAAATTCGCCGCGCAGTTGCAAGCGCCGCCGTTCGCCCAGATTGAAATTCTTTGAGAGCGAAAGGTTGACGTTCAGGTACGGCTGATTGCGCAGATTGCCCAGCGTCGTCGGCACGTTGCGCAGGCCGAAACCGCTCAGCCGCACCAACCCCGCCACATCAATCGCCGGCACGTCCACGCCGTACTTGCGCCCTTGCGCATCTTGCTGGCCGACGCGGCCTTCGAGCTTGGTCACGTCCACCGTTGAATAGATGTTGCTCGACAGCGCGAAGGGTTCGCCGATCTGCCATTCGTAAGTGCCGTTGAGTTGCCAGCCGCCGATGAAGCCATTCGCGGCCTTATTCATCCGTTTGCCGAAGTGTTTGCCGCGCCCGACCGGCAACTGATAAGTGCCGGAGAAAGTGTAGCGCTGCGGACGATCATCCGGCGAGAGGCGGTCTTCAAACTCGTTGTCGGAAGGGTTGAGATAGGTCGTCTGTTCACGCAAGCTCGACCAGGTGTAGGTGCCGGTGAAAGTCAGGTCGCGCGCCAGGCGTTTCTGCGCCTGCAATTGCAGCGAGCGGTAACGGTTCGTGCCGGCGTATTGCTGCACCCAGACGTTGGTGAATTGCGGATAGGCGACGAGCGATTGCGCGCGCGTGATCGTCGTCGCCGTGTTGAATGGGCTGCCCGTGCTGCCCAATAGATTGCGGAAAGGATTGGTAATCGTCGTTGCCAGAAACGTGTTCGCCGCCGTGTCCGTCGTCGGGTCCGTGCCCAGGAACGAGCGCGGCACGAAATTCAAATTGCGACTGACGCCCAGATCGTAGCCCCAGGCCGTGATGAAATTGGCTTCGACGATCAACTGTCCCGGCAGTTCGCGTTGCACGCCGAAGACCGCGCGCGCGAATTTCGCGTTGCGGCGCTCGGCGGGAATGATCGGGTTACCGGACGAGCCGAGGTCTTGCCCGACGTTCGTCAGCAAGCCGTTGCTCGCGCCGGGCGTGGCGAGCAGGCCCGTCGGGAACGGATTGCTGAGCGTGCCGGCAAAGGTGCGCCCGTTGTCATTCGACGCGATGAACGGCGTCGTGCCAGAGAAGCCGACTTGATAGGGCGTCTCGACCTGAAACGGCGCCATGAAAATGCCGAAACCGCCGCGCAGCACGGTCTTGTGATTGAGTTTGAAAGACGCGCCGGCGCGCGGTTGCCAATTACTCTTGTCCGCATTCCAAACCGCATGGTCGCCGTCGCTGGCATACGTGATGCCGCCCACGACGCGGAACTTGTCGGGCGTCAGCGGGAAGTTGGCCGGCGCGGCGTTGTAGGCCGTCGTGTAAGCCGCCTGCGCCGCCGCTTCAATCGTGCTGTTGGTCGTGGCGTCAAAGCCGCGCGCGATGCGATTGAAGCGTTCGGTAATGCCCAACTCCAATTCGTAACGCAGCCCCAGATTCAGCGTCAGCCGCGTTGACACGCGCCAATCGTCGTGAAAGTAGAAGCCGTGATAGACCGATTGCACCGAGTAGCTGTTGCCGTTTTCGATCACGCTCTGCGAAGTCGAAGCCGTCGGGATGCCTAGCAGGAACGCCGCCACATCGCGTCCATAAAGTTGCCGTAGCGCCGTTGACGAATTCGACGCGGGCGTCGTGTACGTCCCATCAAAGAAAAACCGCCCGCCCTGATAGCCTGCGCTGGTGAAGTTTTCGCGCAGCACGCGCAGGTCGTAACCCGTCTTGGTCGTGTGTTGGCCGATGATTTTGGTCAGCGTCGGCTGGAACGAACCCATCATAAAAGGCCGCAGCAAGCCGCCGTTGTAATCCGAACGATTCGAGCCGAGCGTCGAACGCACGGGCCGCGTCGCGTCATAAGTGCGAATGTCGAAGCGCGGCATGTATCTGTAACCGCGCATCACCGCCAACGCTTGCGGCGTGAAGCCAAGCTGTGCCGGATCGTATGCCTCCGCCGGGCGGCGTTCCTGCGCAAAGCGATTGAAGTTCACCCGCACGTCAAGCACAGTGCTCGGATTCAAGGTCACCGTGTAATCCACATTGCCGCCATCGTTGGTGCGGTATTCAAACCCGCTGGTGACCGCGTAGTTATTAATCACGCCCGCCCAATCGTAACGATCTTCGGGATTGAAGCTGTGATAGTACTTGCCGAAGATCGTCTGGCTCTCACTGATCTTGTGGTCAAGGCGCGTCAGGTACGCGCGGTAATTCTGCCGCCGGATCATGTTTGAAAAATAGTTATTCGTCCCGTCCGCATTGCCCGCCGTGTTCGGTTGCGGATAGAAATTCAAATACGCCACAGCCACCGGATTGAGCCGCTGCGTGGGGATGACGTTGTTCGCAAAGGCCGTGCGGTTGACCGTCGTGCCGCTCAACACAGCCGTCGCCGGATCGTAAATCAGCGTCGGCGTCGTCAGGCCGAGCAAGTCCGAAAAATCACCCTTGCGCATTTTCGCCGTCGGCACCGTGAAAAGCTGCGGCTCGGCGATGCTGTCTTTCAGCCGTTCATACGAGACCAGAAAGAACGTACGGTTGCGCCCGTTGTAAAGCTTCGGCAGGTAAACCGGGCCGTGCAGCACGCCGCCGAAACGGTGATAGGTGCGTTCAGGCCGTTCCTGCCCGCTGCGGTTGGAAAAGAAATTGTTGGCCGTGCGGCTGCGGTCGCGGTTGAAATACCAGAGCGAGCCGTGCAGCGTGTTCGTCCCGCTCTTGACCGCCACGTTGACTGTGCCGCCGGCGGAATAACCCTGTTGCGCGTCGAAGAGATTCGTCTGGACTTTGAATTCCTGCACCGCATCCGAAGGCGGCGAGAAGCCCACGCCGCCGTCAAAGGCGTAATTGGGCGCGCCATCCAGCGTGATCTGGTTGCGCCCGGTCGCGCCGTTCGAGCGAAAGGCCGACAGGTTCCCGTTCGAGGTCGGGCCGTTGAATTGCGGATTGCCGGTGTAAGCGATGCCCGGCGCGAGCGTCGCCAATTGATAAGCCGTGCCTTCGGTCAACGGTAACTCGGCGATTTGCTGCCCCGTCACGACCATGCCCGTGCCGACCGAATTGGTTTCGAGCGCGGCGGCCTCGGCGCTCACCGTCACCGATTCACTTGTGCCACCGACTTCCAATTGCAAGTCGAGCGTCACGCGGTCGGCCACGCCCAGCACGATGTTTTCGCGCGCGGCCTGTTTGAAACCCGCCAGCTTGACCCTCAGCGCGTACTTGCCGGGTTGCAGCAGCGCGAAGTTGAAGCTGCCGTCGGCGTTGGTGATCGCGTTGGCGCTGATGTTGGTCTCGACGTTTTTTAGACTGACCGCCGCGCCGGGCAAGGCCGCGCCCGCCGGATCGCTGACGCGTCCGGTCAACGCGGCGCGGAATTCTTGCGCGGCCAGCGGCAAGGCGCCGGGCAGTAACAAGGCCAGGCACAACAACGCGGTTCGAAAAGTTGGGTAATGCATAAACTGTCCTTTGACTATCAAATCAACGTTGCTTCGGCAGCGCGTCCAGCTTTTGTGCGAGCCAATCAGCAACCTTGTCTTTGTATTCAGGCGCGAAACTTTCCCAACGCGCCATGCCATGCGCGCCATCCGGAATCGTCATCAACTCGCACGGCACGCCCGCCGCTTTGAGCTTCGCCTGAAACTGCGGCGACCAGTTGTAAAGCACGCTCATATCGCCTGTGCCGTGCACCAGCAAAAACGGTGGCAGCCCTGAGCGCACGTGATTTATTGGCGAAGCCTCGCGCAACAATTGCAACGTGGCCTCATCGGCTTTGGCCTCTGTCCGGCCAAACAGCCCGCGCATCGAAGTGCTCAACCCGCCGCGCCGTTCCATATCGGCTATGAAATCCACGGGCGCATAAAACGGCACGACGGCGGCGACTCGCGTGTCTTCTTTGGCTAAGACAGCAGCCTGCGCAACGATCTGCCCGCCTGCCGATTCGCCAACCAAAGCAATGCGATTCGGATCAACGTTGTATTCGGCAGCGTGCGCTTTGACCCAACGGATCGCGGCGTGCACGTCATCAATCGGCGCGGGGTAATTGTGTTTGGGCGCGAGGCGATAGCTGATCGTGAACCAGGCCATGCCGCGCGCGGCCACCGGCGCAAACAACGGATCGTTGCCGCCCATTCGATTGCCCGCCGACCAGCCGCCGCCGTGCACAAAAATCACCGCCGCGAACGGCCCTTTGCCCACTGGCGTGAACGCATCCAGCTTCAGGCTTTCGCCGCCGGCCTGCGCGTATTCGATGTCGGTTTTGACGCGGCCTTTCAGCAGAGGGTGATCGTAAGGATTGCGGCGCACGGGCGCGACTTCAGCTTTCGGCACGGCTTCTGGATTCCAGTCGCCGAGGACTTTGGCGACGGTCAGCGCTTGTGCCTCAGTGGCCGTCAGCTTGCGCGCCCACGCCACCCGCGCGGCATCATTCGCGCCCGCGCCCGTCGAATTGTATTCAGCGTAGCGCGCCGTCCGCTCGCGCTCCGGCCCTGTCCAGTTGTGCCAGCCAACCGGACGCACGGCGTCGGACATTTCGGTGTTGATGAACACCGTGTGCGCAAACCCGCGCCAAGGGCGGCCCAGATAGGTTTTCACGCCCGGCTCACCCGTGATCTTGCCGTTTGAAAAGACGAAACCATACGGCTGCGTTTCCGGCGTCGAGGCCGCCGTGATGTAACCGTCGCGCAAGACGTGAATCTGGCAGCCTTCAAAAAACGCCATCGCCGCGCCGAAGATGAAATCCACGTGACCAGCGATGTAACAGCTCTCGAAATACTGCCGCCCCCGATTCAACAAGATCGTGTCTTGCCAGCCCAGGAAGCGGCAGTTTTTGAAGCTAACCTGATCGCCGTCCACGCGCAGCGCCAGCGCCTGCCCAACCGGCCCGGCAGAATTTTCAAAGGTGATATTTTCGGCGCCGAAGCCATCGCCATCCACTTGCACGGTCGGCGTGCGAAAGGTGCCCAGCGGTTTGCCGTCGAAGAAAATCATGTTCGCGTTCAGGTTGAACGTGATGATGGTGGTCTTGGGGTCTTCGCCGACCAGCTTGATGAAGCGGCGTTCGCGCTGGACGTAGAGCAGTTCTTTGTACACGCCCGGTTTGACGCTGATGACCCAGGGCCGTTCAGCGCTGGGCAGGCCCTGCGGCGCGGCCATGATGGCGGCTTGGATCGAGTTGAATTGCCCGTCGCCATTGGGCGCGACGGTGGCGTCGGCGGCGCGGGCGTGGCCGACGCAAACCGCCAACAACCACAATAGGCCTGCCATCATTTGTTGTTGTTTCATTGGTCTTTCCTTGCCGTACCGGTTTACTGAGACGCCAAGCGGTCCGAACCATGATGCGCCAGTTTCAAGCTGCCGCGTCGTTGCATGGCTAATCCCGTCAGCGCGCTGCGGTCAACTAAAATAGTCGCGCGCGTTCACCACAACCAACCGCTGCAGATAAGTTTGGATGAACTGAAAATCGTCCACATTGGAGGTCACCACATAACAACCATTGAGCACGGCGGTGCGCGCGATCAATACGTCGTTTTGCAAGCGCTGTGCGTCGGGCAGCGGCGGCGTCTTGCCGCCCCGCGCGGATTTTTCGCCGAAGCGCAAGCGCGCGACCAATTTGGCAGCCTCCCACCAGTCGTTGCCCGTCGGCACGAGCAACTTGCCCATTTTGAGATAGAGGTTTCTGACGGCATCGTAGCGTTGGCTTTGTGACTGGCCGTTCGTCGTGGCAAGTAACTCATACATCACGACGATTGACATTGTGGAACGCGCCAATTCGTCATTGGTGATCAAGCTGCCGTAGTTCAGAAAAACATTTGTGTCGAACAGCGGCCGCTTCATGCGTTCGTCTGCTCCTCCTCCATCGCCGCAAAGATGGCGCGCCAGAGGGCAATGATCTCACGCTCGTCTTTGGTGAAACGTGTTCTACCGCGCTGCTGTTTGTAATTAGCGAGTCCACCAACAACCTGGCCATTCGATTTGAACTCTTTGGCCGGCTCGGGTACGCCGCCTTTCGCGCCGGCCCTTTTGATAACCTTGACGAGGCCTGCCGTATTGCGGTCGAAAGTCGCCGTGGCCGCATCAGGATAAGCGCCGTGCAAGGCTTTCCGTAACATGTCGTCTTGGCCCGCAATTTCCTCCGGCAATTCAAACATCTGACCATCAGGCATCTGCACTTTCAGCAGGCTCCCTTTTTCATGCCTTGCCTGGCGGCGCTTCGTGTTGGCTTTCGACTTTGTCCTGGTTGTTTGTTTTTCCATTGTCTGTACCCCAGCGCGAGTATAGCAGGAGCAGCGCGCCGCAGCCCTGCACGCCGTCCAACATTCATTTGAAGTAGCGGCTGGCAAACGTCAAAAACACCGGCCAATTCGGCCCCGGCGTATGTCCCGCCGTGTGCTGACGAAACGCAACATCGCCATCCAACAAAGTTTCAATCGCGGGAAATTCCAGCGTGCCCATGTCTTTTTTGCCGAGCAGCTTATAAACAGGCCCCGCGTGCGCGCCCGCCAGGAACATGCCTTTGGCGTCTACCCAGCCGTCGCCATTCACTGCGCCGGAGCTAATAAACACAGGGCGCGGCGCGCATAACGCGACGAGTTCGTGCGCATCCACCGGCAGATCATTCGCCGTCAGCGGCCCGGCGTATTTCAAATAATTGCCCGCCATCCAGTGGTACTCGCTCGGCGCGGCGACGTTCTCGACCATCTCGCCGTAGTTATTGCGGCGATGAATTTTCGCACCGCCCGCGCCCGACGAACTGACGAACGCCACGGCCAAACGCGGCTCATACGCCATCGCCACCAGCGTCGCTTTGCCATAACGCGAATGACCTTCCAACGCGACCTGTTTGGCGTTCACGGCTTTGTCGGTCTCGAAATAATCCAATGCACGGCTCGCGCCCCAGGCCCACGCGCGCAACGCGCCCCAGTCATCTGGCTTGCGCGGCTGTCCTTTGTTGACCAGGCCGATGATGCCCGCCGTCAGCCCCGCGCCGTTGTCGGCCTGAATGCTGTTCGGCACCAGCGTCGCGTAGCCCCAACCTTTCGCCAATACCTGCTGCTGCCACGGCGTCCCCGGCTGTGCCGGCTGTGCCGGCTGTGCCGGCTGTGGTGGAAGCGGCGGCGCATTCGCCGGACGCGGCGGCAAGGCGCCAAATCCGAATTCCATCACCACCGGCACAGGCCCTTTCGCATTGGCCGGCGTCGTCAGCGTCAACTTGATGTCTACGGTAACTTGCGGGTAGGACGAATTGTCTACGTGACCGGTGAGTTGTTTGGTAACAACGGAAACATCGTATTTTGTTTCATTCGCCGTGTTTGTTACTTCCCAGGTTACTTTGGGAGTAACTTGCGGCGCGCGGCCATACATCTCGCGGTCGAAATCTTCGACGATCTCGGCGCGGCGTTGCCCCCACCATTGCTTGGCCGAAGTTACTTTCTTGCCATTCTTGAGCTTCAGCGGATCGGGCAAAGGCGGATAGGAAATAACTTTCGTTTCGTCGTAGTTGGCGAAATTGGGCGCGTCTTTGTTACTGCCGTTCGCGCCGGGGCGCAACTCAGTGATGTTGAGCAGCTTCAGCATGCGTTGATGATCTTCGCGTGTGGCAGCTTGTTGCGCTTGCAACTGGGCTTGTTGTTCGGGTGTTAATTGCCTTTGCGGCTGCTGGGCGAAAAGCACTGCGCTAGCAAGCGCGAAGAGTAAAGTGACGGCAATTGTTGGCGTGAGCAATCGTTTCATCGTGTGACTCCTTGAGTTAGTCAGAGAAGGTTGGGTCAAATTTTGTTTTGGTATTAGGGCGGCCCTATTCGAAGCCGATGTCTTCTCCGATCCAATTACCGCCTTCATCGTAGTTAAAGCTACGCGGCATACCTGCTGTTTGGTAAAGCGTGTTGAAAGCAGGGCGCAATACTCTGACAACCGGCAAATCAAAGTCATCTATTATGCATTCGGGAAGCGCCAGTAAGTCTCTATCAATATCTTTTCGTGGCCCTTGGTACGAAGTATTTTGGGGCAGGGTTAAAGGATAACCTTCCACACCAAGTAAGCTGACCATTATGAAAATTGTTGGAGGTATATCCAGTTCGCGAAGTATTTTGAGTAAATCTATTACCCGTCTAATAGTATCCAACTCGAAGAGATTATCTAAGTACTTCTCTTCTCTTATGATGCTTACAGCTTCAATTCCTCCACCACGAAAAATTTGGGTGTAGGCACATGGCCTTTGGGTTTGAGAATGGAGGTCTCGAATCAAATAGCCATCAAAATTGAAATGGTTAATTCTCCATCTACAATGATTGAAAGCTGGCGATGGCCCCCATTGACGGCTTTCAATCTTAGATATGTCTACATTGGTTGTAGGATCAAATAAGTTAGCAGGCAAGATATGTAAAATTCTTCTGGCACCAATTCCGTCAATGACAAGATTAGGATCAGCCTGAGTGCTTATTGCAGTTAGTCTCTCATTACGAAATCGCCGCAATTTTTCAATCCGACTTTCTGAGAGGGTAAAGGCTGTACGTATCTCATCTATATCCATCGGATGATTACCTCCGTTGTGACGTTTATAAAACTGAGGTTTTAAGTCCTCTTTGCTGTAACGAGTAACCATGTGAGGGGCAGACCAGCTAGTAGGGACGCGAACCACAACAACTGGACCTTCAGGTAGGCCGTCGAAATGATTGATTTTTGGAGATAGAGTCGGGCTAATACCAGAGCGAATCAAACTCTCCAATCTACGTTTAGTTTCATCCAGAGTCCCACGCATTTTCAATTTGGCGTAGCCTTCAGGTATAGCTGTAGGTTTGCCTTCCTCGCGCTTCTCTTTTACTCCAAAGATGAGGTCTCCCCCTGAAGCATTGGCAAATGCTGATACGTCAAATAAGAAATCCAATTCACTCTTGGCCGATTCATTTGGAAGCTCTTCTTTGTAATCCAGAGTATGGCTTTCTGGCACAGCATCATTAACCAAACGCCTGATGTCTTCTTCTGTAATTTTGTCCCAAGATTTATTGATCATCAGCTTTGTACCTCTGGCTAAGAAGTTTCGATTCTGATCACTTGGCGACCGCCTCAAGCTTCGCCTTCTGAAACTTCACTGAACTCGTTCTCATCATAATCTTAAACGCGCCTGGCTCGACCACACGGTTCATACTCAGTATTCGGTTGGCTCATACCCGTACATCTCTCCTGCTCTTCCTTGGTGGAGTATCTTTAACGAATCTTCAGTTGAGCCGCTGAATGGCATGTTTTTCAGCCACTCTCGGTTGCGCTCAATCACTGCCAACATTCCTTCATTGCGCGGCGCAGCGGCGGCTGGTATATCAGCCTCAGTTTCGATAAGCGGCTTCAGCAGGGCTTCAAGCGTGGTGTCTTGCGCCTTTGCTTTTTCCAACAAGGCTTGCAATACCACGGCAGCGTTGTACTCAACTTCGATGGTCGTCATCTGCAAACTCATAAACTTCCTCTCTTTCCAGGTGTCGTGCTGACAGCGCAATCTTACGCTTGTCAGCGCCGAATAACAGCCCGCCCGCTTATCGCACCGGTTTGTCGGGACGCCAGAATGGTTCCACCGCCGCGACAAATTCAATCGGAACTTCTTTGACGAAGCCCTTCAGCCATTCGGCGCAATACTTCATGCCCGCCTGTTCCGAGACGACGTGGCCCAGCACAATCAGCGCCTTCTTTTGCCCGGAAGCAATCACGTCCTGCGCGTATTCGACCAGTTCCCATTCGTGTGTTTCGCCTACAACCAGCACATCAACTTCCGGTTTCGAGAGAAACGGGATGCCGGGCTGCAAACTCACATTGCCCCAACTCGCCAGCACGCGCTTCACCAGTAAATTCGGATCGCCCACGACGCGCATCGTGCGAATTTTCAGTTTCGTTTGCATGTCTTTCGCCAGTCGCGCGAGCGGGGTACCGGGAAAATTGAACATACGGAAATTCTGCGGGTCGTTATTCTTCTCCCAGCCCAATTCCCGAATCATTCCCGTGGCAATGCCGTCAACAGGCTTGAGTCCGTGGCAATGGTCGTGGAAGTGAAACACGACCATGTTGTTTTTGTTGAGAAAGTCGAGCTTGTGTTGATACGTCGGGTCTTGCTGAATCTGGTCAAGGCGATCCTGATGCGAGAAGAACGTTGATTCGTGCGTGATGACCATGTTCTTGCCCGCGGCGGCGGCGCGTTGCACGACATCCAGCGTCGCCATCATCGTCGTGGCGATTCCTTTGACCGGCGTTTCCGCCGTGCCCGCAATAATGTTGTCCACGGTTTGCACGCGCCACGGAATGCCGACCTGCGTTTTGATGCGCTCGATCACTTGCCCGGCAGTCAGCGGCGCGGTTTGCGCGCGCGCGAATTGCGTTGCTGCCAGCCCGATTGAACCAAGCAGAAACGCGCGGCGTGCTGGGGTGAAATCATTCATCGGTCAAGCTCCGGTTTGATTGCCTTGAAAGAGCAGCGGCGTAAAGCAGCAGCATTTTGATTTTCATCCGCTACTCCACAATCGCCTGCATCACCGCATTCTCAAAATCACGGTGCAGGCTGCGATTCGCGGTTTGGATCATCAACACCGCGACAAGCTGTTCCTTGGGGTCTACCCAGAAATGCGTGCCGAAGGCGCCGTCCCAGCCAAAGCTGCCGTTGGAGCGGCGCGAATCGGCTTTGAGCGCATCCACCACGACTTCGACGGCGAATCCGAAACCCATGCCCGGCGGGCGTCCAAGCTGTCCGGGAAACATCTCGCCGGTGTGATTGGACGACATCAATTCGACCGTGCGCGGCGACAACAGACGTTTGCCGTTCAGTTGCCCGCCATTCGCCAGCATTTGCGCAAAGTGAAAATAATCTTCCGCCGTGCTCATCAATCCTGCCGCGCCGGAAAAATACGTGCGGCTGGTCAGCAGCTCTTGATTCGGATTTTTTTCGAGGTTGTTTCCCGCGCGGCGATAGAGCGTCATCAGGCGCGGCTGCCGGTCTTCGGGCAGCGCAAAGAAGGTGTCTTTCATGCCGAGCGGATCGAAGATGCGCTGTTTCAGAAATTGATCGAAGGGCAGGCCGGAAGCGATTTCGACGATGCGCGACAAGGTGTCTATGCCCGCCAAGCCGCTGTAACGCCATTGCGTCCCAGGTTGAAAGTCCAGCGGCGCTGCGCCCAGGCGCGGAATGAAATCAGCCAGCGTGTCGGTGGGCTTGCGTGTTTGCATGATCTTCGCCACTTCGCCCGCCGCGCTGCCGCCACTGCCGAGGCCGGAAGTATGCGTCAACAGGTCGCGCACGGTGATTTCGCGCGCTGCGGGGATTGTGTAAATCTCCGGTGCTGGCGGCGGCTGTCCCGGCGCTGCGGGCGGCGGCGTTGACGATTTCAGCACGGCGACTTTGGGATTTTTGAATTCCGGGATGAAGCGGGAAACGGGATCGCTCAGCCGGACTTTGCCTTCTTCCAGCAGCATCATGATCGCCACGCTGGCGACGGGCTTGGTCGAAGACGCCATGCGAAAGAGCGCATCCTTGCGGATCGGCTTTTTCGCTTCGATGTCCAGCACGCCTTGCGCTTCGAAATGCGCGAGGCGGCCTTTGCGCGCGACCAGCGTGACCGCGCCCGATATCTGGTTGCTGTCAATGTAACGTTGGATGACTTCGTTGATGCGCTGCAAGCGTTCGGTCGAAAGCCCGACGTCTTCCGGCTTGGCCTTGGACGGCGTTTGCGCTGGCAAAGGCACGGCAAGCAATGCGAGCAGGACGCAGATCGCCAGCTTGGACAGTTTGTTTTTCATTGAGAGCCCCTCTTAAATTTGCTGATCCCCTCGGATTTGTGGTGGTGGCGAATCGGCCACGGATTTCACGGATGCCACGGCGCCGGACAGATCAGATCCGTGCCAATCTGTCGCATCGGTTCAGGTGGCGGCTAAGTTAGGTGGGATGTGTCAGTAGCCCGCGCGTGAGCAAGGGCTTTACTGGCAGCAGCCAGCCCTTGCTCACGCGCGGGCTACTGACACGCCGTCCCACTCGATTTAGTTACTACCTAATCCCGATCTGGCAGGGCAGGTGGCACAGCGATGAAGACAGCTTGGTTAAATTGCAAGCACGAAAGTCTTGCCGCAAAAATTTCATTGCGCCTACGCTCTTCGTACCGCCTCAGTTGCGGAGCGCTCTTGTTGGTCATGCTGTGCTTTGACCTCAGCACACAGGCGCAAACCAAACTCGCGCCGCTGCCTTTGTATGAGCAATGCGCCAGCCTGACCGAGGAGCCGAGCGAGACGTTGCAACGCGACTTGGCCGCGCTCAAAGGCTCCGACGCCACCGCGCGCGCCGCCGCCGTCAAACAATTGAGCCAAGCCTGCCGCCAGCAAGCCGTCGAACCGTTGCTCGATCTCTTGCGCAGCGAAGACACGCAGACACGCATTGCCGCCATCGAAACGCTGGGCCGCCTTGGTTCAAAAGAAGCGGTCGAACCTTTGCGCGAACTCACCGGCGATCCCGATTGGCGCGTGCGTCTGGCGCTGGTGCCCGCGCTCGCTTCGTTCAAAACGTTTCAGGCCAAGAACGCCGTGCTCAACAGCATTGTCATTCCGGCGGATGTAGATGTCAGCGATGAGCAAGACATGCGTGTCCGTTGCATTGGCATCCTGACGTTGAACCAGTTGACGGATGTGACCTTCTCGCGCAAAGGCGTGCAATTTTTGACCAACGTTTTGCGCAGCAATCGGCTGAACATCCGCGCCCTGGCTGAAGAAACGATGTACGCGCTCAAAGACACGCGCAACGGCCCCAGCGAATTGATCGGCATTTTGAAACAACACAACATGCCCGAAATGCGCCGTTGGGCCTGCGAATGGCTGGGCAAGCTCGGCATCGAACGCGCGCGCCCGGCCTTGGAAGAAGCCGCCGCCAACGATGTCAACGCGGCGGTCAAATACGCCGCTGCTGAAGCTCTGGCAAAACTGAAGTGAGTGCTGAGAGTAATGGGAGCGATAGGAGCTATAGGAACGCACAGGTGTTTATCACTCGCATCACTCGCATCACTCGCATCACTCCCAAGCAATTCAAATTCCGTAGCGTGCGTGCTATCCTCGCGCCGCTTTTACGCAAGCAATCATCAATTCACCAACAACTGATCTCCAATTTCAAACACGAAATGACGAGATCGAGGAGGCAGCTTGAGCGTTCTCGTTGACAAGAACACCCGTTTGCTCGTCCAGGGCCTGACCGGCAAAGAAGGCACTTTCCACGCGTTGCAGATGCGCGATTACGGCACCAACATCGTCGGCGGCGTCACGCCCGGCAAAGGCGGCGCGACGCACGAAGGCTTCGCCGTCTTCAACACCGTCAGCGAAGCCGTGGCCAAGACCGGCGCGAATGCCACGGTTATTTACGTCCCGCCACCCTTCGCCGCCGACGCGATTATGGAAGCCGCCGACGCCGGCGTCGCCCTCATCGTCTGCATCACTGAGGGCATTCCCTCGCTCGACATGGTCAAAGCGTATGCCTATCTGAAAGCGCGCCCCGGCGTCCGCCTGATCGGCCCCAACTGCCCCGGCGTCATCTCGCCCGGCCAATGCAAAGTCGGCATCATGCCTGCACGCATTCATCTCGAAGGCCGTGTCGGTGTCGTCAGTCGCTCCGGCACGTTGACATACGAAGCGGTCGGCCAACTCACCGCGCTCGGCATCGGCCAATCCACCTGCATCGGCATCGGCGGCGACCCGATCATCGGCACGCAACAACGCGACGCGGTCGAATTATTTAACAATGATCCCGACACCGACGCCATCGTCATGATCGGCGAAATCGGCGGCAGTGCCGAAGAAGAAGCCGCCGAATACGTCAAAGCCCACGTCAAGAAACCCGTCGTCGGTTTCATTTGCGGCCAGACCGCGCCCCCGGGCCGCCGCATGGGCCACGCCGGCGCGATCATCGCGGGCGGCAAGGGCACTGCCGAAGAGAAGATGAAGGCGATGACGGCGGCGGGCATTCACGTGGTGAAGAGTCCGGCCGATATTGGCGCGAAAGTGAAAGAGGTGCTCGGTCTCTAGTTTTGGCGGCCTCAATTACAAAGCCGCTGCGCTCGTCCGCCGGCCGACAAGCGCACCGGCTTTTGTGTTTATCACGTGGACGAAGGCCGCTTGCTGGCTGCTATGTTCAAAACTAAAATGCTGCCGCCAATCCAGGCGCTTGGAGGAAACGTTATGCAAGCCACCGTGATGGAAAGGGAAGTCACACTCGATCCCGAAAAGAGCTATGAGATCGTCAACGGTCAGCCGGAGGAAAAAGAAATGCCAGGAGCCAGACATGGAATAGTTGCCATGCGCCTTGCCCTAAAACTCGGCGCGTTTGTGCTTGAACATAAGCTTGGCGAAGCCTCGACCGAAGCCAACTTCAAACTCAGCAAGAATGAGCGCATCCCCGATTTATCGTTCGTCGCCGCCGACCGCATTCCCGCCGAAGGGATTCCCGCAGGCGTCTGGCAAATTCCGCCCGACCTGGCCGTTGAAATCATCTCGCCCAATGATCTGCACGAGAAGGTCAGCAACAAGGTCTTGGAATACTTGGAAGCAGGCGTCAAACAAGTTTGGCTCGTCTCGCCGGAAAACCGCGCCGTGACCATCTTCCGGTCAATGGATCAAGTGCAGGTGATCGCGGGCGACCGCAAGCTGGAAAGCCCCGACCTTTTACCCGGCTTCAGTTGCGCGTTGGCTGAAATCTTTCCTGCCGTTGTCTCTGTCGAGACCTAGCTTAGTATGACGGCCATTCCCAGTTGGGCGTCCATCTGCACCGCACGCTTCGCCCAGACCTTGCAACGCGCAGCCTTGCGCGACTGCAACGACCGCACAATGAGCGCGCCGGAAAAGGCGCGGCGCGCCGCCTTTTCCGGCGTTTGCTTGTGCGGTGAAGCGCCGCGATTCTTAAAGCAGGTCTTTGTCGAGGTTGGCTTTGAGATGCGCGACGTAATGGGCCATCCCGTGATCGTTGAGGCCCGCGATCTGATGGACGTTGGCGGCGCGCACGTCTTTGACCGCCGCCGTGATCAGGTTGAAGAACCGCTGCATCGCCGTGGTTTCCGAATTCACGCGGCCCTCGCCGTCGAAATAGAGCAAGCGTCCGACGTGGCGGAACGTCGCCATCAGCAAACGCGGCACGGCGTCGTTGTTGTTGACGAAACGAAAGGTGCGCGATTGCAACTCTTTGTCATAAGCATCCGCAAAAAGATGATCGCCCACGCAGGGTGAGCCGAACGTGTAAACGCCTTGCGGCCAATGCACATTTTTGCTGGCGAATTGCACGCGCCGCGCCGCCAGCGTCGCCAGCGCCGCGCCCAAGCTGTGGCCCGTGTAAAAGAGCGGTTGGCCGTTGTCGCGATAACGGCTGATGACTTGCACTAATTCGTCAATGATGGGCGCGAGCGCAAATTCAAATCCGCTGTGCACCAGGCCGATGGCATTCGGTCCGGCCACCGGCAGGAACTTGGCGTCGGTCAGCCAGTCCAGATGATCGCGGGTGCCGCGAAAGGCGACGATGATCGCTTCGTCGTTGCCGAACACATAGCCTTGCGTGTCCACCGGCGGAAACAAGACACGCTTGTGAAAGTGGTGGATGCGGTCGGGCGCAAAGCCCCAACCCTGGACGCATTCATTGATTTGCGCTGGGTCGGCATAGGCCAGTTGGGCGGCTTCGCCGAGCGTTAGCGCATTTTGGGGATTGTAGGTTTCGTCTTTAGCATTGAACGCGAAGGTAGGCATAATGGTCTCCGAGTCAAAGGTTGTGGGTTTTATCGGACAGCGAACTGCCGAATTGATAATGCTGTGCTGGGGCAATCTCGGCGCGGAGTCTAGCAACAGTCTCGGAGGATGTCGAATGAAAGCACTGCCAACATTGAGCGGCGCGCTGTGCGCCGTCTTGATTGCCGTGATGACCAGCGGAACGCAGACACAAGTGCATGGACAAGCGGCCCGCGCACCGCTCGCGCCGTCACGCCAAATGATCGTGGTCACGACGCCGGACTGGAACGCCGTGCCCGGCACGTTGCAACGTTACGCGCGCCGCACGCGCCGCAGCGCGTGGCGGCCAGTCGGCGCAGCGATCCCAATCGTCGTCGGGCGCAGCGGCCTGGCCTGGGGCGCGGGGTTGCACGGCGAGCCGGCCACGCTGGCGCAAGGCGCTGATCCGTTGAAAAAAGAAGGCGATGGCAAAGCACCGGCAGGCGCGTTTCGGCTGAATGCGGCGTTTGGTTATGCGCCGCAAAGGAAGGCGGGCCATTTGAAGCTGCCTTACATCACATCAACCGCGACCATGCAATGCGTGGACGATTCGCAATCGGCCTATTACAACCGCGTCGTAGAGCGCGCTCGGCAAAAACAACCCGACTGGCAAAGCCACGAAGATATGCTGCGCAAGGATGAGTTGTACCGCTGGGGCGTCGTGGTCGAACACAATGCCGGCGGCGTATTCCAAAGCAGTGTCAAAGCCAAGTCCGGCGGTGGATCCTGCATCTTCCTGCACATTTGGAGCGGCCCCAATTCCAGCACGTCGGGTTGCACGGCGATGGAGGCAGGGTTGATGGAAGAAGTGTTGCGCTGGCTGGATGTGCGGCAGCAGCCGGTGCTGGTGCAATTGCCAGCAAGCGAGTATGCGCGGTTGAAAGCGGCGTGGCGCTTGCCGTAGGTGAAGAAAATCAAAAGGCAAAAGGCAAAAATCAAAAAGCAAAAATAGGAAGAAACAAAGTGCCGCCCTTTTGCCTTTTGATTTTTGCCTTTTGCCTTTTGATTTTATACGGCGCTGCCCGCAGCATTCCCGCTCGCCCACGCCCACTGAAAGTTATACCCGCCCAGCCAGCCAGTCACATCTACGACTTCGCCGATGAAATACAAACCCGGCACGCGCCGCGCTTCCAGCGTTTGCGAAGAAAGCTCATCCGTGTCTACACCGCCCGCCGTGACTTCGGCCTTGCGAAAGCCTGCGGTGCCGTTGGGCGTGAGCTGCCAGCGGTGGATGCGTTCAGCGATGTTTTGCAATTCTTTGTGCGAGTATTGCCGCAAGGGTTTGGCTGTGGCGTTCAGTTGCGCCCAGGCCTGCGCGAAACGTTGCGGCCAGTATTGGCCGAGCAGCGTTTTGAGTTCTTTCTGGCTGCCGCGTTCGGCGGCGAGCAATTCCGCCGCGTCGCCATCCGGCAACAGATCAATGCTGATGGCCGCGCCGGGTTGCCAATACGAAGAGATTTGCAGGGTGGCCGGGCCGCTCAAGCCCTGATGCGTGACCAAGATGTTTTCGCGGAACATGTGATTGTTCAGGCTGACGAGCGCATCCACCGAAACGCCGCTCAGCGGGCCAAGCACGCGCCTGTCGTCTTCGCCCAGCGTGAAGGGCACCAGCGCCGGGCGCGTCGGCACGATCTTCAACCCGAACTGCCGCGCCACGCGATAGCCGAAATCCGTCGCGCCCATTTGCGGAATCGAAAGCCCGCCCGTGGCGATAACCAGCGCGGCGCTCTCAAACCGGCCTTGATTGGTCGTGAGAACGAAGCGGCCGTGCCGTTGCTCCACCGTTTCGACACGGCAACCCGTGCGAATGGTCACGCCCGCGCGTTCGCATTCGCGCAACAGCATCTCGACGATCTCTTGCGCCGAGCCATCGCAAAACAACTGCCCTAGTTTCTTTTCGTGGTAGCGGATGCCGTGGCGTTCGACCAATTCAATGAAATCACGTGGCGTGTAGCGGGCCAGCGCCGATTTATGAAAGTTCGGATTGCGGCAGATGAAGTTTTCCGGCGCGGCGTAGAGGTTGGTGAAATTGCAGCGCCCGCCGCCGCTGATCAAAATCTTCTTGCCGACTTGCCCCGCGTGTTCGATGAGCAGCACCTTGCGCCCGCGCCGTCCTGCCGTGAACGCGCAGAACAAACCCGCCGCGCCGCCGCCGATGATGATGATGTCTGTTTGCATATGTCAGGGCTGAAGTCTGGACACTTTTGAAAAAAATGAAACCAAGCGCCGCAGAAACCGGGCAGCCCCGGAGATTTGGATACGCGGATGACGCGGATGCAGCGGATTTCCACGGATTTTTCTTTTTGTTGATCCGCGCCGATTCGCTGCATCCGCGTCATCCGCGTATCAATGTTTCTCTCTGTCAAAAGCGCCCAGACATCAGATGTCTGGGTCAGTTTACCAAACGCCGCCGCGTAGCTTATCCTGCCCGCCTTAATTCAGCCGCAACGAAGCACAAAACACGCAAAATTGATTGAAAACCTTTTGCGTCTTCTGTGCCTTTTTGCGGCGCATCTTTCATTCGAGGTTGATATGGCACTGATTGGGGCAAACGAACTCAAACGCAAAATGTTTATCACGGTCGAAGGCCAGCCTTACGCCGTGGTCGAAGTCACCTTCGCGTCGCCCTCGGCGCGCGGCGCTTCGACGATGGTGCGCACGAGGCTGCGCAATCTGCTGACCGACAACGTGCTGGAAAAATCCTTCAAGACCAGCGAGAAATTCGAGGAACCCGATGTCGAACTGAAACCCGCGTCGTTTCTGTACGGCGATGGCGACGGCTTCCATTTTATGGACGACGAGAGTTACGAACAGTTCACGCTGTCGGAAGAGCAGTTGGGCGACGAACGTTTGTATTTGAAAGACGGCATGCAATTGCAGATTCGCAAATACAACGGCGACCCGATCTCGATCCAGTTGCCGACGATGGTGGATTTGGCGATCAAGGAAACCGAACCCGCGCTGAAAGGCGATTCGGCATCGGGCGGCACGACCAAGGCGGCGACGCTCGAAACCGGCCTCGTCGTGCGCGTGCCGCTGTTTATCAAGGAAGGCGAAATCGTGCGCGTGAACACCGAGACGGGCGAGTTTGTGAGCCGAGCCTAGTGGAAGGCAAAAATCAAAAGGCAAAAGGCAAAAATCAAAAGGCAAAAATGTAGAACTCTTTTTTTAGAAAAGAAAAAAGTGCCGACCTTTTGATTTTTGATTTTTGATTTTTGCCTTTTGATTTTTCTGGAAAGGGGAATTGCGATGCAAAAACTCAACTGGGGCCTGATCGGTTGCGGCGACATCGCGCGCAAACGCGTCGCGCCCGCCTTGCGCGACTTGCCGAACTGCGAATTGACCGCCGTCAATCGCGCCAGCTTCCACCTGGCCGAAGAGTTCGCCCGCGAATTCGGCGCGCGCCGCTGGTACCGCGATTGGCGCGAATTGCTGGCCGATACGGAAGTCCAAGCCGTTTACATC
>JAYUCP010000557.1:0-8377 GCA_043740245.1 Acidobacteriota bacterium | reverse complement strand
TGAAGAATGAAGACCTCAGCCGGTACATCCTGTAAAAATCAAAAGGCAAAAGGCAAAAGGCAAAAAGCAAAAGTGCTGACTTTTTGCCTTTTGATTTTTGCCTTTTGCCTTTTGCTTTCAGTGCTAAGCGGTTGCGGCAAGATCGGCGAACCGCTGCCGCCGATTCCGCGCGCGCCGTTGATCGTCAATGAATTGAACGTGACGCAACAAGGCTCGCGTTTGCTTTTGAGCTTTCCGCTCGTGCGGCCACCGCGTGCTGAGCGCTTGGAGCGAATTGACATCTTCCGCCTGATCGAACCGGAAAGCGCGCCGCCCGGATTGACCGAAGAGGAATTTGCCGCGCGCGCCACCGTCATCAGCACGATTCCCGGCGAGCAAGTAAAACCTGGTTCAAGCACGATCACGCACCAAGACCCGCTCGATTTGCGGCAACAAGCCAAAGGTTTGCGCTATCGCTACGCCGTGCGCTTGTTCAATCGCGATGGGCGCGGGGCTGATTTTTCCAACTACGCCATCATCACGCCACTGACCGAATTGGCCGCTGCGCCGATGCGCCCAACGTCAGCGCTCACCCAAACCGAAATTGTCATCACGTGGGCCCCGCCTGAAACGAATGAGAATGGCACGAGCCCGGCCAACATCGCAGGCTACAACTTGTATCGTAAAACTGGCGACAACGTGGCGAAGCTCAACGCGCAGCCGCTCACTGTCACGCGCTTCGTGGACAAAGCTTTTCAGTTCGGCGTGGCATATGAGTATTTTGTGCGCTGCCTGTCGGCGCAACTTCCCGCGCCCAGCAATACCAAGTTGAATGAAACCATCGAGGGCAATGCCAGCGAGGCCTTGGTCTTCACGCCCAAAGACACCTTTGCGCCCACGGCGCCGACCTCGATCACCATCGCCTCCATCAACGCCCAGGTCTCGCTCTTCTGGCCTTCCAATCCCGAAGCCGATCTGGCGGGCTACAACATCTATCGCAGCGAAGATGAAGCAGCCACCACCGACAAGTGGATCAAGTTGAATGCGCGGCTGCATGCGCCAACCACTTTCCGCGACGACCGCGTGCAAGTGGGCAAACGCTACTTCTATCAGATCACAGCGGTGGATACAGCGGGCAATGAGAGTACGCGTTCTGAAACCAAGAGCGAGACGGTCAATCCATAAGCCGGGAATGCCGGACTGGGGTTCAGCGTTCCCAAGGGAATTGCCGCGCAACAATCGGATAGATCGGTGCCCTGCCTTGTGCGAACATCCGCTCAGTCAATTCAGAAAGGAGCAACTGCGATGAGCACACAAATAACACTGACAACTATACCGGCATTGGACGAAACGCACTGTTGGCAAGCCGTGCAAACGCGCGCGGCGCAATGCGACGGGCTGTTTTATTACGGCGTACACACCACCGGCGTTTACTGCCGCCCATCGTGCGCCTCGCGGCAGCCGAAGCGTGAGAACGTCAGCTTTTACGCTTTGCCTGAAGCGGCGCGAGCGGCGGGCTTGCGCGCTTGCAAACGCTGTCAGCCGGATAAGGCAGAACTGCGCGACCCGCAGTCAGAGTTGGTGCGCAGCGTCTGCCACTTGCTGGAGGCGGCAGCGGAAGCTACACCGGATTTGGCCGCACTCGGTGACGAACTCGCGGTCAGCCGGTTTCATTTGCAACGGCTCTTCAAAAAACTGATGGGGATCACGCCACGCCAGTATGCCGAAGCACGCCGCACTGCACGCTTCAAAGAACGGTTGAAAGCAGGCGAGAGCGTGAGCGCGGCGACGTATGAAGCCGGGTACGGTTCAAGCAGCCGGTTGTATGAAAAGGCCGCTGAACATTTGGGCATGACCCCGGCGATCTATCGCAAAGGAGGCAAAGGAATGCAGATCAATTACACGATTGCAGAATCGCCGCTGGGCTTTCTGCTGGTCGCGGCAACTGCAAAAGGCATTTGCGCCGTCACGCTGGGCGATGCAGCGGAGCAATTGCAACATGACTTGGCGGCTGAGTTTCCACAATCCGACATCACAGCCAATGAGACAGTCTTGCAACAGCACGTTGCGGCCTTGCTTGCGCATTTGAATGGACAGTTGCCACACCCCGACTTGCCGCTCGATGTGCGCGGCACGGCGTTTCAGAAACGCGTTTGGGAAGAGTTGCGCCGCATCCCCTATGGGCAAACGGTTTCGTACAGCGAATTGGCGCGCCGCATCGAACAGCCCACCGCGACACGAGCAGTCGCGCGCGCTTGCGCCACGAATCCAGCGGCGCTCGTGACGCCCTGCCATCGCGTGATTCGTGAGAATGGCGAACTAAGCGGTTATCGCTGGGGCATAGAACGCAAGCGCGCGTTGCTGGCGCAGGAAAAACATGGCTGAAGTCAGGCCGAATACGCGCCAGCCTCAGCCAAGAATCTCTGCCCAGAAAGTTTCAGCCCACAAGCAACCTAAGCCATTCTTGACCTCATCCACAGGGCTCACTATACTTCCGCGCGAATGAGTACGAATGACCCGGTTAATCAAGTGTTGCAGCCTTCCGTCGTGGAAGGCGTTTTGAAAGCTGATGGATTGCGCTTCGCGATTGTGGCGAGCCGCTGGAATGATTTGATCGTCAGTCGGCTAATTGGTGGAGCGCAAGACGCGCTGCTGCGATTAGGTGCCAACGCAAAACAGCTCACCTTGGTTCGGGTTCCCGGTTCTTTTGAAATCCCACTAGCGGCCAAGAAGTTGGCGACCAGCGGGCGGTATGATGCGATCATTTGCGTGGGCGCAGTGATTCGCGGCGAGACGCCTCATTTCGAGCACATCGCGGCGGAAGTTACCAAAGGGATTGCGTCGGCTTCCATGTCCACCGGCATTCCCATCGCATATGGCATCATCACAGCCGATACGGTTGAACAGGCAATCAACCGGGCCGGTGTGAAGGCAGGCAACAAAGGTTTTGAGGCGGCCATGACGGCTGTCGAGATGGCAAACCTGCTGAAAGAGTTGTGAAACACAGTCGCCAAAGCTTGCGCCCCTCTCGCCAACGGCCAAGCCTTGTTTTTCCCCCAGACTCGACTTCACAACCCTCGAACCTGAAAACACTAGATGGCGGTAAATTGAAAACTATTATGGGTGCTAGGCGTAGAGCGCGTGAATGTGCGCTGCAAATGCTGTTCGCTTACGACATTGCGCGGCCTTCGGTCAACGAGTTGATCGAAACTTTCTGGGGGGAAATGGCCGAAGCAGGCGATGACGTAAAAGAGTTCGCCAATGAACTGGCCGTAGGAGCAATCTCGAACCTCGAGGAGATTGACGAACGGATACGGTTGCGCACGGAACATTGGCGCATCTCGCGCATGGCCGTGGTTGACCGCAATTTACTGCGTCTGGCCGTTTACGAATTCCTGCATCAAGCCAGCACGCCCAAAACGGTGGCGATCAACGAAGCCTTGGAAATCGCCCGCCGCTTCTCAACGCACGAGGCCACCCAATTCATCAACGGCATTCTCGATGCCATCAAACGCGACTTGGAAACTCAGGTTGTGCAAAACACACGGGCCGCCGAAGCCTCCGCCAGAAACACGAATTGATTGCTGCTTTTCCCCAGCCTTGATTTTGCCCTGCCCGCAAGCGATAAAGCCTTTCCGCGTTCCATCAACACTATCATCGAACCCAGGTTCAATTGCGTGCCGCGAATGCTGACGAAATTCTGGTATCGGCTCTTCGCTTTTGCGTCAGGTCGAACAGTGAAGTAAAATCCCGGCACTTTTTGAATCATTCACTATCTTTGGCACCATCTTTGGCGGGAAGTATGCGAAATCATTGCTCGAAAGTTTTTCTCTTTGCCCTCTGCGCAGTGGCGTATACAGGTTTGGCTTTTGGTCAGGCGCAAACCCAAAATCCTACGCAAGCGCAAGAACAGCAGAAACAGGATCCGATCGTCAAAATTTCTTCGGCCTATGTCTCAGTGCCTGCCATTGTGACTGACCGCTATGGACGACTCGTCACGGGTCTTGCCAAAGACAACTTCAGCATCAGAGAGGACGGCAAAGAGCAAAAAGTGGATGACTTTTCGGCCTCCGAGTCGCCCTTCAGCGTGGTGCTGTTAATTGACACCAGCCGCAGCACGGTGCGCAAACTGGGCACGATTCAAAAAGCCGCCGAAAGCTTTATCAAACAATTGCAACCGCGCGACCGGGTGATGGTCTTGACCTTTGATGACAAGATCAACGTCATCAGCGATTTTACGGGCGATGTCAACACGCTTAAAAAGGCCATCAAAGCCGCGAAGACTGGCTATGCCACGCGGCTTTACGACGCTATTCATTACGCCGTGACTGAAAAGCTCGCCCCTTTACAAGGACGCAAAGCGATTGTGGTCTTGACCGATGGCGTAGACACTGCCAGTAAACAAGCCACTTTTGACAGCACGATTGATTTGATTGCCGGCTCAGGCATTATCAGTTACGCCATCCAATACGAGACCCGCAATGAAGGCGCGCCCGTGATGCGCCCGGTCTTTTTACCGAATAACGGCAACGCTTTTTTTTCACCCAGCAAATTCCAGCGTGGTAATTCCCTTGGCGTTGCCTTGAATTCTTCCCCGCTGCAATTTAGCGCACCCAGGAACGCGCCGCCTGCTGCCAGCGAACCGCAATCGAACGTGATCAGCAGTCAAAATCCTGTGCACGAAAAAGATCGGTACCTAATCGCCACTGACTATCTCCGGCTGTTAACAACAGTTTCGGGCGCGCGGCATCTGCGTGCTGACAGCATTGAAAATACGAGTCTCCAGTTCACCATGATTGCCCTTGAGCTACGCAACCTATACACCTTGGGCTATATCTCATCGAACGATCAACGGGATGGCAAGTACCGCTCCATTACAGTAAGCGTGGGCTCGACAGGATTGACCGTTCGTACACGCGATGGATACCGTGCGCCCAAAGATGATTCGAATAGCGGTGAGAAGGAACTGCCCAAGAAACCTGACAGCCCGACAAAACCTTGAGCCTGATTCCGCGATAAACGAAAGGCCCGCAGCTAGCGGGCCTTTTCTTTTGCAGGATGAAGCTGACCGTCTCCAAATGGCAGGAACAAAAAAATCCCACGATGCGACAATTTCACACCGTGGGAATCAAGCAGGAGAAGGAGGGAGGTAAGTCATCAGCCACAACCCTATGCGCTCCCATCGCACACAGGCTGCCGAGAAGCGTTCAATCGTAACAGCCCTCGGCTCATGGCAAATCTGAAAAAATGATAGCTAACTCAGCTATGAAGCAGTGTTATTCAGTAATGATGCGCTGAATAAACAGCATAAACAGGAAGCCTATGCCATCAAGACGTGGCGAGTATATTCGGCCAAAGTAAGGTGAGTCAAGCCGCTTTACTTTCACGCCTCAACTTTTTCCCAGGCCCTTAAGCTGCCGAGTTACCACAGCATGTGCGGCTGCAATTACGGAAAGTTTTGTGCTAAGCTGCCGCGCGTATCCCCCTAAACAACTTGACATCATTGGCCCAATTCTCCAGTTGGAGGCAAAAGTGAAAACAAAAAGTACCCCGTTCCGTCTGTGTATCTGGTCGAGTTCTCTGGCTGTCATGCTGGCTTTGCTCTCGACGGCTGTTTTTGCCGATACGATAAAAATGAAAGATGGCAGCGTTTATAAAGGCAAAGTGACCGGCTACAGCCAGCGCAAGTTCACCATCACCATTTATGTCGGCTCGTCTTCTTCGCAACACATAATCCCGGTTGATGAAATTGAGAGTGTCGAGTTCGATTCCAGCGATACTGGCGCCCCGCGTGCACTGTCGAATCCGGTTGGCGCCGAAACCAACCCGCCACGCAGCGAAAAACCGCGCTTCGAGCCGCAACCGCAGCAGCCCATTGTGCGCCCTGATCCGGCGCTTAGCGCGGAAGCAAAAGAAGCTGTGCTAACCGCCAAGCCGCCTGTCACTAGCCCCAACGAAATCAATCCAACGGCTCCGGTCGAAGCGGCAGGCTTGCTCGCTGATAAAACCGTCAGCATCGCGGCGGCGGCGGATTGGACCAGCACCGAAGTCAGGGTGCAGCGCGGACAACGTGTGGTGATAACAGCTTCCGGCGAGGTTGATCTGGGTAACAATCAGCGCGCCACGCCGAATGGCATTGCGTTGAATGACAGCCGCAAGCTGATGCTCAATCGGCCAACCGGCGGGCTCATCGCAGTCGTCGGTGACGACAACGATGACTTTGTCTTCTTAGGCGCCAATAGCGAATTCACGGCCACACATAGCGGCGTGCTGTTTCTGAGCGTCAACGAAGGCAATCTCAAAGATAACAATGGCTCTTTTATCGCGAAAGTAAAAGTCTTCAATAAGTGAGCGGATGCAAGCGGGGCAGAGGTACTTTTGCATCTGCCCTGCTCACCCCTTGCGCGCTAGATAAAACATCCGGCCATCGCTCAGCGTCATCCCAAATTCGCGCCGCGCATCATACGTCTTCACCCGCCGAAAACCTGCTTCGGCCAGTGCCACCAGCACATCCGCTTCGTCATAATACCGTTGCCGCAAAGTCACATCGCTGCGCTGCCAAGCGCCCGCCAGCAGCCTGAACATCGTGACCTCGTAGCGTTTCAACTTCGTTTCAGCGTCATAAGTTCCCCGCACCAGACAGACGTGGTCATCGGTCACCATCTCCAGCGTTTGGCCGAACAGTTCCGACTCGTCTTCCATATTCAGGTCGAATAGAAAAATTCCGTTCTGGTCAAGCACCCGATGGACCCTGCGAAAGACTTGAACCAACTCTTCCACTTTCATCAAATGGTTCAAGCTATCAAACGCCGAGACCACCGCCTGATAGCGTCCGGGCAAGCGGAATGACCGGGCGTCTGCGCGCACAAACTCGGCGGCCGGCGCATTCTCACGCGCGATTTCCAACATCGCCGCCGAGCCATCCAAGCCAGTCACACGATAGCCGCGCTCGCACAACCCGGCAGCCAACTGCCCCGTCCCGCAACACAGATCGAGGACGCGGCAACCCGCCGGCAGGTGCGGAAAGAGCAGCAGATTGAAGATCACCAGCGCCGGGCGGCTGAACTCTGCGCCCCAGTAGCGATTGTAAAACCAGGCAAAGCTGTCGTATTCGGAATAGATTTTGTTTGTCGGCATCGCGCGTCAATATAGGCACAACCGCCCGGAAAGAAAAGATCGTCACGGCTTCGATTGGTTTGCTTGGCGCTCCCCGCTGATTCAGTTACACTCGCCGCACGCTCAAGGCAGTACCCAACATTTCTACGTCGTCCAAATAAACCGAAAGGAACCCGGCAATGCATTTCGAGTATTCCGAGAAGGTCAAATATCTGCAAAACAAGCTCACCGCTTTTATGGATGAGCACATTTATCCGAATGAACACCTCTTCGCCGAACAGATCGAAGAGAACACACGCAACGGCAAGCGCTGGTCGCCCGTCCAAATCATCGAAGACCTCAAACCCAAAGCCCGCGCTGAAGGGCTGTGGAACCTCTTCCTGCCGCACGAATCCGATCCTGAAAGCAAATACGGCGGCGGCCTAACCAACCTTGAGTATGCCCCACTCTGCGAAATCATGGGCCGTTTAACGATGGCCTCCGAAGTCTTCAACTGCTCCGCCCCCGATACCGGCAATATGGAAGTGCTCGCGCGTTACGGCACCGAAGAGCAGAAACGCCAATGGCTGACACCGCTGCTCGAAGGCGAGATTCGTTCCTGCTTTGCAATGACCGAACCCGAAGTTGCTTCATCCGACGCGACCAACATCCAATCCAGCATCCAATTAGAAAAAGGGCGCGACGGCGATCATTACGTCATCAATGGCCGCAAGTGGTGGACATCCGGCGCGGGCGATCCGCGCTGCAAGATCGCCATCTTTATGGGCAAGACCGATCCGACGGCGCACCGCCACAAACAGCAATCCATGATCCTGGTGCCGATGGATGCACCCGGCGTCACGATCAAACGCATGCTCTCGGTGTTCGGCTACGACCACGCGCCGCACGGCCACGCCGAAACGCTGTTTGAAAATGTCCGCGTGCCTGCTTCCTACCTATTGCTCGGCGAAGGACGAGGTTTTGAAATCGCCCAAGGCCGCTTGGGCCCAGGGCGCATTCATCACTGCATGCGCTTGATCGGTGTGGCCGAACGCGCGCTCGAATCCATGTGCAAGCGCGTCAAACAGCGCGTCGCCTTCGGCAAGACGCTGGCCGAACAAGGCACCATCCGCGCCGACATCGCCACCTCGCGCATGGAGATCGAACAGGCGCGTCTGCTCACCTTGAAAGCGGCCTATATGATGGACACGGTCGGCAACAAGGTCGCGGCCGCCGAGATTGCGATGATCAAAGTGCTCGCGCCCAACGTCGCGCTCAAAGTGATTGACCGCGCGATTCAAGC
>JAYUCP010000556.1:0-21008 GCA_043740245.1 Acidobacteriota bacterium | reverse complement strand
CCGCGCGCGAGTTCCATCAACTCGGCGTCGAACACATCGGCGAACCGAATATTGTGGCTGACATAGAAGTCCTGCTCGTCGCCGCTGAATTGCTGGCGTCGTTGGGGCTGACTGAGTTTCGCATCGCGCTTTCGCACGCAGAGTTTTTCAACGGCGTAAGCGGTTATCTCGAACTGGCTGACGAACAACGCGCCGAGTTGCGCCGTTTGATTGATCGTCGCAACAGCCAGGCGCTCGATGCGTTTTTGCAACAGCACGCGGCGCACGTCGAAGCCGAACGCCGCGCCGGATTTTGTCGCCTCACGCAACTTGCGGGCGGCACTGAAGTTCTCGCGCAAGCCGAACAGCTTTTGCGCAATCCGCGTTCGCTCGCGGCGATTGCGCATCTCAAACAGATTTACGCGACGCTTGAGGCATTGGGTTTGGGCGAACATTTCGACATTGATTTCGGCGACACGGGCGGGCAGGAATATTACACCGGCTTGCTTTTCAAGGCTTACGTACCCGAATGGCACGTCGCCGTCGGCACGGGTGGACGCTACGATAAATTGATCGAAAATTTCGGCGACGCCGAACCCGCCGTAGGCTTTTCTTTCGCGCTCGATGCGCTCGCCGGAGCCGTCTCACATCACGCCGCCAGCGAAACCACCGTCACCGCGCCCTTCGTTCAACAAATCCGTCTGGCTAAAGACTTGACGGAAACTTTCGCGCGCGCACGCACTGCGCGTGAGTCGCAACAACAGGTGAAGATTCGTGTCAAATAACGCCGCACCGCTCACCATCGCGCTCGCCAAAGGCCGCATGCAGGAAGACGCGCTCGCCCTGTTCGCCCGCGCGGGCATCCTCGTGGACGAGAGCGAATTGCAATCGCGCCGTCTGGTGATTCATTCGACCGACCGCCGCTTCAGCTTCGTGCTGGTCAAGCCGAGCGACGTGCCGACGTATGTCGAATACGGCGTGGCCGACGCGGGTGTGTGCGGACGCGACGTGCTGCTGGAAGCGCGCTCTGACGTACACGAACCGCTGGATTTGAAATTCGGTTACTGCCGCATCGCCGTCGCGGGCAAACGCGAAGTCGTCGGCGCAGATTACAACCTGCTCGCCACCGTACGCGTCGCGACCAAATACCCGCGCATCACGACCGAATACTTCCAAGCCAAAGGCGTGCCCATCGAAATCATCCCGCTCTCGGGTTCGGTCGAATTGGCCCCGCTGCTCGGCCTTTCCGACCGCATCGTAGACTTGGTCGAAACCGGGCGGACGCTGAAAGAGAATGGCTTGGAAGTGATCGAGACCATCACGGACACGACGGCGCGGCTGATCGTGAATCGGGCGAGTTTTCATTTGAAGCGGGCGGCGGTGAGTGCGTTGATTGAGGATTTAGCGAAGGTTCTTTGAATTTCAGAATGGCAACTGGGTGACGTAAGTATGCGGCGCAGCCAAGAGCAAAACCTCCCGCTTGGGATAACTGTAGATTACGTCGAAATTGTCTGTCACGTCACGACCAAGAATTGAAATGTCGCTGCTTTCTGCTTCCGTAAAAACAGCGAATGGGCCATTCACAGTGACGAGGCCGCCGTCATCGCGGGTAAAGCCCAAGCGGGTATCAGCCAGTGTCGCTCCCACCAGCCCGCCAACACCGCCTATGCGTGGCATACGTGATGTCGGAACAGCGAGCGGCGTCAGCCACGGCAACAACCGCACCTCTAGCACTGTGCGATCCGCCCCACCGTCAAGCTGGAAAGCGACGGCCTTCCACTCGCCCGTAGCGGTCAAGACTTGGGCTTCAATGATAGGGCGCGTGATTTCATCCGGGAATTCACGCCAGCGGCCTTTAACAAGCATAGATGCGCTCGCACTTGGTTTTCGGAATGTAGATGACAAACGGCGTATCGGCGGGGTGTTTTTCTTGCGCCAAACGTTCGGCTTCTTGCGCGTCAGGTGAGACAAAGGTTTCGCCTTCCGAAACCGCCACGAATTGGCCGGGATACTGATCGTAAAATGGCTTGCCGTGTTCGCTCATCCATTCGCTGTTACGGCGAAACAGATCAAGCGTGCGGTTGAATTCGGGGTCTTCCGGCTCAAGAGTGAGGGGTAGCCTATGGTTTAACGCGACAGTCATAAAGTTGTCACCTCGCTTTGCAAATCTGATTGGGCAGCTTATGCCGCCGACAAGGTTTTGTTTTGTTTGGCACCACCTACGACGCATTCGCGCTTTCAGTAGTTCGCAGGCAATATAGGTTTTCCTGATTTGATGGGCAACTGGTTATTCTGAACGCACTTCGCAAAAGATGATCGAGATCATTCGACACAATTCATCAACACCCGCTGGCAATCCCAAATTGCAGCGCATACTCACCCGCTCCAACGGACTCAACGCCGAAATCATCGCGCGCGCCGACGGCATATTGAAAGAAGTGCAAGCACGCGGCGATGCGGCGTTGCTCGAATTCACCGAACGTTTCGACGGCGTCAAACTCACGCCCGCCACCTTGCGCGTGCCGCGTGAAGTCATTGCCGAACTCGCCGCCCAAGTGGACGACGAACTCATCGCCGCCATGCGCGCGGCGATTCACAACATTCGCACCTATCACCAACACCAACTCATGCACGATTGGGAAATCACGCGCGAGAACGGCGTGCGGCTGGGCCAGCGCGTCAGCCCGCTGCAAATCGTAGGCCTTTACGTGCCCGGCGGCACGGCGGCTTATCCTTCGACCGTGATGATGAACGCGATTCCGGCGCAGGTCGCGGGCGTCGCGCGCATCGTCGTCGTCACGCCGCCGGGGCAGTTCAACCAAAACCCGCTCATCGCGGCGACGTTGAAAGAGTTGGGCCTGTTTGAGGTTTACACGATCGGCGGCGCACAGGCGGTGGCGGCGCTCGCCTTCGGCACCGCGACGATCCCCCGCGTAGACAAAATTGTCGGCCCTGGCAACCAGTACGTCGCGGCGGCGAAGAAGCTGGTTTACGGCGCGGTGGACATTGATTCCATCGCCGGCCCTTCGGAAATCATCGTCGTCGCCGATGACACGGCGCGCGCCGATTTCGTCGCGGCGGATATGCTCTCGCAGGCCGAGCATTCCGAAGATGCCGCCGCCATCCTGATTACGCCGAGCGAGACGTTGGCGCTGGCGGTGAAAGAAGAACTCGCCAAGCAAACGGCGACGTTATCGCGCCGCGCGATCATCGAACACTCGCTGGCCGATTACGGCGCGCTGATCGTCGTCGAAAACATAGACGCAGCCTGCGCCCTGTGCAGCCGCCTCGCGCCCGAACACGCCGAGGTCATCACTGCCGACAGCGAAGCCGATGCGTTGAAGATTCACAACGCGGGCGCGATCTTCATCGGCGCGTATTCGCCCGAACCGGTCGGCGATTATTTCGCGGGCACCAATCACGTGTTGCCGACGGGCGGCACGGCGCGCTTTTCGTCGGCGTTGGGCGTGTACGACTTCCTGAAAAAGACGAGCATCGTGCGCTACACGCGCGAAGAGTTGCTGCGCACGGCGGCTTCCATCGAACGGCTCGCGCTGGCCGAAGGCTTTGACGCGCACGCCAGATCGGCGACAATCCGCTGCGCATGAAACCACCACTCAATCACATCAAACCGCACGTGCGCGCGCTCAAAGCTTACACGCTCGCGCCGCTCGATGCGCCGATCAAGCTCAATCAGAACGAGAACCCGTTCGGCATGCCCGCCGCCATCAAGGACGAAGTGTTGCGCCGCGCCGCCGCGCACGATTGGGCACGTTATCCCGAATTCGTGCCCACGCGCTTGCTGGAAAAACTGGCAGCCTACGCGGGTTGGCGGGCTGACGGTGTGATGGCTGGCAATGGCTCGAACGAGATGATCCAATCGGTCGTCAACGCCGTGGTCGAACACGGCGTGACGGTCGTGCTGCCCGAACCGACCTTTTCGGTTTATCGCCAGGTCGTCACCGTCGCGGGCGGGGCAATTGAATCCGTGCCGTTGCAAACGAACCTGACGTTCGATGTGCCGCGTTTGCGCGAGGCCATCGTGAAGCACGGCGCGGCGCTGGCGATCATCTGTTCGCCCAACAATCCGACGGGCTGTGTGATTGCGCGCGATGAACTGCTGAGCCTGCTCGCCACCGGCGCGTTGATCGTGGTGGATCAGGCGTATTTGGAATTCGGCGGCGAAGATTATGTAAAGCTGCTGGGCGACTATCCGAATCTGGTGCTGCTGCGCACCTTTTCCAAGGCGATGGCGCTGGGCGGCCTGCGCGTGGGCTATTGCCTGGCCGCGCCTGAACTAATCGTCGAGTTCAACAAACCGAAGATGCCGTACAGCTTGAACTTCTTTTCGATGATGGCGGCGGAGGTGGCGCTGGACAACCTGCATTTGCTGCGGCCCTTGGTCGAAGCGATGCGCGGCGAGCAGCGGCGACTGTTCACGGCGTTGCAAACGATTCCAGGCTTGCAACCCGTGCCGTCAGCGGCGAATTTCTTTGCGGTCAAAACGGCAATTCCACCGAAAGACTTGTTCGCGGCGTTGCACGCGCGCGGCATTTTGATTCGTGACGTGAGCAGCGCGCCGTTGCTGAGTGAGTACGTGCGCATCAGCGTGGGGACGCCGGATGAAAACGATGCGCTGCTCACGGCCTTACGCGAAATCCTAGCGGCACAGTAGAATCTCCCACGAAGCCACACGAAGGAAACACGAAGAACCTTGCGCTGTCTTCGTGTTTCCTTCGTGTGGCTTCGTGGGAAAACAAAATGAGACAAGCAACTATCACTCGCAAAACAAAAGAGACCGACATCACCGTCACGCTCAACCTCGACGGCAGCGGCACGAGCACGATCAACACCGGCATCGGCTTTCTCGATCACATGCTCGATCTGTTCGCGCGGCACGGCTTGTTTGACTTAACCGTCGAATGCCAGGGCGATCTGCACATTGACGAGCATCATACTGTCGAAGACATCGCCATCTGTCTGGGTCAGGCCTTTGCGCAGGCATTGGGCGACAAACGCGGCATCGTGCGCTACGGCGCGGCTTACGTGCCGATGGATGAGACGTTGGCGCGCGCCGTCGTAGACCTGTCGGGCCGCGCCTACCTTGTACATCGCGTGACGAACACGCGCGACAAGATCGGCGCTCTGTCGGTCGAACTGGTCGAACATTTCTGGCATTCGTTCGCCGAACATTGCAAATGCAATCTGCACGTCGAAGTGCTTTACGGCAGCAATCAGCACCACATCATCGAAGCCCAATTCAAAGCCGTCACGCGCGCGCTGGCGCAAGCCGTGCGCGTGGATGAACGCATTCAAGGTGTGCTGTCAACGAAAGGAACGATCTGAAGCGCCCGCGTTATGAAAATCGCCATCATTGATTACGACATCGGCAATTTGCGCAGCGTCGAAAAGGCGTTCACCTCGCAAGGCATTCCTGCCGAAACTACGAAAGACAAACAAATCATCCGCAATGCCGACAAGCTCGTGTTACTCGGCGTGGGCGCGTTTGGTTACGCGATGGAGAGTTTGCGCAAGCACGGTTTCGACAAGTTGATTCACGCAGCGGCCGACGCGGGCAAACCGATTCTCGGTCTGTGCGTCGGCTTGCAGATGCTGTTTGACGAAGGCCATGAATTCGGCGTGCACAAAGGCCTGGGGCTGTTGCCGGGCAAGGTCATCAAATTCCCTGACGGCGTGCGCGTGCCGCACGTTGGCTGGAATCAGGTCGAATATCACAACGGCAGCGCCCGGCTTCCCTTCCAAGAGGCGCTCTTGCGCGGCTTGCCCGACGCATCGTTTTACTACTTCGTGCATTCCTACTACGTCGAACCGGCGGATGAGGCGTGCGTGCTGGGCCTGACTGATTATGGTTTGCGCTACGCTTCGGTCTGCGGGCGCGGCAGCATCGCGGGCGTGCAATTTCATCCGGAAAAAAGCCAGACGGCAGGCTTGCAACTTTTGAAAAACTTTGCGGAGTTGTAATTCCCTGCCGCATCCAGCCTCAACAGTTTTCACACACACTTCAGTAGGTCGCCAAAGTTCATTCATCACCACGAAGAAACGAAGAACACGAAGATGAGTGAGAGAGAAGCAGGAAAATGCCGGTCAACATTGAGTTTTCTTCGCGGCCCTTCGTGCTCTTCGTTTCTTCGTGGTGAAAAGTTTTTGTGAAAGAACTTTTGTCTACCTACTTCATTTAGCGACCAAATTGACCAGCCGTTTCGGCACGACAATCGTTTTGACGATTTGTTTGCCCGCCAGCTTGGCCTGCACTTTGGCATCGGCCAGCACGGCGGCTTTCAGATCATCGTCTGTGATTTCGGCGGGGACGATGACTTTGGCGACCAGCTTGCCGTTCAGTTGCACCGGGATTTCCAGTTCAGCGGCCTTAGCCAACTCGGCGTCAAATTGCGGCCAGGGTGCTGACACAACGATTTCATTGTGGCCTAAAGAAGCCCACAACTCTTCGGCGATGTGCGGCGTAAAGGGCGCCAGCAGTTTGACCAGCGCCTCCATTGCTTCTTTCAACGCGAACTTGTCGTACTCAGTCGCGCCGTCTTTCAGCGCGCCGTCAAAGGCGTAGATTTCATTGGTCAATTCCATCAACGCCGCCACGCCCGTGTTGAAATTCATGCGCTCGCCGATGTCGTTGGTGACTCGCTTGATCGTCTGGTGCGTCTTGCGGCGCAGCGCGCGCGCGGTCACAGAAAAATCCGAATCAGCATTCCGCATTCCGCATTCCGCAATTTGATCGTGCCAGCGATGGATGATGCGCCAGACGCGGTTCAGAAACCGCGAAGCGCCTTCGGCCCCGGCCTCGCTCCATTCCAAATCCTTTTCGGGCGGCGCGGCGAACAGCATAAACAGCCGCACGGTGTCGGTGCCGTAAACGTGGATCATCTCGTCGGGATCCACCGTGTTCTTTTTGGATTTGGACATCTTCTCAATGCGCCCGACGGTGGCCGCGCGCCCGCAGAATTTGCACTTGCCGTCTTCGGCTTCAGTGGGGTTCAGCCAATCGTGCTCTTCGCAACGATAGGTCGCCAGGCAGACCATGCCTTGCGTCAGCAGTTTTTTGACCGGTTCGCCGAAGGTCAGCAGGCCCAGGTCGCGCATGATCTTCGTCCACAGCCGCGTGTAAATCAGGTGCAGCACGGCGTGTTCGATGCCGCCGATGTATTGCTCGACCGGCGTCCAATAGGCGGCGACCGCCGGATCAAAGGGCAGCTTGACATTGTGCGGGTCGGCATAACGGAAGTAGTACCAGGACGAATCAACAAAAGTGTCCATCGTGTCGGTATCGCGCCGCGCCGCGCCGCCGCAAGCCGGACAGTTCACGTTGACGAAGCCTTCGTGTTCAGCCAGCGGCGCACCTTTCGACGCGAAGTCCAAATCCAGCGGCAGCGTGACCGGCAGTTGATCTTCGGGCACGGGGACGATGCCGCAAGCCGCGCAGTGTATGAACGGCATCGGCGTGCCCCAGGCGCGTTGGCGCGAGATGCCCCAGTCGCGGATTTTGAAGTTGGTCTGCGTGGTACCGAAGCCGTTCGCCTCAGCGCGCGCGGTCATCGCGGCGATGGCGTCGGGCACGCGTTTGCCGCTCCATTCACCGGAGTTGATGACGGTGCAGTTGTCGTCTTTGGGCGTGAAGGCCGCAGTCAACGGTTCATTCACATCGCCCTTGAAATCATTGGCGACGATCACGCGGCGAATCGGCAAACCGTATTTCGCCGAAAACTCAAAATCGCGTTCATCGTGCCCAGGCACGGCCATGATCGCGCCCGTGCCATAACCCGTCAGCACGAAATTCGCCGTCCAGATCGGCAGCCGCGCGCCATTGAACGGATTGAGCGCGTAATGGCCGGTGAAGACGCCCAGCTTCTCTTTGCCCTCGGCATCCATACCAGAGGGGCGATCAGCAGCTTCGATGGAGGCTTGCTGTTCGACAAAGGTTTTCAGTTCGTCACTCGCTTGCCCGGTTTCGATCCATTCGGCGATGTAAGCGTGCTCAGGTGCCAGGATCACCGAACTCGCGCCATAGATCGTGTCAATGCGCGTGGTGAAGATGCGAATGGTCTTCGCCCGGTCGCTACCGCTCGCGGTACCGTCCCATTCCGCCACGCCGAAATCCACTTCCGCGCCTTTGCTGCGCCCAATCCAGTTCCGTTGCATCGTCAGCACGCGGTCGGGCCAGCCGCCGGCCAGCGTGTCCAAGCTGTCCAGCAATTCGTTGGCGTAGTTGGTCACGCGCACAAACCACTGTTCCAGTTGGCGCAGCTCGACGGGCGTGTCTTCGTGCCGCCAGCAGACGCCGCCTTCGGCCTGTTCGTTGGCCAGCGAAGTGTTGCACTGGCCGCACCAGTTGACGGTCGCGTTCTTGCGATAGACCAGCCCGCGCTCGAACATCTTGATGAAGAACCACTGGTTCCAGCGGTAATACTCCGGCGTGCACGAAGCGATTTCGCGCCGCCAGTCATAGCCGAAGCCCATGCGCTGCAACTGCGTGCGCATCGCCTCAATGTTCTCAAACGTCCACTTGTCAGGGCGCGCGCCGCTTTTGATGGCCGCGTTTTCAGCAGGCATGCCAAAGGCATCCCAGCCCATCGGATGCAGCACGTTGAAGCCCTGCATGCGTTTGAAATGCGACAGCGCGTCGCCGATGGAATAGTTGCGCACGTGGCCCATGTGTATGCGGCCCGATGGATAGGGCAGCATTTCCAGGCAATAAAACTTGGGCTTGGCGGGGTCTACTTCGACCTCGAAGGTTTTGTGTGTGGCCCAGCGTTGTTGCTGGCACTCTTCAATTTCGGCGGGAAAGTATTTCTCTTGCATGATTATCGTTCGTCCTTTTGCGTTGCGGCGCGCGCGCTGTACGGCAAACTGTTAGTTTGCCGTAGCCTTGGCATGGTTGCGCTTGATTCCGATGGGTTGGAACTTCAAGCCTACGGCAAACTAACAGTTTGCCGTACAGCCGTAGCGGCGCGCCAAGATAACAAACTCTTGAATTTGGGGAAAACGGTTCGGCGGGAAAGCAGCGCAATCATCCACATTGCGCTGCTAGCTAAGGCGGAGACTGGTCAGCGGCGCATACACCGCCGCGCCATTGGCGGGCGCGCAATGCATCACGTATCGGCGGTCATGATTTTTGCTTGCATTCATTGTTATTGCCTCAGTGGCGGATTCTACTGGTGTGGCCGGATTCGAGCAAGCATTTGTTGATGCGACCGCCGGTACGGTACCGGGAGCGATAGCGACCGGGTGCCCCGAGTTAAGCACAACCGGAGACACCCAGTCGCTACCGCTCCCGGTACCGCACCAAGTCAAAACCCCAGCGACTTGCACACGCCGCAATGATCGCACTTCCGATTACGCTCAATCGTGCAAAGCTGCTCTTCGACAAATTCGCGCAACTCGCGCCGCAACTCCGTGGCCTCGCCGATGTCGAATTGCTGGCGGCTGGGGTGCGCGTCATAGCTCACGCCCGTCCACGGCGCTTGATACGCGGACGGCTGCACTGCCGCGCTTGGCAAGCCCTGTTCAAGCGCGGCCCTGACCAGTTGTTTGATCTCGTCCCGGTTCGTCATCAATGTACCCTCAGACCAGTTCGACAAAATCCACGACGCCGATGATGGCGCTGTCAATCGCCGCGCCCTGTTCACCCGTCGCCGCCGTCGAAGCCGACCAGCCCTCTTGCACGACGAGCACCAGATCGCCTTCGCCCGCGTCTACGGAATCGAGCGCCAGCATCTGCGCTCCGCGCGCCGTACCGTCGGGATTGACCGGCTGGACAAGCATGATGCGCGCGCCGTCGTAGCGTTGATTTTTTTGCGTGGCAACGACGTTGCCCAGCACACGGGCCAATAGCATCTACTTCGCTCCAATGTTTTTCACGTGCGCGTCCGAATCCACAATGCCGACGATCGTGCAATCGGTCGGCACCTCGCTGCCTTCAAAGGGAAAGCTGGCCTCTTTGCCACGGCACCAGAACACCAACTCGCCGACGCCCGCGCCCACCGAATCAACCGCGACCAGCGGCTTGCCGGTCGGTTTCAGATCGCCGTTCAGGATTTGGATGACCATGAGTTTGCGCCCCGTCAGCGTGGGGTTTTTGACGGTCGAGACGACGTTGCCGATGACGCGGGCGAGTTGCATTGGGTTCCTCGCGCGGCATAGTACACAAGCGCTGCGAGGGTGGCAAAGACGGGCCTTCGGTGCGCTTGGCATCGGGTGCGGTATGACTTACTCCGTCCCGTAACGAATCTCCATCCGGCGGATGCGCACCGCCGCCAACACTAAAACGACGGCGGTGAAGAGCAATAAACTCGGCACCGAAATCCAGGCGGGCGTCGTTTCGGCCACCGTCGCCAGCGGCCCTTCGGGCACGGGCACCGGCGCGAGCGTGTGCAGGTAATGCACGATGCTGATTTTTTTCAGCAGCGGCGGCAGCAGGAAGTTGAGCCACTCCCAGCCATACACCAACAAGCCTGGAATGATCGGATTGCGGAAGAACAAACCGATGAACATAAAAACCGCGCCGTAACCGAAGCAGCCCAGCAACGTAATGCCCAGATAGCTCAGCGCGTGTCCGAGCCGGCCATTGCTCAGCAAGGCCTGGGCGTTATCCAGATAGCCGCGCGCGGAATAGAAAAACATGAGCGAACCCAGCGCCGACAGGCCGAACAGCGCGCAGGCCGCGACCAGGCCTGATACATACTTGCCGGCAACCAGCACTTCGCGGCGCAGCGGCGCGAGGAAGTAGTAATGCAGGCTCTTGTCCACGATCTCGCCGCGAAACAAATTCATGAACACCCACGCGCAGCCGAAAAAAACAATCGAACGCAGGATCAGGGCTTCATAAATGTTGGCGAAGATGATGTCCGATTCATTGCCGCGCCGGATGTCGCGCGCCGTCTCGTCAAAGAAGGCCATCGCGGCAAAGAACGCCACCGGCACCGCAGCCAGCAAATAAATCAACAGCGCGCGGCGGCCCCAGAAATTCTTTTTGATTTCGATGCGCAGGATCGCGCCGATTTGCCGCAGCCAGAGCGACCAGTCCGTATTCGTTGTCATCTGTTTGATTGCCTGCGCTTCAATTGCTGGATTCATCTTGTGCTTTCCGTGTACGGCAAACTGTCAGTTTGCCGGGTCTCGGCATTTTACGAAACGGAGGCACGACAACGCTCAACGCTGACGCTCTGCCGCTTTGATTTGAAGCCCACGGTAAACTAACAGTTTGCCGTACCTTGTTACGCCTGCCCGCTCGCGCCGATCAAATAGTGATAGACCGCGTTCAAATCATCATCCACCGGCGTGACAGTTTCGACGTTCATGCCGCTCTCGACCACGATGCGATTGAGCAAGGCGTAAAACGCTTCCTGGTTGCGCGTCTTGACGAAGACGCCTTGCCGGTCTTCGGTCAGCGCGGCTTCGACGATCTGTCCAGCATCAAAGAGGCGCGCCGCCAACGCGCTGGCCTGTTCGCAACGAATCATGATTTGCAGCGGGTGCTCCTGCATCTCGTCGCGCACGCCGTGCACCCCGCCTTCGGCCACGATGTAGCCGTTGTTTATCAGCACGACGCGGTCGGACATCATATCCACTTCGTGCAGGATGTGGCTCGACAGGATCAGGTGCTGCCCCTCCTGCGCCAGTTGGCGAAAGAGCCGCATCGTTTCGGCGCGCGCCATCGGGTCGAGGCCGTTCAGCGGTTCATCCAGAATCATCACCGTTGGCTCGTGCGCGATGGATTGGCCCAGCCGTATGCGCTGGCGCATGCCTTTGCTATACCCGTCCACCTTGCGATGCGCGGCTTCGGTCAGGTCAACGCGCTCCAACGCGCGCCAGGTTTTTTCGTCGGCTTCCGATTTGTTGTAGCCGTGCACGCGCAGCAACTGCTGGATGAATTCGTAGCCGGTCGCGCCGCGCGGGAATGAATCGAACTGGCCGCAATACCCGACCGTGCGGAACAATTCCTGCGGGTTGTCGGTCGAGATGCCCAGCACATTCAACCGTCCGCGTGTAGGCTGAATCAAGCCGGTCATCAGATTCATCAACGTCGTCTTGCCCGAACCGTTCGGCCCAACCAAGCTGGTGATGCCGGGCGTAATCGTCAAACTGACGCGATTGATGCCGAGCACTTCGCCGTAAAATTTCGAGACGTCTTCAAAGACGATCCATTGTTCGTTGGCAGCATGCATATCAATTGCCATATTGCTTGGACGCTACGCGCTTCCACTAGCGCAAAATTATCTCTTGCGTCAGGCGGACGCAGGAATTTGACCACCGTGTCCGGGTGTGCCGCGCAGCCACCAGGCCAGCCACATTACGGCCAAGAAGATGGCAGGTCGCAGGACTTGCAGCCCCTCGTGATTCGCCAGGTGCGTGTAGGCTGCCCCAAACATGATCACGGTCAATCCCAGTACGGCATAGCGCATCGTTTTAGGAATGAGAAGCCCTACTGCACCGGCGAGTTCAAGTATGCCGATCAACGTTGCGAACCAGGCCGGATAGCCCCAGTGCGCGAACATCGCAGTAGCAGCACCAGTCAGTTTGCCTGCGGCGGCGGCCAGAAAGGCAAGCGCAAGCAGAACCGTCAGTACCCAGCCGATTATGATACGTAGCTTAGACATTATGACACCACCTCATAAGCTCGCACTTTGCGAGCCAGTAGCAACAAACAGAGGGCGCATAGGAAGCCCAGCGCCAGCCAGGCAGCCCAGAGCGGCAAGACCATCCAGTTAGGGAAACCCATCGAATTCGGCTGCCGGAAAAGCCCATCGGCAACGGTCTGAATCAGGATATCGAGGTTGATCAAATGCCCCCAGCGGGTGTGAAAGACGCCATTGATCAACATGCCCAGACCGAAGGGGATCGTGAACAAAACAAAGAGCGCGCCGCTCGCCGCCGTGCGCCATTTGATCCAGGCCGACAACGTCAGCGCCAGCAAAGACAACACAATGATCCCGACCCCGCTACTCGCCACAATCGCCCACGCCAGCCAGAGGTTCGCGCTCAACCAGCCGCCCCCGGCCAAACTCGCCTGCAACCCGAAGAGTAACAAACCTGGAATCCAGTTGATCGCCGAGAGCAGAATCAAGAGCACGCTCAGCTTGCCGAGCACATACTCCGCGCGCGTGAAAGGCCGGCAAAGATAGAGCGGCAAAGCATTGTTGGCGAGGTCGCGCGACATCAGCGGCGGCCCAATCAGCACCGTGAAAATAAAGCCCAAGCCACCTTGAAAGGTAACGAAAAAGCGGAAGAAGTTAGCATCAATCGCCAGCAGATCGGCCACATTAAATCGCAGCGCCGCCAACGCGCCCACATTGTGATGCAGATAAATCAAAATCAGCATTATCAGCGGGCACAGATAACAGAACGCGAAGAAGCCGCCCACGAGCTTCGATTTGAAGACGCTCTCGTAGGCATAGCGCGGCACCACCAGGAACCGTGACCAGCCGGCGGTCAGCGCGCCTTCGTAAGGTTTGTAAGTATGCCCGTAAACAGCCATAAATTTCTTTGTGTTACTTCTTGTTACTTTATGTTACTTCGTAGTCGAGGCTTTGGCGAAATAGCCCGCCTTGCCGCGCAAGATCACTTTGCCCTCACGCCGCTCGATTGCCGGCGTTACTCGCACGCGCAGGCGGCGAAACCGGGCGTCCTGACTTGAGTTCGTCGAGATGTAACCCAGCGTGTAGCGCGCTCGCACGCGATCAATGACTTCGGCCATACGCTGATCCACGTTCTCTTTTTCAACCTTGATGACCTCGCCACCTGTGCGTTCGGCGTATTTGTTCAAGTCTCCCGCGCCACGCATGAAGATGTTGACGAAGCCGAGCACCTTGCCTTCGGCGCTTTGCATCATCAGGCCGAAGACCGCGATGTCGTGCTCGAAGAGTTGCGCGAAGGCTTCGTCCTCGGTATGCGCGCTTTTGGGCGGGCGGTTCGGCAGATTGTCGGTCAGCCACAAAATCACGCGGCGCGTGCGCGGCGCGGCGCTTGATTGCAACACTCCGGCGGTTTGATAAAGCGCCTCGTTAAACAGCGCCAACTGGTGCAAATCGTGCAAGGCGGCAGCCTGTTCAATCGCCGCGACAATCGGCGCGCGGTCGCGCGTGAATGCTTGCAGCACCTGCGCCTTGTTCGAGTAAACCGCCACCGCCAATTCATCTTCCGGTTTGAAATGCTGCAACGCCGTCAGCGCGCTTTTCGCCAATTCTTTCAGCACCGGCTGCACCGTGTCGGTCAAATCAAAGAGCAACACCACCGAGAGCGGCAGCTTGTCCTGCGTGAAAAAACTAAGCTCCTGACGGACGCCTTCTTCTTCGACGATGAAGTCCTCGGCTTTCAATCCGCCGATGATCTTGCCGTTGGCTTGGCCCGTGACCTGTGTATCCACGACGACCAGATCGGTGGTCAGGCGAAGCACGTTGTCATCCGGCTTAGCGGGCGCGGGTTTGGTCTGCGCCAAACTGCTGACCGCCAGCCAGAACACCACCAAGATCAACCACCACAACCGCATAATCACTGTTATTCCATCGCCTTCAAAAAAATGTCTTCTAGCGAATCGCGTTTGAAATTCAAGCGGCGAATCTGCGTCCCGCTTTGCGCCGCCAGCGCGTACAAATCCCGAATCTCCATCTGTTCGTTCAACACCACCTTCAACCGCTCCGGCCCGTTCTGTGCGTATTCGCAACCCAGCGCCTCGACGGCGGCGGCGAAACGATCCGTCGCGCCGCGCGTTTCCATCTCGATGAACTTGCGATTGGCCTTGCGTTCAGCTTCCAGATCGCATTGCGCGGCGATGCGCCCATCTTTCAAAATCAAAATCTCATCGCAACATTCCTCGACATCGCGCAGCAGATGCGACGAAAGCAGGATGTGCGCCCGGCCCGAATCGCGAATCTCGCGGATGAGTTCGAGCATGCGTTTGCGCGCGGGTGGATCGAGCCCGTTCGTCGGCTCGTCCAGCAAGATCAAGCGCGGGCCGTGCACAATGGCCTGCGCCAGTTTCGCCAGTTGCTTCATGCCCAGCGAATAGCCGCCCAATTCACGATAACGCGCTTCGCCCAAGCCGACGTAAAACAAGGCCTCGTGCGCGCGCTCCAACGCGGCCTCGCGCGGCAGACCCGACAGTTCGGCCATCAGCCGCACGAAATGCACGCAATTCATGTTGGCGATGAACGAGTCGCGCTCCGGCATATAGCCGATCAACGCGCGCACCTGTTTGGCCTGTGTGCGGATGTCGTGATCGAAAAGGCGCGCCGTGCCAGCGCTGGGTTGGTAAAAGCCGAGCAGCGTGTGGATCAGCGTCGTCTTGCCCGCGCCGTTGGGGCCGAGCAAGCCTATGCAACGCCCGCGCAATTCAACGCGCAGATCGTGCAGGATGCGCCGCTGGCCGAATTCAATGCGCAAGCCGTCGAGTTCGATGATTGGATTCATTTGATAACCGTACCGTAGGTTGTCCAACCTGCGGAGCATTTTGTCAGGCGAACAATCAGGCAGACGCGCACGCTACCCTTCAGCGCGCGACTTTCCAAGCCTCCGCAGGTTAGACAACCTACGGTACATCGCGCGCCCGCTTTTGCTTACTTCGCCGCAGTGTTGCCGCCGCCAGCAGTCTTCGCCGTCTGCGCGCTCACCGCCGGTAACAGGTGGATATTACCGTTGACGCCGCTCACGTCAATCGTAGCGCCGCCCTTGCCGATGCGCGCTTCCAGCCGTCCGCGTTTTTGTTCTTTGACCGAGAGATTCGGCAGTTCAGGATTGATCTGGCCGTTGACGCCGTGCACTTCGATGTCGGCGTTCACTTCGCCGACGAAGCGCAGGTCAATACTGCCGTTGACGCCGCTGATGTCTACGCCTTTGGTGAGTTGGGCGAGGGTGGCTTCGATATTGCCGTTCACGCCCGACAGGTCGAAGCCGCCGGTGGCGCGCGCGACTTTGACGGGGCCGTTCAGGCCGCTCAATTCGACGCGCCCGCCGATTTCGCCGATGTCTGTTTTGCCGTTGATGCCGCTGACATCCAGGTCAATCTGGCGCGGCAATTTCAAATAGGCGCGCTGCCGTTCGTCGCTGCGCGCGCCGAGCATCGCCCAGAAACTGCGCTCGCGGTTGTTGCGCATGCGCACGATCAGGCGGTCGCCTTTTTGTTCCAGGATCAAGTTGCGCTCGTTGAAATCTTCTTCGCTGCGCGCCGAACGCACGATGTGAATTTCGGCGGTGTCAGTGTCGCTAGTTTCAACTTGCAACAAACCATTGAAGCCCGAAACATCCACGCGCGCGCCGGCGGCGAGTTTATAACTTTGCCGCACTTCCCGTTGCACCGGAAAGTCCAGTTCAGCGCTGGGCGCGTTGACGACTTTCTCCCTGGCCTCGGCGCGTTCCCGGCGATTGACGTGACAGCCACCCGTCACCAGCAAGCTCAAGCCCAAGGCGGCGGCGCCCAATAAATACGCGGTCTTTTTCATTTTGATCCTCCCGAATCGAGTAGTGTGAATTGCAGAAACAGTTACGCCAACCGGCAGCGGGAAGTTTCTGCCGATTGGCGTTTTGGTTGAATAAATTCAGGGATTTTGTGACGTGCGGCGCGCCCTCAATTGCCCGCCAGTACATTGGCCGCGCGCTCATTGATGAGCACCTTGCCGTGATCCACTGTAACGCTGTCATTGGGCTGAAGCTTGCCATAGTTTTGGTCATTGACGCTCAACTCTTCGTTGCGAATCACGACCTCGGCGTCGCGGCAGGGCTTGAAGTGAATTTCCGCGTCCGAAACCTTTTGCGGTTCCGGCACGCTGGTGCGGTAACAATCCGTCACGACCACAGCGTGTGCGCCGACCGTCGCTTCCACACGTCCCAGCAAGACATTGTTGGAACGGCTGCACGCGCTGAACAACAGCAACAATCCTAAACTGAAAACTGCCAAAAATTGATGGCGCATATTTCCCCCTTTATTTCTGCGCGACTTGCGCCACGGGTTGCACTTCGCTGCCGTTGATGGCGACTTTGCCATCCGCCACCCGCACTGACGCTTCTTTTTGCAACTTGCCATAACTCTTTTCGTTCACCCGCAACTCTTCGTTGACGACTTGGACTTTGGTGGCGCCGCATTGAATCACGTGGTGCGAATCAAGTGGGCTGTTATCACTGAGCGTTTGCATTGCGGCGTTGCGGCAAGGCGTCAGCGAAATCTGATGCCCCCAAACCACCACATCAGTCTTGCCGAAAAAAATCTCGCTCAACTTTCCATGGACGCTGTGGCGCACCTGCCGACCGACTTTGTTGTGAACCTCGACGGCCTTGCTATGGCTACAACCTTGCAAAGCGGCCACCGTCAGCAAGCCTAAGCCGATCATCAAAGCTTTCATTCCGTGGTTGCGAATCCCGTACTTGCGAATCATGGTTGTCCTCCTGAAATTGCGAAAGACCGCGCGCTGACAGTTCGTTGCCAGCGCGCGGCGCGTGTTGCTGCTAGTTGCCTAGATGTTTGAAGAGTTGCCCCAAACCAATGCCGCCGTCCAATCCCAACAGACTCGACGGTGTCAAGCCGACCGGCCCGTCTTCGGTGTTCAACGACAAGACCATCCGGTCGCCGAACGAGTAAACATAGGCCAGACCCGCTTTATCGGCGGCCAGCTTTTGCAACACGTTCTGATGCTCTTTCGACGCGCCTTCGACCATGCCCGCGCGCTTCGCCAGCGGCGCGATGATGGAACCGACGTTGTAAAAAACCAGCGCCGAGAAGTTGGCTTGCTTGTCCGCCGGCAGCGCCGCCTTGAACTTCGCCGATTGCGGCAGCGTGTAGCCAGACTCGTGGTACTTGAGCGCGTTCTCGACCAGCGCGCGGCTGGGCGCGGCGATCAGGAAGCCGTAAGCGTAGGCGTAATTCACTTCGCCCATTCCCGTCGCGGGTTTCAACCGGAAGAACGTGCGGCCATTGCTCTGCGCATTTTCCCACGCGAGTTGCGGTTTACCTTTCGCGGCCAATTCGTTGTTCAACTCGGTCACGGCGCGCTCGATGCTCTGCTGCAAGCCGGCGGGATCGTTGACCTCAAAGACCACTTTCCACGAAGGCGTCGGCAGCACCGGCCCATCCACCGCCACCGCGAATTCACCGCCCAGCTTGGCCGCGAAATCATCGCGCAAGCTGATGCCGTGCTGCGCTTGCAGGTTGACGATCTCCTGCCAGGCAGTGGCGTCAGCGGTCTTGAGCGTATTCATCAAATCGTCATACATCGCCGCCGGGTTCTGCACGACGAAGGCCGCGACCACGTTGGCGTCGGGCGAGATGAATTGCAGCGCGCCCATCGGCCCCGGCGCGGCGAGCCACGAAGCCAAGCCGTGTTGCGGCGCGCCGTTGGCGCTGTCAAAGGTCACGACGGCGCGATTCTGCGGCTGGCCGTTCACGTCTTTCAGTTCGGCGATGAAATGCCGCACCTGATTGATGCCGAGTTGATTCAGCACCGCCGCATCCTTGCCGCCGCGTTGCGTATCTTGCGCCAACTCACGGCCAATCAATTGGCCGAGGTCAGCGCCGATCACGAGGCCCGCGCCTTCGCGGTAAACATCAGCGAGGCGCGCGTGGAAAGCCGAGGCGCTGAAGCGGCTCGCCGCCTTGCTCTTCACACTCGCCGCCACCGCTTGCAGCGTCACCAATTCGGTCGAAGCCGCCACCACATCGTTATTGAGCCAGATCAACAGGTGTTCGTTCTTTTCACCGTCGCTGCGCTTGCTCGGCAAATTCGCCGCGAGCGGATCGTCAATCAACAGCACGTGCTCTTGGCCGCCTTCGACATTCGCCAAGTGCTGTTGCAGATATGCGCGGAAGCCGTTCGGGTCTTTCACTTCAGCCAGCGCCAGCACGGCGTCTTTTTCGCCGCCGACGGCAATCTCCTGCCCAATGAATTGGCCGAACTCGGTGAGTTTGGCGACCACGTCATTCAACTCGTTTTTCTTCTTGCCATCTTTGCCCGCGCGCTGTTCGTCGTACCAGGCGCGCAACTCAGGGTTGGTCTCGATGTTCTGTTGCAGGATGCTGTTGGCCTGGGCGAGCGTTTGGCTCAGGTTGGGAAGCGCCGCATAAAAGACCGTGCCTTCGGGCATCAGGTCGAGCAGGCGCGTCGAATAGCGATTGCCCGGCATGGCGACCTTGGCGTCAATCTCGCGTTTGACCGAATCCAAAACCTGTTTGTAACGCGCGGCATCGCGGCTCCACGCGACTTCGTCTTTGACCGGCACGGGCGCGATGCTCGTGTGCGTGGCGAGTTGTTCGCCGGGGTGCAGCACAGTCTTTTGACCGGCGCGATCCACTTGCACTTCGCCTTCGACGACGGAGATGCGCGAACCTTTGGTGCCGCTGTTGACCGCGAAGGTCGTGCCCGTCACCGCCACCAGACTGTCAGGCGTGGCGACATACAATTTCTTGCCGCCCTGTTTGGCAGCTTGGACAATAATCGCGCCGCGTTCGAGGTTGATTGTGATGCCGCTGGCTGTTTGATTGACCGCGAATTCCGACCGTTCGCGCGTTTCGATCAGCGAACCGTCGCTGAGTTTGACCACCGCGCCGGCTTCTTTAGCCGTGCGCAAGCGTTCGCCGCGCGACAACTGTTCGCCCGCCTTGAGCGCCAGCGTTTGATTTTCGGCGACGCGATAGACAGGGCCGCTGGCCGCTTCAACGGTCGCCGTCAATGCGCCACCCGGCAGCATCTGCGAAACCAACGGCCACGCAAACACGCCGAAGCCAAGCACGACTGCCGCCGCCAGCGCCCACTTCATCGCGGGCATCTGGAACCAGTTGAATCGCGGTGTGGCTTCTTTATACGCCGCTTGCGCCTTCGCGCCGTGCCGCGCTTCTTTCAGCGCCTTGCGGCAGGGCAGGCATTCGCGCGTGTGATCTTCCAGCAGCATCGTGCGCGCGCTGGTCAGGAAACCGCCCAGATAGGCCGGGATCAAGGCTTGGAAATCGTCGCAACCGCGCAGGTGTTCGACCGTCGCGACACCAGCTTGGGCCGCCGCCTGTTCGTGGCCGAGCCGTGTTTGCACGCGCTCCGCCGCCGCCTTGACCGTCGCGTCAGCCAGCTTTTCGTTGCGGATGCCCGCCGTCACATCATCAAACAATTCATTCAGCTTTCGGTTATTCATAAGAATTTCTCCCTCCAATTAGGCCTCAAAATAAACTCCCAACTCTTTTTTGACGCGCGCCCGCGCCCGGTGCAGCAGCACGGCCACGACCATCGGCGAAGTCCCCATGCGCGCCGCGATTTCTTGATTATCAAAGCCCTCGAAATAGCGCAGCACAAACATCTCGGCTTGATTCTCGCCCAGTTTGCCGACCGCCTTGCGCACGGCCCGGCGCAACTCGCGCTCTTCTTGTTGCGCGGCGGGGCTGGCCGAAGCGCTGGGCAACAACTCCGGCGCGACGTCATCAAGCGCGACCGCCGCGGCGCGACCGCGTTGCCTGAGCATATCCAGCGCCGCATTGACCGCCGCGCGGTGCAAATAGCTGGCCGGATTGGGTTCCAGATTCAACTCTTCCCCGCGTTTGGCCAGCCGGTAAAAAACCGTCTGTAAAACATCTTCGGCATCCACCACACTACCCGTCACGCGATAGGCCGCGCGGAACACGCGGTCGTAATGTTCGCTGAAGAGACTCTCCAACGAAGCGCGCGCGGGCGGCGGCGGCGTGCCGGGAATCGCTCGTAAATGTGTCGCCGTAGCTCTCACTGCATCCTCCTGTCTTGGCTCTTGCCGAGCATCTGAATCTTCCTTCACCTGGGAAAACGCTTTGGGACGGATGGGATTAACAATGAAAAACAAGTTTGCAAAAAATTCTGCTACTCAAGGGCCGCTAGCCAGACACGCTGCCCGGCTGCCCGGCTGCCCAGCTAATTGAAGCCTGTGCGTAAAAGAAATACCAACAAAGTAGAAGAAATAGGTACACCGAGTAGAGAAGGAGCGCGTAGATGTTTAGGTCACTGACTTCCAATGTATCAGCCCTTTCGAGCGGCGTGGCAAAAGGTCAGCAGACCGTGCCT
>JAYUCP010000555.1:0-8381 GCA_043740245.1 Acidobacteriota bacterium | reverse complement strand
GCTTCAGCCTGTGTTCGAGATCTCAAACACAGGCTGAAGCCTGAACTCCATGCGCTGTTGCGCAGTGTCTGCACTTCGCGTTCGATCAATTCAAATTGATGAAATACAGGCAAGCGCTGGCGCTACGGCTTCAAACCCACGCGCCGCAACAAATCGCTAAACCGCGCATCGTGCCGCAGCACATCAGCCATCGGATCGAGCTTCAACCAAGGCACCCAGCCGCTGCGTTCCTGATAGGCGCGTTCCAAATAGCCAAAGGCTTGCTCGAAGTCGCCCAACTGCGCGGCCACACTCGCCAGGTAATACGGCGGCACATATTCGGTCTGTGCATCCTGTTGCAGTTGCTCAAACAACATCTGCGCCCGCGCGCGTTCATCCGTCAGCGCACAAGCAACGGCCAGCGCGGTCTTGCGGCCCACACTGCCGCCAAACAGCCGTAACCCATGTTCAACCTCGCGGACAACTTCGGCGGCGCGCCCCAGTTTGAGCAAGCAGACCGCGCGCCAGGAATAGGCGAGCTGAAAGTTCGGATCCATCTCGATGGCCTTTTGCAATTGATCCAAGGCCGCTTCGTAACGGCGCGCGCGATAGAGAATCTCGCCGATGTCGGTCGTGATGATGAGCGAGAGCGGGTCGAGCGTGAGCGCGTGCCGCATGCGTTCCAAGCCTTCGTCAATGCGCTCTTGCACGACCAGGCTGTAGCCGTACCAGTGATGCGCCGTCGGATAGTTCGGATTGAGTTCGATGGCACGCAGGAACTCCTGCTCCGCTTTCAGAAAATCCCAGTCGTACCAGAGCGTCAGAAAGCCGAGCGAGGCGTGCGCTTCGGCGAGTTGCTCATCAATCTCGATGGCCTTGAGCACCGCCATGCGCGCCTTGGGCACGAATTCGCGCGGCGGCACGGCGGCCCAACTCAGCAGCGTGTAACAATCGGTCATCCCGGCGTAAGCCAGCGCGTAATGATTGTCTTTCTTGATCGCCTGCAAGAAACATTCGATGGCTTTCTTCAAGGCTTCGGGCGAACGCTGGCTCCAGAAGAAGCGGCCTTTCAGATAAAGATGATAAGCCTCAGTGTTGTCGGTGTAACGTTTCGCCAGCTTCTCTTCCTGTTCGCCCGAAAGCTGCAAGCGCAAGTGTTCGGTGATCTGTTTGGCGATCTCGGCTTCGAGTTCAAAGATGTCGCCGTGCGGGCGCTGATAGCTTTCGGCCCACAGCAACGAACCATCGGCGGCGTCAACCAATTCAACTTTGACGACCAGGTTTTCGCCGCGCAACAACACGCGGCCCGCCAGCACGCCGCGCACGCCGAGTTCAACGCCGACGGCGTGCGGATCAACGACGCGCCCTTTGTATTTGAAAACCGTGCTGCGCGCCATCACACGCAAATCGGCCAGACGCGACAGCGTGCTGATGATCGTTTCGGTGATGCCGTCGCTCAGATATTCGGTGCCGGGGTCGTTGCTGACATTGACGAATGGCAAGACCGCCAGCGAATCCAAGGCGTCGCGCAAGGCACGCCCGCCTGTGCCGCGCCGCAACGCGCCCGAATCGCGCGGTGTGGGGCCGCTGCGCCGACTTGGCTGACTGAATTGATTGGCGCCGGAGTCACCGGACGGCCGTTCAATCGGGCGCGTCTCAAAGCGTTGCGGATGTTGCGGCGGGAGCGCGGCAAAACGCGCCTGTTCGGCGGCCAATTCGATTTTCTGTTTCAGCCGCCGCAAATCGGCCAGACATTCCTTGCCGGTCTGGTAACGCTCTTCAGGCTTGTGTGCCAAGGCCTTTTGCACGATCCAGTCCAATTCTTCGGGCGCGTCGTGCAACAGGTTGCGCAAAGGTTTGACAGGCTGTGCGGCGAGCAAGCGCAACATTTCAGCGGCTGAATTGCCGTTGAACGGCACGCGACCGGCGCACATTTCATAAAGCACGATGCCCAGGCTGTAAATGTCGCTGCGTTGATCGAGCCGTTCGCCGCGCAAATGCTCTGGCGCGTAATAGCTGAGCGCGCCCGCGATGCCCCAGAGCTGGGTGCGGCTGATGATCTGCGTTTGCATGAAGGCTTCGAGGCCTTTTGTTGCGCTGAGCGGCGCGGTTTGATAAGGGTCGTTGTATTGAATGATCTCTGTCTGTGCAGGCAGCGCTGCGGAAGCTGGTGTGGGATCAGCGGCGTCAGTGACGACAGGCGGTGCTTCGTCTTCAACCAATTTCGCCAAACCGAAATCGAGCAGTTTGATGTAACCGTCGGGCCGCACCATCACATTCTCAGGGCGCAAGTCCCGGTGCAAAACCCCGGCTGCGTGGGCCGCCGTCAATCCATTGGCGATCTGCACGGCGGCATCCAAAGCGTCGGGCAAGGGCATGCGCGTCGTCGCCAGATGCTCGCGCAGCGTCGGCCCTTCGACAAATTCGGTGGCGATGTAATGCTGTTGTTGATCCTGGCCGGCTTCGTAAATAAAGCGGATGTTGGGATGATTGAGAGCCGAAAGCGCGCGCGCTTCCTGCGCCAATTGGCTCAGCCGAGCGGCATTTTGAACAAAGCTGTCGGCCAGCAGCGTGAGCGCGACCTTGCGGCGCAGGTTCGTGTCTTCGGCCAAATAGACTTCGCCGATGACGCTGGTGCCGATGTGGCGCTGAATCCGGTAATGCGAGATCGTCTGCGAGAGCAAGTGGGGATTCCTCCGGCTTGGAGAACTTGTTTCAGCTTCTGCCCGACGGGCAACGGCCGATGGGCAACGGGAAGATAGAACAGGCCCCGGCCAAACGCAACGTTTCAAGCTCGGCGCGCCGTTACCAGAACGTTGACAGGCAGAGTCTCCCGCTCTATAGTCTGGGCCGTCTCAGTAAGCATTGATTTCTGCGCTAAGCTAGCTGCAAAGCCACGCTGGTGATGCAGGTGAAGTACTGAAAAACAACTGGAATGGAGCCAGGTCGGCAAGTCGCTTCGAGTCAGCCTCAGGGTTGATTGAGTAAAGGCTGAGTTGCCGATTCCGCTATTCACGAGCCGATTGCCAGGCCTGCCCTCAGAAGCGGCCTCAGTCGGCGTCGAACTAAGGGGAGGAAAGCGATGTCCAGGAAAGTGTTCACTGCCGGCATGTTCGTCGCGCTCTCTTTGCTGCTGGGCGCCGCGCCCGCCCAGGCGCAAATCGCGCGCCGGTCTGAAATTGGCGCACAATTCACTACCATTCGTATCGGCGGTCTCGCCACCACCGAACCCGGAGTGGGCGGGCGTTACACTTACAATTTCACCGACCAATTCGCGCTCGAGAGCGAATTCAACTTCTTGCCGCGCGACCGCGCCAACGCCGCCAATGGCGGTGGCGGACGCAAGGTCGAAGCTTTGTTCGGCGCCAAGCTCGGGCTGCGCACGCCGGACTTCGGCTTCTTCGGGAAGGTCAGGCCGGGCTTCATGCATTTTGGCCGCGTCTTCAAGTGCGCCAGCCCGGCCAGCGCCAGTTGCCCAGCCGGCAGCGCCACCAGGTTTGCCTTCGACGTGGGCGGCGTGATCGAGTACTACCCGCGCTGCTGCGTGCTGCTGCGCTTCGATCTCGGCGACACGGTGATCGGCCTCGGCGACCGCACCATTGATACCGCCACCGGCCCGCGGCGCGTCGGCGGCGGCGCCACCCATAACTTCCAATTCAGCGCCGGCGTCGGCTTTCGTTTCTGAACCGGGCGGCCAGCTTTGCGCGCTGGCCCGGCCAAAGCTGAAACAGCTTCAAGGAGGAGATTCGCATGCCATTCGACTACGAGGTCATTATCATCGGCACCGGCTTCGGCGCGACCGTCGCGGCGACGCAGTTGACAGAGAACAATCACAAGCTCCGTGTCCTGATGATCGAGCGCGGCTGCTGGTGGTTCAGCCCGGAGCGGCCTTTTCCGGCCTTTCTCAAAACGCAGCCGGTGGAGTACTGGCCGCGCCCCGACCACAACAAAGGGCTGATTGATTTTCTGGCGGCGGTCACGACCAACCTGGGCCGCGGGCGCGGTTGCGCGCCGAGCGGCAAGGAGAACCGGCCGCTTTATCGCTACAATCTCTTCCCGGAAATAGATGTGATCAACGCGAGCGGCGTGGGCGGCGGCTCGCTCATTTACTCGAACGTCTCGGTCAAACCTTACGATAAAGACGGGCGTTTCCCGGTGATGGAGAATTGGGCGCGCCAACTCACGCCGGCGGATTATGGTGAGCCAACTGACGATAAGGATCTCAATCCGCCCAGTGCCTTCAGTTGGATGGTCAAGTGGCGCGGCAGACCCCAAAAGGTGGTGACTAAGATTCCGCTCTCGCCCGACCTCAAGCCCTACCTCGAAAAGCTCGAGCAAGTGACGGCGCCGTATCCCAGCCCCGGCAGACACGATTATCTCTACCTCGGCAAGAGCCGGGCGCTCAAGCACGCTGTCGCCAATCTGGGCGAGAACTGGAAACAGAAAATGATCAAGCAATGGGCGCCACTCGACCTACAGGTCTTCGAGCAGGATTGGCAGGCCGACAACCCGACCAACAATCCTGACCCGACCAACCCTGACCTGACCAAAGTGGGGCGCAAGACTTTTTGCGAACGCCAGGGCCGTTGCTTCATCGGCTGTCTGCCCGGCGCGCGCCACACGCTCAACAAGACGCTGATGGAGAAACTGCTCGTCGCACCGCCCGCTCCCCCGCCCCCGCTCCCGCCCCCTACTCGCCCCGACGTCACGCTCCAAAGCCTGTCCGACGTGGATTATATTCGCGCGCTGGCGGGCGGCGGTTATGAGGTGGTCTACCGTGATTTGCGCGATGGCTCCGAGCATAAAAATTCAGCCAAGGTGGTCATCGTCTCGGCGGGCTGTCTGGGCACGAACGAGTTGCTGTTGCGGACACGCGAGAAAAGCACGCTGAGCTTCAGCGAGCAGCTCGGACGCGGCTTTTCATCCAACGGCGACTTTGCCGGCTTCGCGGTCGGGATCAAGGAAAAGATTGGCGACACGCAGATCAACAATCCGGCTTACCCGGCTGCGGCCACCAAAGGGCCGATCAACACCGCGCACGTGATGTTCAAGGCGCGGCATCAGGGCAAGGATTTGCAGATCAACGTCGAAGACAGCGCCGTCCCGGCAATGTTTGCCGGCGTGACGCGCGCGGCGCTGGAGGTGATCGAAAACGCCGCGCAACGCGGCAAGTTCAAACGCGCGATGACCGGCGCCTGGACCTTCGGACGCCTGCCCAATTTGGGCGCCATCTTCCCGGAGGCGCCCGACCTGAATAAGCCGGAGAGGTTTCAGACCGAGCACGAAATGCTGGCCGACGTCTTCTTCTTCAACACGCAGGGCACGGATCAGGCCAACGGCGTCTTCTCGCTCAAACACGGCAAGCTCGCGCTCGATTACCCGAACGGCGCCGGCCCGACCTCTGATCCGATCTTCGATCAGGCGACTGAAGTGATGAAGGCGCTGACCGACCAGATGCACGGAAATTTCATCGACTTTCCACTCTGGAAAGGACTGCCCGGTCTGCTCAAACCCAAGGCCCTGACCGTCCATCCGCTCGGCGGCTGCCGCATGGGACACAGTTCGAGCGACGGGGTAGTGGATCAACACGGGCGCGTCTTCAACACACAGCGCGGCGCTGAGACCGTGCACGCGGGGCTTTACATCATGGATGCTTCGATCATCCCCGGCCCGCTCGCCGTCAACCCAACGCTCTCCATCGTCGCTTTTTCGCTCAAGATCGCCGACCACATCAAGCACTACCTGCAACTCCACGCGCTGTGGGAGGCACAGCATCCGGGTTGGGCGTGACCATTGCGCGCTGCTGGCGCGGCGGTCCGGCAAGCTGCCAGCTTGTCGCTGACTCATCACCGCGCCCAACCTGAAGTCAAGGACAAGCTGGCAGCTTGTCAGACAACTTCTCAGGAGAAAGCCAATGAAAAACTCAATTCTTTCCGCACGCGTTCACCGCAGCGCGCAAGCCTGCGCCAGCGCCCTGCTGGCGCTCGCCGCGCTCGGCGCAAGCTGCGGCCCGCCTTGTCTGAAAAGCCTCCCGACGCCGTCCGCCCAACGCGCGGCCAACCGCGCCACTGCGGCGGCGCCGGCCTTCGACCTGCTCGCCGCTGCGCCCACTGGCGCGGCCAGCGGTTGCGACCTGAACGGCATTCTCAAAAACCCGCTTTGGCAATATCAGCAAGGCACCGACCCCGATTCAGCCGGTGTTTACGCGCTGAAAGACGCCGAGCAACCTGAGTTCAACTGCTTCAGCGGTAACAACTGGTTCACTGATCCCAGGTGCACCTCGCAAGCGCCGCGCTGCGACCTGCCGGAGAATCCGTTCAAAAAATTGATCTGCACGCTGGGCAATACCAAATTCAACGGCCACATGAACTGGCGGCCCGCCACTTACGAAGGCGCGATTTTCTGGGATCAGCAAGCGACGGATGGCGACCTGGATTTTCTTTTCTATCCGCCCAAGCGCGCCGGTATGACGCAGGCGAGTTGCGACCAGCGGCATGGCGCGATCGGCGTGGAATTCGATTCGCGCGAAGTGAACGACGAAATGCGCGCCATCAAGCAAGAGTCCTTCTGGTGGCGGCGCTTCATCGCGGCCGTGGATCAGCAGAACGAGGCCTCCGCAACGGCGCCAAGCGAGGGGCCGAAGAATATGATCGAGGGGAAATTCGCCATCCTGACGGGCTTGCTGGGCCTGGATTGCGAACACGGTTGCACGGCTGAAATTCATCCGGTCTGGGCGCTGGCGCTGCATGCCGAAGACAACCCCAACGACGACGAGTGGGCCATCTTCGCGCGCAACTGGGGCGATGAAGGTTTTTGCAGCGCGCAACAACACTATCTCAACCTGCCCACCGATAAATATATCTTGCGGCTGCCCTGGCGGCCCCAGGCCACTGCGGTCGAAGTGCTGACAGAGCAGTCCAGCTATTGTCTCAAGTCCGCAGGTTCAACGCCGCCGGTCGTGACTTTCAAACCCGGCGAGGCGGTCTTTGTCACATTCACACTGTCCAGTCCCCAATCGAAAAGCTTCGCCCTCGGCGATCTGCATTTGAAATGGGTCAATGGGCTGGCTGGCGAAGTGCATCCGCCCGTGGGGCGCGACGAACGCGCACAGTGCCCGGCGACTCCGACTCCAGTTCCACTCGCCGCAACCGCCCGCCCGCAAGAGCTTCGCGCTGAAAAGCAACAGGCCGGCGACAAGCGGCTGGCAGCCATCATCAACGAGATGAAGAAGACGCCGGAGTTGGGGCGGAAGTACGATGAACTGAACTCCAAGCGCGCGCCGCGCTCACTGAAAGCCGCTGACCCCAGAGCGCTGGTCGCGGCGAACGAGGAGCTGAGTTGCGCGCCCTTCGGCAGCGCGCAACTCAGCCAAAATGGCCCGCCCGCGCCAACCTCCTGCCCGGCGTCCGGCGCTCAAGTCAGCAACTTGCGGCTGGCGGCAGCGCCCGCTGACGCTGAGAGCAAAGCTGTGTGCACGGCGCTCGGCGACAAAGCCAAAACCATCGGCGACAAACTCCAGATCGCCAACCTCGACAAAGCCTGCAAACAATTGCTCAAACGTCCCTGACGCCCGCCCCTGCCGGTGCAGCTATTCAAAGGCATCATCGCCGCACCGGCAGGGCTAATGCCTCGCATTCTTGACACCCTCGGAACCGCTGCGCTACCTTGCCCAACTTCAAGCGGACGGCTTGAAGCCACCTGAAGAATCACAAAGGAGAAGCAATGGGTATCAAAGTAGGCATTAACGGCTTTGGCCGTATCGGGCGCAACGTCTTGCGCGCGACGCTGGGCAACAAAGACATTGATTTCGTCGCGGTCAACGATTTGACCGACACCAAAACGCTGGCGCATCTGCTCAAGTACGATTCGATTCTGGGCAATCTCGAGCACGAGATTACCTGCGATGCAGATTCGATCACGGTCAACGGCGACCGCTTCCGCGTGTTTGCGCAACGCGACCCCGCCTTGATCCCGTGGGAAGAAGTCGGGGCCGAGATCATTGTCGAATCCACCGGCCACTTCACGGATAAGGAAAAGGCCAAAGCCCACCTGCGCGGCCCGGTCAAGAAAGTCATCATCAGCGCGCCCGCCAAAAACGAAGACATCACCATCGTGCTGGGCGTCAACGAAAAGTCGTATGACCCGGCCAAGCATCACGTCATCTCGAACGCTTCGTGCACGACCAACTGTCTGGCCCCAGTCGCCAAGGTGATTCACGAAAACTTCGGCATCAAGAAAGCATTGATGACGACGATTCACTCTTACACGAACGATCAGGTCATCCTCGATTTCCCGCACAAGGATTTGCGCCGCGCGCGTGGCGCTGCCCTCTCGATGATTCCGACTTCGACCGGCGCGGCCAAAGCCGTGTCGTTGGTGCTGCCAGAACTCAAAGGCAAATT
>JAYUCP010000554.1:0-3461 GCA_043740245.1 Acidobacteriota bacterium | reverse complement strand
GTAGCGACTTGGTGACTCCAAGTTACACGCACTCGGAGTCACCAAGTCGCTACCGCTCCTTGTACCGCATTGCATTTCAAAAAAACCGCGCGCTATTTGGCTGCCCCACTTGCGTCAGCAAAACTGGCAAGGCATGATGCGCGCGTTGTCAGCAACAAAGCCTGTTAAACTCACTGGTCAACCGCTAAGGAACTCTCTTTGTCCCAGAGAGTAGTTCGAGAGAAATACCCTATGAATCGTTGCGTTCGGCCTTCATCCCGGCTGTCGCGTGTAGCTGTATTAGGCTGCGCGGCTTTGCTCGCCGCCCTGCTCGGCATGACATTTGGCGCGCGTTTGGCGCGCGGGCAAGCTGCCGCAGCGGGCCAGGCGAACCAGAACGTCAGTGCCAAGACGGGCGAAAAACCGGCATCAACACTGGTTGAATTGCTGACTGAGGCGCGGACGCTCTACCTGCGCGGCGATTATCGAACCTCGTATGCGCGCTACGAACAGGTGCAGCAATTAGCCGGGCAGCAGGGTGATAAACGCGCCTTGATGACGGCGCTGCGTGGCCAGGGCAATGTGCATTTTTCCACGGGCGATCACACGTTGGCCGCTGATTTCTACCGGCGCAGTCTGAAGCTGGCGGAAGCGTTGCAGGATAAAGCCGGGATTCTCGACATTATCTTCAATCTGGGAAACATCAGTTTCAGTCAGGGCGATTACGGGAAAGCTTTCGAGCAATATCAACGCAGCCGCGGCTTGGCCGAAGAACTTAAGGATGCCCGGCGCGCGGCCAGAGCCTTAAATAACCTCGGCAGCATTTATCAGTTACAAGCCAATTTCCCGCTCGCGCTGGAAACGCATCAACGCGCGCTCAAACTGGTGCGCGAACTCGATGACGCTGACCTGACGACCCGCTCTTTGAACAATCTGGGCATGACGCAACTCGCGTTGAATGAATACACGCTGGCGCGCGCCGCCTTTGAGGAAGCTTTCAAGCTGGCGGACGCCAATGGCTTCAAACCGTTGATGATGGTGACGCTCAATAATCTGGCGATTGTGCAAGAAGCCCAGGGCCAATATGCGCAAGCCGAGACTTATTACCAACAAGGGATGCGCCTGGCCGAATCGTTGGCAAGCAAAGAGGCGCTGGCCTTTCTTTGGAGCAATCTCGGCAACACACGCCGCTTGCAAGGCGATTACCGGCAAGCCATCGAACTGACCGAACGCGCGATTCAGATGGCGCGGCAGATCGGCAATCTCGAAGTTTTGGCGAAGGCCAGCACGCGCGCCGGCAAGGCTTATGCGGCGCTGGGCCAGCCGGAACAGGCGCGGCAACACTTTGCCGAGGCTATTCAGGCCGTCGAACAATTACGCAATCTGACCAGCGTGAGCGAACGCGACCGCCAGCGCTTTCTCGAAGCGCGCATCGGGCCTTATTACGGCATGGTCGAGTTGCTGATTGCGCAAGGACAGAAGAAAGGAACGTCAGCCAATTCCGCGCCGCCTGCCGTCTTGGCTGAAGCGCTCGAATACGCCCAACGCGCCAAGGGCCGTGTGCTGCTGGACGTTTTGCAGAGCGGCAAAGCCGATATTGCCAAGGCCATGACGGGGGCCGAGGCCGAGCAGGAACGCAAACTCACACGCGATTTGACGACGCTCAATGCAGTGCTCTATCTGGAACGTCTGAAAGCGCAACCCGATGAGAAACGCCTGGGCGGGCTGGATCAACAACTGCAGCGCGTGCGGCTGGCCTACGAAGAATTCCAGGTGGCGCTCTATGCGGCGCACCCCGAACTGAAATTACAACGCGGCGAATTGCAGCCGCTGAAACTGGACGAAATCGCCAACTTGTTGCCGGATGCGCACACGGCCATCTTGGAATTCATCGTCGCCGAAGAGCAATCCTATCTCTTCGTCATCACGAAGCCGGAAGCCGCCACGCCACAAGCGGCGCCGGTGAACTTGCGGATTTATCCGTTGAATCTCACGCGCAAACAGGTCAACGATTTGACTGAACGGTTCCGGCGGCGCATTGCCAATCGCTATTTCGACATTCAGGAACTTTCCGGCGAACTGTATCGCCGCCTGCTCGAACCAGCGCAACAGCAGCTTCAGAACAGCAAGGCGTTGATCGTGATTCCCGATGGCGGGCTCTGGCAGTTGCCCTTCCAGGCGCTGCAAACCAGCGCGGGCCGCTACCTGATCGAAGATTGCGCCTTGTCCTATGCGCCTTCGCTGCCCGTGTTGCAGGCCATGACGCGGCAGCGCGCGGCGCACCAGCAAGCCGCCCATCGTTCGCCTTCCTTGCTGGCGCTGGGTAATCCGCTGCTCGGTAAGCAAGAGTCGGTGCAGACGCAAGCGCTGTTGATGGGCGACCGGCTGACGCCGCTGCCGGAAACCGCGCGGCAGGTCAACGCGCTGAGACAAGTTTACGGTGCCCGCCACAGCAAGATACTGCTGGGCGCGTTCGCGCGTGAGGATCGGCTCAAAGCCGAGGCCAGCCAATATCGCATCTTGCATTTGGCCACGCACGGCATCTTGAACGATGCCAGTCCGCTCTATTCGCAGTTACTGCTCAGCCAGCCGCTGGCCGCTACGGCAAAAGCTGACGCAACCAGCGCCAACGCGGCTCCCGGCGAAGCCAGCGAGGATGGCTTGTTGGAAGCTTGGGAAATTATGCGGTTGAATTTACAGGCCGATCTGGTGGTGCTCTCGGCGTGCGAAACCGCGCGTGGCCGCATCGGTTCCGGCGAAGGAATAATCGGGTTGGCTTGGGCGTTCTTTATCGCCGGGTCGCCTGCCAACGTGGTCAGCCAGTGGAAAGTCGAATCCCATAGCACGGCTGACCTGATGCTCGCGTTTCACCGCCAATTGCAACCCCAGGCGGGCAGCAAACGCGCGAGCCTTAACACAGCGGAAGCCTTACGCCAAGCCTCGCTCTTGGTGTTACGCAAACCGCAATATCGCCATCCGTTCTATTGGGCCGGCTTCGTCTTGATCGGAGCGAGCCGCTGATAGCTATTGTCGGTGGTACAGATTCAGCCTCGAACAGCAAGACAGCAAACACACTGCGATAAAGTTTAGCCACTGATCGGCTGACTTTATCTGTCTTGTGCTCTGTGCGGCTCATTGCATGGTGAGACACAAACCGTTGTGCCGGCGCAGCACATCTGCAACGCACTTTTCTTCAAGTGCTTAAACAGCGGGCGTGCTGGGGATCAGTGAAACCACGAAGGGACGCAAAACGGAGAAGGCCCCAAGCCACGCGTCCTTCCTCGTTTCTCTTCGTGGTTTCACTGATCCTCAGCATGCCGGTTGTTTTTGTCTAGTACTCCAGGGACACCAAAATCGCACCAGCCCCGTGGGGCAGGTTCGGAACCCATGTGCGCCAGGATAACGATAAATAATGCCGGATCACAGCTTTACACACTGCCCATCAATGTGTTGTTCGTCGTTGGTGCAAGCCGATGTAGCCA
>JAYUCP010000553.1:0-21019 GCA_043740245.1 Acidobacteriota bacterium | reverse complement strand
TCAAAGAATAAGTTGAAGATGAAGGCGTGCATCCTTTACTTTTGTGCCGCTCAATCCCAAACTCATGGGCAAGTATCCAACCCTATCGGAAAGGTGTTTCATTATGAAGACTAAAGCTCCATTTCCTGGTATCCGGGTAACTGCCAACGGCAACCAATTGGTTTCTTACCACACCGAAACGCGCGTGGCCGAGGTGGGTGTGTTCTATCCCATCACGCCATCCACCGAAGGCGGTGAGTTGTACCATCAGGCCTTTGCCGAGGGCAAACTCGACGTCTTCGGTCACAACATGCTCGCCATCGAAGCCGAAGGCGAACACGCAGCCCAGGGCGGGGCCATCGCCCACTCGGTCTGCGGCAAACGCGTCGTCAATTACACGTCGGGACAAGGCATCGTTTACGGCGTCGAGCAGTACTATCACGCGCCGGGCAAGTGCTCGACGATGGTGTTGGAAGTCGGCGCGCGCGCGCTCACCAAGCATGCGCTGAACGTGCATTGCGGGCACGATGATGTTTACGGCGCGCTCGATACGGGCTGGATCATCCTGTTCGGCAAGGACGCGCAACAGGCCGCCGATCAATCGCTGATCCTGCGGCGCGTGACGGAACTCAGCCTGACGCCCGGCATGAACGTGATGGACGGCTTTCTGACCACGCATCTCGAACGCACGTTTTACAAGCACGAGGCCGAATTGATACGCCAGTTTCTCGGTGCGCCCGACGACAACATTGCTTGCCCAACCGCAAGCCAGCGGCAGCTTTTCGGCCCGACACGCCGCCGTGTGCCCGCGATGATTGATCTGAAAAACCCTGTGCTGCTCGGCCCGGTGCAGAATCAAGAACATTACATGCAGGGCGTCGTGGCGCGGCGCAACAACTTCACCGAACCGATTCTGGATTTTTTGGAAGAGGCTTACACAGAGTTCGGCAAACTCACGGGCCGTTACTACGGACTGGTCAGCCAGTACCTGACCGAAGATGCCGACACGGTCTTTGTGTCGTTGGGATCCGCCGCCGAAAACATCGAAGCCGCCGTTGATTACCTGCGCGAGCACAAAGGCGCAAAGGCCGGCTCGCTGCACGTCAACGTCATTCGCCCCTTCCCCGAAGCGGCGGTCGTGCAGGCGCTGGCCGGCAAAAAGAACGTCATCATCCTCGAACGCACCGATGAAGCGATGGCTGGCGACAATCCGCTGGGCCGCGATATTCGCACGGCCTTTAACAAAGCGTTGCAACACGAGGCCGGACTGCCGCCGCTCAGCATTGAAAAAATGCCGCGCTTGTTCGCCGGCGTTTACGGCCTGGGTTCACGTGATTTCAGGCCGGAGCACATTCTCGGCGCGTATGAATTCGCCACCGGCAAGCGCGCGCGCAAGGACGGCAAACGCGCAACTGACGGCGCGTCATTCATGGTGCTCGGCGTGGATCATCCTTACGAAGTGAAGTCCGATGAAACGCCGTCGTTGTTGCCTGAGCACGCGATTGCAGTGCGTTTCCATTCCATCGGCGGTTGGGGCGCGATCACGACGGGCAAGAACCTGGGCGCGATCATCGGCGACTTCAACGATTTTCTTTTTGAACGCGACGGCGTCGTGGACGATTTCGGCAATCCCAAAGAGATCATCCACATCAGCGCCAATCCGAAATACGGCTCAGAGAAAAAGGGCGCGCCGACTTCCTACTTCATGGTCGCGGCGCCGGAACGTGTGCGCGTGAATTGCGATCTGCGGCACGTCAACGTGGTGCTGTGCTGCGATCCCAAAGCCTTCACGCATTGCAATCCGCTCGACGGCATGGCCGAGGGCGGCTCGCTCGTGTGGGAGTCAGAGGAAGAGGGCGAACAGGCGTGGGAGCGGCTGCCGCTGTGGGCGCGCAAACAAATCATCGAGCGTAAAATCCGTGTCTTCACGCTGCCCGGCTTTCAGATTGCGCGCAAGGCGACCGAGCGCGGCGACCTGCAATTGCGTATGCAGGGCAACGCCTTCCTCGGCGCGTTCTTCGCCGTCTCGCCGCTGCTGGATGAATTCCGCATCAGCCAGGAGCAATTCCGCGAGGTGGTGCACAAACAGTACGTCAAAAAATTCAGCCGCCTGGGCGACACGGTCGTGGCCTCGAACATGGAAGTCATGACGCAGGGCTTCGAGCGTGTCCGCGAAATCAACATCGGCGCAATGGAAGCGCCAGATCGTTCAACGTTGCGCGGGCAGGCGCTGTTGCCAGTGCTCAACGGAAGCGGCGATGGTGGCGGCTGCGGATCAGGCTGCCGTTCGCACGCGCTGCCCGCAGGACAGGCGGAGCGCAGACCATTGGCGCAGGTCGGGGCCTTCGATGCGCTGTTCCGCGCAGGACTCGGCTACGATCAGCCGGCTTCACCGCTGGCGGCGCTGGGCGTCATGGCTGCCGGCAGCGGCGATACGGCGTCAAAATACGTGGCGCGGCGCGAGACGCCGCTGTACATCCCTGAAAACTGCACGCAGTGCATGGAATGCATCGCGGTCTGTCCCGACACGGCGCTGCCCAACTGTTCGCAAGACCTCGAAACAATGCTGCGGACGGCCATCACCAACTACGTCACCGATGCGGGCGAGCGCCAGAAGATGCTGCAACTATTGCCCGAAATCGAAAGCCGCACGCACGCCCTCATGCGCGACGGTTTGAAAACGGGCGGGCCGCCGCTGCCGCAACTCATCCAACAAGTCACCAACGAGGTGAACGGCTTTTCCGCCGCGGCCAAACAGCAACTCTTCGATGTCCTCGCCAAAATCCCGATGGCCTATCAAAAGGTGAACGCGATCTTTGCGACGCCGGAGAAAAAGCAACCGGGCGGCGGCGGCGTGTTTTCGATTTTCGTCTCTGACTTGTGCAAAGGCTGCGCGGCCTGCGTGACGGCCTGTGGCGAGCATCAGGCGCTGCACATGGTGCAGGAAACCGAAGAGGTCAACGCCGAACACGAGACCGGCACGGCCTTTCTGAACCTGTTGCCCGACACGCCGCAAAAGTATCTGGGCCTTTACAACGACGCGCGCCCGCAGGATTCCAAGACCGCCACCTTGCGCAACATGCTGATGGTGCGGCGCAACTACGACGCGCTGGTGTCGGGCGATGGCGCCTGCGCCGGTTGCGGCGAAAAGAGCATCCTGCGCGCCATTGCCGCCGTGACCGAGGCGTATATGCGCCCGCTCTATCACGCTAAGGCCGACCGTTTCAAAGCAAAGGCCGCACAGCTTGAACAGGCCGGATTGCAGAAGCTGGCTGAATTGCAGCAACGCAATCAAGCTGAATACGAACTCTTTCGCCAGACCGTCGCTCACTTGCTAATGGGTCTGGGCGGCGAAGATGAAAAGGACACGCGGGCGCGCATCGCCGCGCATGGGCCGATCACCGACGCGGACATCGTCGCGGCCTTGAGCACGGTCTTACGGCAGGAAGCCTTCAATCACAAACAACTGCAAGCGGTGGATGGCCGTCTCGCCAACGGCCAGTCGGTGATGGCGATGGCGGCGCACACGGGCTGCAACACGGTTTATGGCTCGACGCCGCCCAACAATCCGCATCCTTATCCCTGGATGAATTCGCTCTTTCAGGACGGCATCACGGTGGGCTGGCTGCTGGGCGAGAGCTTTATCGTTGACCACGGTCGCCGCTCGGTGATCCCCGAACGACTGACGGATGCGCTGCTCGGAGACAGTACCGGGAGCGGTAGCGACCGGGCGAAAGCTGTCATCACGCCGCGCGAACACTATGAATACGTGCATTTCAGCGATGCGTTGATGAGCGATCAGGAAATCTTTGAGTTGCCGAAAGTCTGGGTCGTAGGCGGTGACGGCGGCATGGGCGACATCGGCTATCAAAACATGTCAAAGGTCATGTTGCAGAACCGGCCCAACGTCAAAGCCGTGATGCTCGACACACAGGTCTATTCCAACACCGGCGGACAAAACTCCGATTCGACCCCGATGCTGGGCGGCAACGACATGAACGCATTCGGCGCGGCTTCGCAGGGCAAGAACAATGAGAAGAAAACGGTCGCCGAAACTTTCCTGGCCGGCCACGGCTCGCCCTTCGTCGCGCAGATTTCCATCGCCAATGCGCCGCGGCTGTACAAGGCGATTCTGGACGGCCTCGAATATCGCGGCACGTGCTTCCTGCAATGCTTCACGACCTGCCAGCCTGAGCACGGCGTAGCTGACGACATGGCCCTGACGCAAGCCCAGCGCGTGCGCGATTCACGCGGCGCGCCCGAATTCGTCTTCAACCCGCGCCTCGGTGAAACCTACCAGGAAGCGCTTGATGTCAAAGGCAATCCTTCCATCGAACTGGACTGGTACGAGACCAAGTTCAAGGGCAGCAACGAGCCGTACCGTTACACCGTGGCGCACTGGTGCGCAACCGAAGCGCGCTTCCGCAATCATCTGAAGAAGATCAGCAGCGAAGACGCGGCCAAGCTGATTTCGCTTGAAAACATGCTGGTGCGCATCACGCAGCAAGATGTGGTCTATCGCCGCTACCTGCACGCGGAACAGCGCGCCTACGTGCCCGACTTCGGCGTTTACATCAAGCTGCCAGGGCCGAACGGCGAGATCGAGTATCGCGCGCTCTCGCGGCAACTGGTGCTGTTCTGCGTCGAACGGCGCAAGGCCTGGCGGATGCTGCAAAGCAAAGCCGGCATCGTGAACAAGGAATACCAGGCCCAGCGTTCGATCCTGGCCGACTTCGACGCCGGGAAGCTCACACAAGACGAACTGTTTGCGCGCGGCGAGGAGTTGCTAAAGGAGCGTGTGAAGGGCGCGGGAGTCTCGAAACAATAGTTTTCAGGCAACAGATCAGCACTATTCGACAGGCTTGCCCTGCCGTCATGAATGCAAGCGTAGGTGGCAAGAGACTGCGTGTCTCAATCTGCGCGGCCACGCCCCACGCCCTCGAATACAATCACCGCCGCCAGCGGTTTCCATTCCAAACAATCAGAAGCAAGAGCGCTGAGCATCAGCACACGACTTGGATAGTTAATAGGAATTCAGTAGTGGGTCAATGTGGAGGGAGCCAGGCCGCAGATCAACGCAGACCAACGCAGATCAATTGAATGGCTAACAGGTTTGATCCGCGTTTTTCAGCGGTCATCTGCGGCAAGACCTCTCCTCTTTGAGCCACTACCAGGAATTCAACGCCAAGTTGCCAAGCACGCCAAGAGAAGCTGCGGAAGAAAGACGTGAAAACAGCCCTTCAGGCCCGCTTTTGATCTTGCTTGGCGGGCTTGGCGTTCTTGGCGGGCTTGGCGTTGAGGCAGTTCTGGCTAACTTTCCAAGTCGTGTGCTGGGCAAGCTCAAAGACAAACCCGAACAACCCTGACGGAGAAAACCCTGATGAACAAACGAATCGCAAGCTTCCTGCTGCTGCTCGCACTGCTGCCCTGCGCGGCGCAGGCGCAAGAGCGCATCGAACAATGGAAAGGCAAAACCGTGCTGGTCTTTACGCCGCATCCCGATGACGACCTGTTCGGTTGTGGCGGCACGCTGGCGCTGCTGGCCAAGAACGGCAACAAGATCGTCATCGTCATTTACACCAACGACAACAAAGGCTCCTTTGATTTGGACATGACCAGCGAGCGCCTCGCCCGCATTCGCAAAGCCGAAGAAGAAGCCGCCATGGAAGTGCTGGGCGTGCCGAAGGCGAACATTCACTGGCTGGGTTATGACGACGGCGAACTGGAATACGCCGAACCCAAGGCGTTATGCGGCCAGGCGGCCAAGCTGATTCGCCAGCAGCGCCCCGATGTTGTGTTCAGCATTGATCCCGGCGAATGGTACGACCGCTGGCACAAGACCGATCATCGCATGGCCGCGTTCAATACCGCCGACGCCATACGCGCGGCTGAGTTTCATCTCTACTACCCCGAACACCTGCTGGTGGATGGCCTGCAGCCTTATCGCGTCCCGCTGATGCTGTTTTATTACGCCGCCAGCGAAGCGAATTATTGGGTAGACATCAGCGCCGTCATTGACCAGAAAATCAAAGCCGCCGCCAAACACGTCAGCCAGTTCGAGCCTTCGATCAACAAATATCGCAGCGATTGGGAGGCGGCGGATTTGGCCAAGTTGGTTGAATACCTGAAAGGCCGCGCCACCAAGAAGGATGGCAAGTATGTCGAAGCCTTCCGCCGCGCGACGGGCTTCAATTCGCAATAAACCGCGGCACTGTTTGAAAGCACGAAGCAAACGAAGGGCACGCAGAAAGAAGCCTTGCTTCCCATCTTCTTCGTGCCCTTCGTTGCTTCGTGTTGAAAATCAGTGTCTCAATGTTGCGTGGTTCGATTTCGTGCTGAAGCCTTACGGCGCAAAGTAGCCCGACGCATCCAAAATCAAATCCGTCGTGAATTGCGTCAGCACCTTGAACTTGCCGTCCACCGGACTCAACCCCACAAAGAAGTGCCGGTTGTAACCGAACGTCGCCGGCGCGGGATAATTCGACGTAGCCACCAACGGCGCAGTCGTCAGATTCGCCGGGAACAGCGTCAGGAAACCCGCGCCCGTAGTGTTGACGACGGACACGTTACCGACGACGGCTTGCGCGTTAGCCGGCAGGGTGCAGAAATTCGCGGCCATCTGCGTATGCGTCGCCGCGTTGAGATTGCCGACAATCGGCGCGCCGGTCATCGTGCAGCCCGCAAAGCCTGCGCGCGTTTCGAGCAGTCGTACCGGGCTCGGCAGCGGATTGAAGAGCAGGCCCGCGCCGTTGGCATCCACCGCATCCTCGCTGTAATAGCCGAGGATGTCCACGACCAAGTTCGTTGTCGCAAAGGTGTAAATCTTGAACTTGCCATCCGCGCCCAGCTTGACGGCGAAGGGCCCGTTGATCACATCCGCGCCTGCGTAATTCGAACTCGCCACCGTGGGCCGCGCCCCGCCGCTCGGATAGATCGTCAAGTAACCAAGACCTGTGGGCAAAACGCTCGTGGCGTTGCCGACCAGCACCTGTGCCGTGGCGGGAATCGAATTGCACGGCGCGGCCACCGGTGAACGGCCTTGCAACAACAAGTCCAAATTCGGATCGGCATTCGGATTGCCCGTGCCGACGAGCGGCGCGCCCGGCGTGATGCAACCCGTCAAGCTTGGCCGCGTTTCGAGCAAGCGCACCGGTGTCGCCAGCGCATGAAAATACAAACCACCTGTGTTGGGCGGTGCGTAATAGCCGGTCACGTCTACGATCACGTGCGTGGTCGCGCTGCTGAAAATCTTGAACGCGCCATCACCCGCGCCGAGGCCCACCGTGAAGACGTTGTTGGTGATTTCGTTAGTCTGGAAATTGGAGTTCGCCACCGTCGGTTGTGCCGCGCTGCTTGGGAACAGCGTCAGGAAGCCCGGTCCTGACGGCACGACGGTGATGTTGCCCGTGATTGCGGCCGCCGCTGCAGGAATGCCCGCGCACGTTGTACGAGCGGGCAGCGTCAACGTGCCATTCGCATTGATCGGCACGCCCGGCGTCGTGCAGCCGCTGAACCCCGCGCGCGTTTCGAGCAAACGCACCGGTTGCGGCAGCGCATAGAACTGCAAGCCGTTCCCGCTGATGACGACGCTGTACGCGCGCAGCCCCGTGCAGCCGGTGTTATCCGTCGCCGTCACCGTAAAGTTGAACGTGCCCGCCGTGGTGGGTGTGCCCGTCAGCGCCCCGCCGCTCGCCAACGCCAAACCATTCGGCATTGCCCCCGCCGTCACGGCAAAAGTATGCGGCGCAGTGCCGCCAGTCGCTGTGAGCGTTTGCGAATACGCCGTCCCGACAAAGCCATTCGCCAGCGTCGCCGGATTGATCGTGATCGTCGTGCAAAGCGGATTGATGAGCAGCGTGTAGGCGCGTTCGCCCGTGCAATTGTTTTGATCGGTCGCGCGCGCAGTGAAATTGAATGTACCGTTGACTGTGGGCGTGCCTGTCAATGCGCCGCCATTCGCCAGCGTCAAGCCCGTCGGCAAGGTGCCCACACTCACGCTGAACGTCACTGTCCCCGCGCCGCCCGTTTGCGTGAAGGTCTGCGAATAGGCCGTGCCCGCGCGCCCATTGGGTAAGGTGGGATCGCTGGGGTTCACGGTGATGATGGGACAAGCGGTGATGATGAGCGTGTAAGCTTGACTGCCGGTGCACGCGCCAAAGCCCGTCGCCGTGATGGTGAAGTTGAACGTACCCGCCGCAGTGGGTGTGCCGGTGAGCGCGCCTGTCGCGGCATTCAGCGCGAAGCCCAGCGGCATGGCTCCGGCGGTGACGGTGAAGTTGTAGCTGCCCGCTGGGCTGGCCGAAACGGTTTGGTTGTAAGGCGCGCCGACATTCCCATTCGGCAAAGTAGCCGGAGCCAGCGTGATCGTTGGGCAATTGATCGTCAGCACATACGCCTGGCTGCCGGTGCACGTGCCAAAGCCGGTCGCGGTGACCGTGAAGTTAAACGTGCCGCCAGTGGTTGGTACGCCCGACAAGACGCCGGTCGCACTGTTCAAGGTCACCCCGGGCGGCAGCGCCCCGGCTGTAACCGCGAAGCTGTAGGTCGTGCCCGCGGGCGACGCCGAGAGCGTTTGATTATATGCCGCACCCGCCGTGCCGTTGGGCAAGGTCGGCGGCGCGAGCGTAATCGCGGGGCAATTCAGCGTCAGCGTGTAGGCGCGGCTGCCCACGCAGTTGTTGCTGTCAGTGGCGATGATCGTGAAGTTGAACACGCCCGCCGCACTGGGCAGGCCTGACAACACGCCGGTCGTGGCGTTGAGCGTCAAGCCGGGCGGCAGCGTGCCGGTCGAACTCCAGGTGATCGTGCCTACGCCGCCGGTTTGTGTGAACGTCTGGCTATAAGCCGTGCCCGCCGTGGCTGGCGCGAGGTTCGAGGGATTGACCGTCACGCCCGCGCAATTGATCGGCAGCGTGTAAGCGCGGCTGCCCGTGCAAGCGTTCGCGTCCGTCGCAATGATCGTGAAGTTGAACGTGCCCCCCGTCGTCGGTGTGCCCGACAGCACGCCGCTGGCGGGGTTGAGCGTCAGGCCGGGCGGCAGCGTGCCGGTGCTGCTCCAGGTGATCGTGCCCACGCCGCCGCTTTGCGAGAAGCCCTGATTGAAGCCCACGCCCGTCGTGCCCGGATTGATCGTCGGCGGATTCACCGTGATGGCGGCGCAACTGATGGTCACGCTGTAATCGCGGAAGCCCGTGCACGAGCCGAACCCTGTCGCCGTGATTCTGAAGTTAAACGTGCCGGTCGTCGTCGGCGTGCCTGACAATGCGCCGGTCGAGCTATTGAGCGTCACGCCATTCGGCAACGCCCCGGTCGTCAGGCTGAAGCTGTACGTGCCTGCAGGCGTGACCGCGATGGTTTGGTTATACGCCACGCCCGCCGAGCCATTCGGCAGCGTGGCGGGATTGACCGTGACGGCCGGGCAATTGATCGTCAGCGTGTAGGCATTGCTGCCCGCGCAGTTGTTGGCATCCGTCGCAATGATCGTGAAGTTGAAACTGCCCGCCGTTGTAGGCGTGCCAGAGAGCACGCCAGTCCCGGCGTTGAGCGACAGGCCGGGCGGCAGCGTGCCGGTGAAAGTCCAGTTGATTGTGCCCACGCCGCCGCTTTGCGTGAAGGCTTGGCTAAAGGCCGTGCCCGCTGTGCCCGGCCCGGTCGTCGCCGGATTCACCGTGATCGTCGGGCAACTGATAATCACGTTGTAAGCGCGCGTGCCCGTGCACGTGCCGAAGCCGGTTGCGGTGACGGTGAAATTGAACGTGCCGTTGGCGGTGGGTGTGCCCGACAACAGCCCGGTTGCGCTATTCAGCGTCAAGCCATTCGGCAAGGCGCCCACCGTGACGCTGAAGCTATACGTCGTGCCCGCAGGGGTAGCCGAAATCGTTTGACTGCTGTAAGCCGTGCCCGCCGTGCCATTGGGCAAGGTCGCGGGCGCGACGGTGATGGCCGTACAGTTGATCGTCAGCGTGTAGGCGCGGCTGCCCGTGCAGTTGTTGCCATCCGTCGCAATGATCGTGAAGTTGAAATTGCCAGCCGTCGTGGGCGTGCCAGACAGCACACCCGTCGCGGCATTGAGCGACAAGCCCGGCGGCAGCGTGCCGGTATTGCTCCACGTGATCGTGCCCAGACCGCCGGTCTGTGTGAAGGTCTGGCTGAACGGCGTGTTCGCCGTGCCGGCGGTGAGCGGCGGCACGGGATTCACCGTGATGGCCGGGCAATCAATCGTGAGCGCGTAAGTGCGCGTGCCCGTGCAGGTACCGAAGGTCGTCGCGGTGATCGTGAAATTGGACGTGCCGCTGGCCGTGGGCGTGCCCGTGATCGCGCCGGTCGAACCATTCAACGACAAGCCTGTCGGCAACGAGCCAACCGTCACGCTGAAGCTATAGGTGCCTGCCGGTGTGGCGGAAACCGATTGGTTGTAGGCCGCGCCAATCGTGCCGTTGGGCAAATTGGGCGGCGCGACATTGATCGTCGGACAACCGATTATCAGCGCGTAAATCGCGCCCGCGCCCGTGCAGCCGTTGCTGTCGGTCGCTACGACCACAATCGGAAACGTGCCCGCTTGTGTGGGCGTGCCGCTCAGGACGCCGCCGCTCGACAGCGTCAGCCCCGTTGGCAGCGCGCTGGCGGTGCTGAAGGTCGTCGTACCGAGGCCGCCCGCTTGCGTGAACGTTTGACTGAAGGCCGTGCCGGCCGTGCCCGTGGTCGTCACGGGGTTCGTCACCGTGATCGTTTGGCAATTCACCGTCAGTGTGAACGTCGCATCGGTCGTCGCGCCACAATTGTCGGTCGCGCGGATCGTGATCGTATGCGTGCCGCCCGGCTTTGCGTTGCTGAACGAAACGACGCCGCTGGCATTGACTGAAATCGTGCCGGTGTACGTGCCCTGGCTTTGCACAGCGTAGCCGGTGATGTTGCCGTTGTCGCTCGCGGCAGTTGGGCTGTTGCTGGCCGCTCCGCCCGCGCTCACTGAAGCCGCCGCATACGTCAGCACCGGCGCCGTGTTTGCCGTGACATTCACAGTCAGGTTGGCTGTCGCGGTGCCGCTGTTGCCGTCGGTCACGGTCAGCGTGACGATGTTATTGCCCAGCGCCGCTGTGCAACCAGCAGCCAGCGTCGCCGTGATCGTGCCGCTGGTGTTGGTGATACTCGTAACGCTGATACCCGCCGGGACGGTCGTCGCCGTGACCGTCAAGCTGCCGGCAGGCGTTTCGGTATCGCTCACCGTGGCGATTTGTACGGCGGCCCCGGCCGGGCTGCCTTGCTGGCGCGCGAAGGTACCGCCCGCTGTGATCTGCGGCGGATTGTTGCCGACGGTCAGCGTGAACGTGGCATCCGTCGTCATTCCGCAATTGTCGGTCGCGCGAATCGTGATGGTATGCAGGCCGACGGGCGCGGCGTTGCTGATGGCGACGATGCCGCTGGCATTGTTGACGCTGATTGTACCGGTGTAGGTGCCCTGGCTCTGCACGGCGATGGTGCTGACCGAGCCGTTGTCGCTTGGCCCGGTCACCGGGTTGATATTCGATGAACCGCCTACGGCCACCGCTTGATTGGCGTAAGTCAGCACTGGCGCGCTGTTGGCCGTGACATTCACGGTTAGGTTGGCCGTTGCCATGCCGCCGTTGCCATCCGTCACCGTCAGCACGACTGTGTTCGCGCCCAGCGTCGCATTGCAAAGCGCCGCGACATTGGCCGTGATCGTGCCGTTGGTGTTGACAATGCCCGTGACGGTGAGACCCGCCGGAACCGTCGTCGCCGCGACGGTCAAACTGCCTGCGGCTGTTTCGGTATCGCTGACGGTGGCAATTGTTGAGACCGTGCCCGCGCTGCCCTGCTGCCGCGTGAGCGGCGCAGCCGCCGTGATCTGCGGCAGGTTGTTATTGACCGTCAGCGTGAAGCTGGCATCGGTCACCGCGCCGCAATTGTCGGTCGCGCGGATGGTAAGCGTATGCGCGCCGACCGGCGCGGCGTTGCTGATCGCCACGACACCGGTTGAATTGTTGACGCTGATTGTGCCGATGTACGTGCCCTGGCTCTGCACCACGATGGCGCTGACGGAGCCGTTATCACTCGGCCCACTGGCGGGGTTGATGTTGAGCCCCGCGCCAGCGAAAAGGGCTTGGTTGTTGTACGTCAACGTCGGCGGGGCGTTGGCCGTCACCGTCACGGTCAATGTGGCGTTGGCTGTCGCGGATGCCGCATCGGTCACCGTCAGCGTGAAGCTCGCCGTTGTTGCCGGACAAGCCGCAATCACATTCGCCGTCACGACGCCTGCCGCGCTGACACTGATCCCGCTGACCGTCACGCCATTCACCGTCGCGCTCGCGCCGCTGTTGACCGTGACGCTCAGCGTGTTCAACGCCTGATCGGGGTCGGTGACGTTGGCGATGATGGAATTGGCAACCGGACTGCCTTGCTGGCGCGAAACCGCGACGGCATTGATCGTCGGCGGATTGTTGACCGCGTTGACCGTCAGGGTGAACTGCGCGTCGGTGAACGCGCCGCAATTGTCGGTCGCGCGGATGGTGATCGTGTGCGTGCCAACGGGTGCGGCGTTACTGATGGAAACAAGGCCCGTGCCGGTGTTCACGCCGATCGTGCCTGTGTAAGTGCCCTGGCTTTGCAGCACGATGCTATTGACCGTGCCGTTGTCGCTCGGCCCGGTCGCAGGATTGATGGTCAACGCGCCGCCCGCCGCGACAGCTTGGTTGCCATAGGTCAGCATCGGCTGTGTGTTGGGATTGACGGTGACGTTGAGTGTGGCTTCGGCAAACAAGCTGCTGCTATCCGTGACGCGCAAGGTGAAGTTCGCCGTGGTCGCGCTGCACGCCGCGACGACATTGGCTGTCACCACACCCGCTGCATTGACATTGATGCCAGAGATCGTGAGGCCATTGATGGTGGCCGAAGCGCTGCCATTGACCGTGACGGCCAGCGTATTCAGGGCATCCTGGGTGTCACTAACTATGGCGATTTGAGAATTGGCGGAAGGGCTCCCGGCTGTGCGGGAGACGGGCGTAGCCGCAATCATTGGGGGAGCGCAGGCATTGAGCAGCACAGAGACGGTGTCAACAATGGTTGGGCCGGAATTTGCTGTAGCCAGGTCTGGCTTACCATCAAGATCAAAATCCCCAATCGCCAGCGCCCTTCCAAAGCTCGCTTCGGTGCTATTAGCTGTGCCAAAACTACCATTGCCATTCCCTGACAGAATTTCGACTCTGTTACTACCACCACCCAGACCCGCCACCCGGATAGCCAAGTCAGGTTTACCATCAAGATTGAAGTCGCCTGCGGTCACAAAATAAGGAGAGCCTAGTGTGATAGCAATTGGCGAGCCTGCGGGTTGAGTAAAACCACCACTGCCATTGCCCAAGAGGATTGTCACGTTAAGGGAGTCTCTGTTGGCTACCGCGAGGTCGGGCTTGCCGTCGAGGTTGAAGTCCGTGACCGCGAGAGAATGAGGAAAAGTCCCGGCTGGTGAGGTGGCTGATGGAGTAAAGCCACCGCTACCATTACCTACCAAGATTGTCACGCTGCTGGAATTTGTGTCGGCTGTAGCAAGGTCTGGTTTGCCATCAAGATTAAAATCCCCAGCCACCACAAAGTATGGGCCATTACCAACTGAAGGTGGCGGGCCTGGGGCTTGGGTGAAGCCCCCATTACCATTGCCCAGTAAGATCGTCACTGTGCCAAAAGTGATCGTGTTTGCCACCGCAAGGTCGGGCTTGCCGTCAAGGTTGAAATCCCCAACAGCCACAGAAGCCGGGCTATTTCCAGCGCTAACTGGTGATCCGGCTGGCTCTGTGAAGCCTCCGCTGCCATTGCCCAGCAGGATCGTGACATTGGCGGAATTATAATTGGCGATCGCCAAGTCAGGCTTGCCATCAAGGTTAAAGTCGCCTACCGCCACAGAAAAAGGATTACTACCTGCGCTGAATGGCGAACCAGCGGCTTGTGTAAAGCTTCCACTGCCGTTGCCCAGTAGGATCGTCAGGTTGTTGGTAGCACCATTGGCCACCGCAAGGTCAGGCTTGCCGTCAAGATTGAAATCTGCCACAGCAATAGAAGAAGGCTCATCTCCCACGTTATAGGGTGAGCCTGCAGCTTGTATGAGACCACTACTCGTACAGGCCTGCACGTTGACCATAAGCCGGAAACTGGCATCGGTCGTCGCTCCGCAATTATCCGTCGCGCGAATGGTCACGGTGTAACTGTTGGCTGGCCCGGCATTGCTCACCGCCACGACGCCAAAACTGTTGACCGTGATCGTGCCGGTGAAACCGCTCGGCGTGATGCTCTGCACGACCAGCGAACTGATGCTGCCGTTGTCGCTCGGCCCGATAGCGGGGACAACGTTGAGCGCGCCGCCGGCCAGCACATTCTGCGGGCCGGTGTAAGCCAGCAGTGGTGCAGTATTCGCCGTCACCGTCACGGTCAACGTCGCATTGGCCGTGGCAGAAGCAGCATCGGTCACGGTCAGCGTGAAGTTGGCGGCGGTTGCCGCACAAGCGGCAATCACATTCGCCGTGACGACACCTGCGGCACTAACGCTGAGGCCGGAGACCGTCACGTTATTGACCGTCGCGCTCGCGCCGCCGTTGACCGTCACGCTCAGCGTGTTGAGCGCCTGATCTGGATCGGTGACGTTGGCGATGGTCGAATTGGCAACCGGACTGCCTTGCTGGCGGCTCACCGCGACGGCGCTGATCGTTGGCAGCGTGTTCGCCGCGTTGATCCTCACCGCATACGCCAGCGTCCCCGTGCAGCCATTTGCATCGGTCGCCAGCACCGTAAAGTTAAAAGTATTCGCCACACTTGGCGTGCCGCTCAGCGCGCCGCCCGCAGCCAAGGTCAAGCTGGTCGGCAATGTGCCCGCGCTGACGCTGAACGTGTAGGGCGCCGTGCCGCCACTCGCCGTGATGGTTTGGTTGTAGCCCGTTCCCACCGTGCCATTCGGCAAGGTGGCCGGGCCGAGAGTGATCGTCGGGCAATTCACCGTCAGCGTGAACGTCGCATCGGTCATCGTCCCGCAATTGTCGGTCGCGCGGATCGTGATGGTATGCACGCCACCCGGCTTCGCATTGCTGATGGAAACCACGCCGCTGCCGTTGTTGACCGAAATCGTGCCCGTGTACGTGCCCTGGCTGAGCAGCACGATTGTGCTGACGCTGCCGTTGTCGCTCGGCCCCGTCGCCGGATTGATGTTGAGCGCGCCGCCCGCCGCCACCGATTGATTGTTGTAAGTCAACGTGGGCGCACTATTGGCCGTCACGGTCACGGTCAACGTTGCATTTGCCGTTGCCGTTGCCGCGTCTGTGACTGTCAAGGTGAAGTTCGCCGTGGTGGCCCCGCAGGCCGCAAGCACGTTCGCCGTGACCACGCCGCCTGCGCTAACGCTGATGCCTGAAACCGTCACGTTATTGACCGTCGCGCTCGCCCCGCCATTCACCGTCACGGCCAGCGTATTCAACGCCTGATCGGGATCGGTGACGTTGGCGATGGTCGAATTGGCAACCGGGCTGCCGGCCTGCCGCGCGACCGCGACGGCCGTGATCGTGGGCGGCGTGTTGGCGGCATTGTTAAAACAGACCGTGACATCATTCAACGTCGGCGTCACAGCGCTGTTGGTGGTGCTCAGGTAGGCTTTGTATTTCAGATAACGCAAGCCATTGAATTGACTGAGCGACGCGCCGCTGGTGGTAAAGAAAGTTCCGGCGGTACCGTTGGGCCCGACAAAATTGAACGGGCCATTCACATTGTTACTGGCTGCGGCCTGAAACTGTACGGACGTGTTGGCAGGTGTCGTGGCCGTCCACGATAACGTCGTCCAACCGGCGCTGCCGCCCACGCCGGGATTGGCGTCCTTCGTCGAAGAAATCAGATTGCCGGAGGCGGTGTACCCGGTGACCATATAGGTCTTGAAGTTAAAGTCTCGGGTCGTATCGGTGGCCCACGTTCCACCACTATCGGTGCTGGTTACTCGCGAACCGTTGGCATAGGTACTGGGGCTGGAGCGAATCCAGAAATAACTCCCGGCAGCGGGGTTGGAAACCGGGCGCAAAATCAAGGCGTATTGTGTTCCAGAAGTTAGAGTCGGCGGGGCCCCAAAGGTCGCCGTGAACGTGGCTCCGGCGTTGCTTGTAAACGACGGGATCGTGGCGCTGGCCAAGTCCGCGCCAGCCGGCAAACCAGCGCTCGTATTGCGGACTGAAAGTGTCAGGTTGCCGGTCGGGCCTGTACAAGGGCTCGCGCCATTGGCGCAAAAGAGTGGGACATCAACTTTGACGAGGGTACCGGTAATCGCCGGAATGAAGGTCTGGCCCGTCCAATTGGGAGTGCCAAAGCCTGTCCCGGTCGTCGTGCCCGCCGTGTTCGACTGGTCGAGGCTGGCGACACTCGCCAGGATGACGTTGCCGGGGCTGGCGGTCAGGTCAGCGTTTGTCGCCACGCCCGTTTGGAAATCAGCCTGCGTGGTGTCAGCCGGACAACCGCTCGTAGGCGCGCTGCCCAGCGAAAAATTCTGCGTCTTCGTCGCGCCGCCATTCACCACCAGGCTGGCGACTGTGCTGGCGTTAAAGCCCGGCGCACTGGCGGTGATGCTGGGATAAGTGCCAGCGGGAATGCCGGTGAACGAATAGAACCCGCTCGCATTGGTCGTCATCGTGCGGCTGCCTAGCGCGACAGTCGCGCCATTAATCGGCGCGCCGCCCACTGTGGCGGTCACAGTGCCTTGCACAGTGCCGCTGGTGGCATTGGTGCAACCGGGAAACTTGAACGAGCCGATCCGCGTTTGCCAGTCACCGCCAACGGCGGCGTAATACTCAGAGGTGAACCAGAAAGTACAGCCATCGGGATCAAGCGTCATCGTGCTGTAATCGCCCCAGCGGTTACTCGTATTCTGGGCGCCGGCGCCTTCAATCAGCGAAGTCTCGGTCTGTGGCAGCGTGTTCACCGGGTCGGCGGCGAGACGCCCGGCGTAGCGGATGGCCGGCTTGAGCGTGCTGCTCGATGCACTGTAGCCAATCATCATGTCGCCGATACGGTTCAACGCCAAGCTGGGCATGTAACGGTTTGCAGTGTCGGGGTTATGCGTTGCCGCCTGCGTCGTGTTCGCGGCAATGGTGCCGCCCGTGACGTTCACCTGGTAGTAGCGGACGGCGGCTTGCGTTGCGGAACTACCTTGCACGGTGTGGGAGTTCCAGAGCGATTCGACGCCGCTGATGTTGGTGTACTGGTTCTGCATCATCAGCCGGTGCGACAGCGTGTCGTTGGCGTTGCCGCCCATGGCCGGCACAGTGCTTGGCCCAATCGCAAAACTGGTGGGTGCCACACTATCGAAGGGCCCTGTGAAAGTGGATAAGGAGATGCTGTTCCAATCCACGTGAAATTTATAGGTGCTGATCACGTTGGCGAATTGCCAGACCACGGCATAAAGGTTCGGCATGCCCGCCGGGGGCGTGCCGGTCTGGAGCCGGGCATTGGCGGGCAGGACCGTGAATTCGCTCGGCGCAAGATCAAACGAGACGACCTGCGGAGTGGGCGCGTTGGCGTACATCTGGGCCTTGTTAAAGGCGTACACACGAACATTCTGAAACGAGCCGCTGGCCGCGTAATCGAACATATTGACGGTCATATACAGGCCATCGGGCCAAATACCGAACTTGCCGTAATCGCCCAGCCCGCCCGTCGTGTTAATCGAATAAAAGTTCCAGCCGCCAGCAACCGGGTCGCCGGTCTTGGAGGCCGCGAAGCACTGAAAATTGCCGGGCGGATTGATGACGTTACCCGAACCGTCAAGCTGAAACGCGAAGTCGGTGATGACCCAGCGGTCTTCGAAGGAATCGTACAGCACGACAGGGTCACCAAAATTATCGGTGTCGCACAGGTTGCCGAAATTGCCCTGGCTCATCAGGGTATCCAGGCTGAACGCCGCGACCCTGACGTTGTCGGATTTGCGGTAGATACCGACCGAGCTATTGACGGATTGGATGAAGTACACCGGGCCTACATCGCCGTTGGTGTCGGGCGGACGCCCCGCGCCAAAATTGAGAAAGTCGAGGCCGTTGAACTGGGTGAGCGGGCTGGGCGCGGGCGCGTTAGGCCCCAATGCCCGACGGCCACTATCGCGCGTGACGCCGTCACCGATGGTGCGCAATTGGACCTTGGGTTCCTCACGTTCGGGCCGTTCCTTGCGCCTGGGTTTGGTCTGCGGCAGATCGCGCAAATCGCCATTGAATGATTGCGCCCGCGTCAGCCGGCCTTCGGTGGGCTGGGGGCTGGCCGCTTGTGGCGTGGCTGGCGCGCCGCTTTCACCCAGCACTGAAAGTCTGTATTCGATGTAGGGCGCGGCGGCTTTGGCATTCGCGCTACTGGTCTTGTCAGCCGGTTTGTCCGGACGGCTCGCGCTCACGCCCCAACCGGCGAAACTCAATACCAGCACAGTCAGTGCGAGGGCGAAGGCTATGAATAAGTTGCGGATCGAACCTGTGGGGGAGAACATGACTTTTTCCTTCTGGAAACAGTGAGCACGCCATCCAGTAAGCAACTGTGAGGAATGCTCAGGTGACGCCAATGCAATGGCGAAGAGTTTTTGGGATACGTGAAGCAGGCCGATTGCAGCCTGGCGCTAAGAATACTGCCTGCTTCGTCAAGAAGCCAGAAATTATTCAGCGAGGCGGCATTAAACTTTGCGCTGCGGGGTTGATCCCTACATCAATTTACAAACTGGTTTTGGCCGAAAAGCCAAACTCCCAAAACGTGACTGCCACAGGTCGCTTTGAATTGCTTCACGCTGCCAGCTTGCGCAGTCGCTGCTTTATGTCAAACTGTTCGGTAAAAGTGACAGCACGGTAAACTAGGTCGTTGGGCTGGCTCGAAGCTGAAGCTGGCGCGACGGCTCTTTCGTATTGGAGGCACACGATGAATCAAAAGAATTACTTCCTGCTCTGTGGCGCTGTGTTTTTCGTAATCGCGGCAGCACATTTGATGCGCTTGATCTTCGGTTGGGGAATCGTGATCGCGGGCTGGACTGTGCCCTATTGGTTCTCGGTTCCCGGCCTGATCTTTACAGGCGCACTGTCGGCTTGGGGTTTTGTGCTGGCGGCGCGCTGTAGGGCATAGGCAAAACCAACAGCGGGCAGACAGGGGAATCACGGCAAAGGAATCATCGTTCCAGTCAATTGAAGGCATTCCTTTGCCCGGATTCCTCTGCCAGATGCGCACACTGTTATCCGGTGAGTGAAACTTGCCCGAAAATTCTATGTTGATGTTACTTCCCCTTCCCACAAAGGATCGGCTTCATGAAATTGCGTAGCGCTTTGTTTCGCACGCTGGTTGTTTCGTACCTGCTGGCTGGCGGTTTGTCGTCATCTGCTTTCGCGCAAACGAACTCCACGCTTGATCTCACCCGCGCGGTGGTGGTGGCGCCGGCAAATTTCTCCGGCCCGGAGAATAAAGCCGTGCAGATGCTTATCGAAGAGGTCGAGCAACGTTCGCAGGTGCGTTGGACGCGCGTCAGCCAAGCGCCCGGCGACAACGCGCCCGTCATCACAGTGGCCCGCGCCGGCAACAAAGAAGTGCTACCGCGCGAAGGCTACGAAATCAAAACCGCTGGCAATTCAATTTCGCTCAGCGGCAACGATGCGCGCGGCGTGCTGTTTGGCGTGGGCCATTTGCTGCGCGCGTTGCGCATCGAAAAAACCAAAATCACGCTGACTACTCCGCTCAACCTCACGACCGCACCCAAATACCCATTGCGCGGGCATCAACTCGGTTATCGCCCGAAGACGAATTCGTATGATGGATGGAATGTGGCGATGTGGGAGCAATACATCCGCGACCTTGCCGTCTGGGGTACGAATGCGATTGAGTTGATTCCGCCGCGTTCGGATGACGATGCCGACAGCCCGCATTTTCCGCTGCCGCCCATGCAGATGATGATTGCGATGTCGCAGCTTTGCGCGGATTACGGACTGGATGTTTGGATTTGGTATCCGGCGCTCGACAAGGATTACGGCGATGCAAAGACCGTGGAATTTGCGCTCAACGAATGGGGCGAGGTTTTCAAAAAACTGCCGCGCATTGACGCCGTCTTCGTGCCCGGCGGCGATCCCGGCAATACGCCGCCGAAGCTGTTGCTGAACTTGCTGGAAAAGCAAACGGCGAATTTGCGGCGCTACCATCCGAATGCCGGAATGTGGGTCGCGCCGCAGGGTTTCACGCAGGCGTGGCTGGATGAATTTCTGGGCATTGTGCGCGCCGAACCGAAATGGCTGAGCGGTATTGTTTACGGCCCGCAATCGCGTTTGACCTTGCCGCAGATGCGCGCCGCGCTGCCCGCGAAATACCCGATTCGGCACTACCCCGACATCACGCATTCGCGCCAGTCGCAATTTGCCGTGCCCGATTGGGACCTGGCTTTTGCCTTGACCGAAGCGCGCGAAATCATCAATCCGCGTCCCACCGATCAGGCACTGATTTTTCGTTTGCTGCAACCGGCGACGAATGGTTTCATCACCTATTCCGAAGGCTGCAACGACGACGTCAACAAAATCATCTGGAGCGCGCTGGGCTGGAATCCTGAAACCGATGTGCTGGAAATTCTGCACGATTACAGCCGCTACTTTATCGGCGCGAAATACGCCGACAGCTTTGCGCAGGGCTTGCTGGCGCTGGAACAAAACTGGCGCGGCCCGGTTGCCACGAATTACGGAATCAACGTCACGCTACAGCAATTTCAAACGATGGAGCGCAACGCCAGCCCGCGCGATTTGATGAACTGGCGTTTTCAGCAGGCGCTGTACCGAGCTTATTACGACGCTTACGTCCGCAGCCGCGCGATGTACGAAACCTCGCTGGAAGACCAGGCGATGAACAAATTGCACGAAGCTCGGTTGTTCGGCTCTTCGACGGCGATGGCGCAAGCCGAAGCCTTGCTGGACAAAGCCGTCACCGAACGCACCGCTCAGGATTTGCGCGCTCGAGTCTTTGAGCTTGGCGAAGCCTTGTTCCAAAGCATTCGCATGCAATTGAGCGTTGAAAA
>JAYUCP010000552.1:0-8398 GCA_043740245.1 Acidobacteriota bacterium | reverse complement strand
ATTTCGTTGGCCGTGAAATTGGTGCTGGCGACGGTCGGTTGCGCCGCGCCGCTGGGATACAGCGTCAGAAAGCCGCCGCCGGATTGCACCGTCGTGACATTGCCGGTGATGGCTTGCGCGCTGGCAGGCAGACCGCAGAAATTCCGCGCCGCTTGCGTCCGCACCATGTTGCCCGCAATCGGCATATTCGGTTGCGAACAGGCATTCGGACTCGTCCCTTGCCGAGTGTCGAGCAAGCGCACCGGCGCCGGCAGCGGATAGAACTGCAAACCCGCCAGCCCGCCGTCCTCATTCACCGTGAAGGTCTGCCCCGCCAGCGTCAACGTGCCCGTGCGAACTGCCGCGCCCGGATTGGCCGCCACCGTGAAGCCGGCCAAGCCATTGCCCGTGCCCGCCGCGCCCGCCGTGATGCTGAGCCAGGGCGCATTGCTGGTGGCTGTCCAAGTGCATGACGCTTGTGAGGCCGTCACGGCCACGCCGCCGCTGCCGCCGCCCGCCTGAAAATTCGACGCGGCGGACGTGAGGCTGAACGTGCACGTCTGGGCCGCGCGGCCCGCCACCGCAAACGGTAGCGGCGTGCCCAGCAGCAGCCAGGCGAGAGCTGACAATCCAAGCAGCAGGGAGCAGAGCAGGCAGCGGAGTCGGCGCTGGCGTCTCATAGAATTTACCTCCTGGAAACGTGCAGGTTGAAGGCGTAGTCCGGCTTTTTTCCGCTCGTTGCAGAGCGGAAAGAAGCCGCGTGATCTGTCTTGCTATCCGGTAATGCGCAAAGCAGGGCGGAAGTGGCTCAAGCTGGCTAAATTTTTTTAGACCTTCGCTCCATCACAGTGGCGGCACGGTACTGGCGCGGCTTTCATTCGCCGCCCCTACCGCCACAAAGCCCGCCCAATAAAACGGATGACGATATGAGCCGCGCAACAGCTTCAACGCGGCTGTGCGCAAAGCTGCGGCCTTTGCGCCTGACGAATGCCCCAGCAATTGCCGGTGGAATTCGATCATCATGGCGGTGGTCGCGTCCGCATCCACTTGCCATTGGCTGACGACGACGGTCGGCGCGCCCGCGATAAAGAGCGCCCAACTCAAGCCCAGCACGCCTTCGCCCGGAATGACCGCGCCGCGTCCGGTTTCGCAAGCCGAGAGCACGACCAGGTCGGCGCGCAAATCCAGCTTCATCAACTCCCACGCTTCCAGCAAGCCGTCTTCGCTGTTGCCGGTCTCGCCCGCACTGACCGGGCCTGTGGTGCCAGCGGCGCTTTGCGCGAGCACGATCTGCGAATAGAGCGGCCCGGCGTCGTTGAGCAGCCCGTGCGCCGCCAGATGAATGACATCAGCGCCGGCAGCTTCGGCCTTGAAGCGGTCTTCGCGCGCGTCCGCGCCGGTGTAAATGCGGCTGTGCGCCGCGCCGTATAGCCGCGCGAGCGCCTTCACTTCGGTCTCGGCTTGCGGCAAAGCTTTAGTGGGCAGGGCGCGCAAGGCGGAGGCGGACGCGGACGCGCCCGTTGGTAACGTTGTTGCAGGCAAGCTGGCGGGCGCGCTGACAGGCAAGGCCGGATTACCGAGCGCGAGCAGCGTGGCGTCGTGCGCGGCGGGTGCGCGCCGGGCGCGCAGCTTTTGCATCTCGACCAGCACGGTCAGCGACGGCGCGCGCGCCAGCGTGAAATCTTCGAGCAGGTAACGCGGCTTGCCCGCCACGCCGGTTTGGCGCAAAGCTTCAAACGGCAATTCCCAAAGCGCGTTGTCGGGCACGAGCACGAGCGACGTTTTGCCGCGCAGCAGCGCCGCCGCCGGTTTGAGCAATTCGTCGTATAGCCGCCCGGCCGTTGCGGCAAAATTCAAATTGCGCGCGGCCAGCAAGGCGCGGAACTCGCGCACACGCGTTTGCACCTGCGCGCCCGTCAGCGGCAGCCTGAAGACCTGCAACGTGGGTTGCGGCGCGCGCGTGACGACGAAGAGCAACGTCTCGTGATCGCGCACAACGTATTCAAGCAGCGCCGTGCGTTCATTGGGCAAGAGCGCGGCGGCGGTAGCAAGCGTGAAGGGCGGCGGCATGCCGCGCTGCACGCGCAGGTCAGGGTGCGCGGCGAAGAGCGTGTTTTGGTAGGTCTCATAGTCAAGGCGCGCTTCCGTCAGCCGCGCGTCCAACTCGGCCAGGCGCGCGGCGGCGGGTTGCGGGCGTGTTTGTTCACGCTGGCGCTGCACGTTGAGCGCGGTCATGGCGTCGTTCAAGCGGCGCTCTGCGGCGCGTTCGGCGGCGGTCATGGATTTGCTGACATCGGCGCGCCCGTGTTGCAGCAGGTCGAAGAGCACGCGCGCCTTGGCCTGTTCGGCGTAGGCCAGCGCCGTGACCGGCTGCGCTTCAGTCAACGCCAGACTCATCAATTCAAAGTAAGGCAGCAGGCGGTGGCGCAGAAAGCGCGGTTCGGCCAATTGGCCGCCGCCCAGTTCGCCGCGCATCGCTTCGAGCAGCGCGATAGATTTATTCAGCATCTGGCGCGCCTCGTCCAGGCGCTTCAGGCTGTGCAGCGCCGCGCCCGCCACGGCGTAATCAAACCAGAGTTCGCTGCCCAGTTTCTTTTCTTCGGACAGCGCAATTGTCCGCTCGAACATACGCAAGGCCTCTGCGGGGCGGCCTTCGAGGTGATAGTACATCGTCAGATTGCCGTAAGCGCGCAGGCGTTTGTAGGGGCCGCCGTATTGTTCGGTCAGCGCCAGGCTTTGCTCGAACAAGCGCCAGGCTTCGGTTTTCTCGCCGCTGTCATAAGCGATCTCAGCCAGATGCTGCACGGCTTCAGCGCGCAGGTCGGCACGTTTGAGTGTTTCGGAAAGTTGCAACGCTTGCTGATATTGGGCGCGCGCGGCGGCGTGTTCGCCTTGCGCCTGATAGACGCTGCCGATGTTGATGTGCAGGCCGGCCAGGGCGGGCGTTTCGCCAGCCTGTTGTTGGCTGGCTTGCGCCTGGCGGTAGTATTCGAGCGCCTTATTGAAATCATTCAAGCGGTAATAGAGCAGCCCCAGATTGGTGAGCGTGTAATTGAGCGCGCGCTGATCGCCGGCGGCGCGTTTGAGCGGCAAGCTTTTTTCCAGGTATTCCTGCGCCGCGCCCAGGTTGTTGCGCTCCAGTTCGACGAGGCCGAGCTGGTTGTAAAACATGCCCAGCAAGCGCTGATCTTGTAATTGCTCGCTCAACGCCAGCCCTTGCCGGTAAGTGGTCAAAGCGTCGTCGAGCAAGCCGCGCGCATACAGGATGTCGCCGAGGTTGAGCCGCACACCCGCGCGGGCTTCCTTATCGTCGAGCCGGTCGTAAAGAGCCATGGCGCGTTGAATGTAATCCGCCGCCGCATCGAACCGCCCCATGCCACGCGTGACGACGGCCAGCCCGTTGAACAAGCCCGCCAGTTGTTTTTCATCGCCCAGCGGTTCGGCCAGCGCCAACGCGGCCTGGTAATCGCGCAAGGCGTCGTCACTGGCGCCCAGCACGCGCTCGACTTGCGCGCGCCCCTGCAACGCGCGGCTCTCGCCCGCCCGGTCGGCGGCGGCGCGGGCGAGCGAGAGGCTTTGCCGGTAAAACTCTGTGGCCTGGGGATAGCGCGCCAGTTCGTAATGCAACTGGCCCAGCCCTCTGAGACAGCGCGCTTGTCCGGCTCTATCGGCCAGCCGCCGTGTCACAATCAGCCCGGCGCTGAAGGCCGCTTCGGTTTGCGGGTTGGCGCGCTGTTTTTGCGCTGCTTCGCCGCGTTGCAACAATTCAGCGGCGAGCGCCGAGGTGAGCGCGGCGGGATGCGCGTCGAGCCAGGCCGCGCGCGCGGCTTCGTCTTTAGCGGCCAGTAAGGCGTTGGCGCATTCGGCAACGCTGTCTTGCGCGAATACAGCCAGTGAACAGATGAATAGCACGGTGAACAGAACAAGCAGGAACCGTCGGTCAGGGCGCATCGAAACACTCCGGGTAGCAGATGGAAATGAAATGGTCACGCGGCGGGGCAAGCAGGTGAGGCCATTGATGGGTGTGATGGATTGTGGTTGTTCTCCGCGCGGCGCGCATCATACGCTATCCGAGCCAGGAAGCGCGCATGATTTTTTATTGCTATACTCGCGCTCGCAATTTCGCATCCCCGCCCGACGCTGCCCAAAGTATGGAGGATTTTATGAAGCATTCGATCAAACTGCCCGCTCTGCTATTCATCCTTGCCGCGCTAAGTTTCACCGCGCTGGCACAAACCAAACGCCCGCTCACCTTTGACGACCTAATGGCGATCAAGCGCCTGAGCGATGCCCAGGTTTCGCCCGATGGCGCGCGCGTGGCTTACGTCGTCGGCGATGTGGATAAGAACGCCAATCGCACCAAACGCAGTATCTGGCTTGTCTCAACGAGCGGTGGTTCAGCGCAACCATTCATCACGTCGGACAAGAATGATTTTTCGCCGCGCTGGTCTGGCGATGGCAAGTGGCTTGCCTTTCTTTCGACGCGCGATGGCGCGCCGCAGATTTACGTCGCCAGCGCAGATGGCAGCAATGCGCGCAAAGTCACCGACGCGCCCGAAGGCGTGAGCGAATTCATCTGGTCGCCCAATGGCAAGCTGCTCGCCTTCACGACCGATGTTTATCCCGATTGCGCCTCGTTCAATTGCGTCGCCAAACGCGCCGAGGCCGAAGAGAAAAGCAAGGTCAAAGCCGTTATCGCCGATCATTTGCTTTTCCGGCATTGGACGGAGTTCAAACGCGGCAAGCGCTCGCACCTGTTTGTCGTTTCGTCAGAAGGCGGCGAGCCAAAAGATTTAACGCCGGGCGATTTCGATACGCCGCCTTTTTCGTTGGGCGATCCGACGGCCTTCGATTTCGCGCCCGATTCCAGCGAGGTCGCCTTTGCGCGCAACACCGAAAAGGACGAAGCCATCAGCACCAACAACGACGTGTTCATCGTTTCGGTGAATGGCGGCGAGCCAAAGCGCATCACGGGCGCGAACACCGGCAGCGACACGACGCCGCGCTATTCGCCCGATGGCAAATGGATCGCCTACCGTTCGCAAGTGCGCAATGGCTTTGAGTCGGATCGCTTCCGCCTGCTGCTCTATGACCGCGCGAAAGGCACGGCGCGCGAGTTGTCGGTTGGCTTTGACCGCTGGGTCGAAGATTTGCTCTGGCTGCCCGACAGCCAACACTTAATTGTGAGCGGGCAGGAGCGCGGCCACGAGGTGTTTTGGAGCGCGCCGCTCAACGGCGATAAGTTTGTGTTGATCGTCAAAGACGGTTCGAATGGCGGCGCGAATGTTTCCGCCGACGGCCAGACGCTGGTCTTCACGCGTTCGAGTTCGGCCATGCCCGCCGAAGTCTTCAAGACCAAGGCCGACGGTTCCGGCGTGACGCAATTGACCACGGCGAACGCGGCCTTGCTGGCGCAACTCGATCTGACGCCCGCCGAAGAGATCGAATACGACGGCGCGAAAATGCCGGTGACGCGCTCGGCCAGGCTCGGCAAAGTGAAAGTCACGTCAGACATCGGACGCGGCAAAGCGTCGCGCCTTCACGGCTTCATTTACAAACCGCCGCAATTCGACGCGGCCAAAAAGTATCCGTTGGTCTTGCTCGTGCACGGCGGCCCGCAAGGCGCGTGGATGGACAATTGGGGCTATCGCTGGAACGCGCAGATGTGGGCCGCGCGCGGCTATGTCGCCGTCACGCTCAACCCGCACGGCTCGACCGGCTACGGCCAGGCCTTTACCGAACAGATCAGCGGCGACTGGGGCGGCGCGGTGTATGAAGACTTGATGAAGGGCGTGGATGCGGTGGTCAAACGCGGCTACGTTGACCCGCAACGCATGGGCGCGGCGGGCGGTTCGTATGGCGGCTACATGACCAATTGGATGATGGGCCATACGGATCGTTTCAAAGCCTTCGTCACGCACGCCGGCATTTTCAGCACGACGAGCATGTATGCAACCGAGGAACTCTGGTTCCAGGAGTGGGAGTTCAAAGGCACGCCCTGGACGAACCCGGAGCTTTACGCCAAATGGTCGCCGTCTGCGCACGCCGCCAAATTCAAGACGCCGACGCTGGTCGTGCACGGCGAACTGGATTACCGCGTGCCCGTCGGCGAAGGCTTGCAACTTTTCAGCACGCTGCAACGGCGCGGCGTGCCGTCGAAGCTGTTGTACTTTCCCGATGAAGGCCATTGGGTGCTGAAACCGCAGAACAGCGAGTTGTGGTACAAGACGGTCTTGGGCTGGTTCGATCAGTGGTTGCAGCCGCATGCGGCGACGGCCTCTCGGTAGAAAGGTGCGCTAGAAAGGTCTGACCTATGCTTACGCAATACATTCAAACCGCCATGCGCCAGGCGAAATTTGAGGCGCTGACCGACGGCACGTTTTATGGCGAGATTCCGGCGTTGCCGGGTGTTTACTGCAATACGGACAAGCTGGAAACCTGCCGCGCAGAGTTGCAGGAAGTGTTGGAAGGATGGCTCATCCTCGGTTTGCGGCTGGGCCATCCGTTGCCGGTGTTGGCCGGAATTGACTTGAATGCGCGGGAGGAAGCCGCCTGCTGTGGCAGCACGGCTCGCTTAAATATGGTCTTGACCCCAGTTGGAAAGGGATAAAAAATGGCGGCGGTTCAGGAGAAAACTTATGACAAAACACGAACGAAACTACAGCGGAATGTCGTCGGCATGGTTGGGAGTGCTATTCAGCGTGTGTACGATGGCGCTCAACATCCTTTTGCTCATCCCGTTCGCTATGCACCGGGCGGCCACGCCGCCACAGACAGTGTTTGCGGAAGTAGCAATGCGACTGCTGATCATTGCCGTCTCAGTTGGGCTGCTGGCAGGCAGCGCGCTGCTTTACCGCAAGCTGCTCAAACGCTCGAAGTAGCGTGAAGCTGCCGCCGACAAACAACCCCAGCAAGTTCTCTTCGACGCCATCAACGCGGAAATGCCGCTGCGCCTGAAAGGAGAGAAGCCCTAAATGGAAGAGTCTCAACCAACCCAACTCAGCCCCTTGCCCAACGCGGAAATCACGCTCAATGCGCACGCCGAGACACTCGCCAGCACGCTGGCGACCGACTACGAAAACTCACTGATCGAACTTGCCAAAATGCTCGCCACGCGCCAACGCGCCGATCAGGTGCAGCGCGTGCATGTCGAGCAGGCGCACACAACCTTAGCCCAAATCCACTACACGTCCTGGTCAAGAGAATTTCTCTTGATTGTCGGCGGCGCGTTCTTCGGCGCATCCATTCAAGGTTTTATCGAAGCGTTGGCTGATAACAAGAAACCGCTGGTCATCACTTTTGTGATTCTGGGGTTTCTGGGAATGGTGATGGTCTTCCAGGCATTGCGCCAACGCTGAAAGCTGCAACAAGCTGCACGGGCAAATCGTTGACGCCATCCGACTATCAAAGATTCGTCACAAACGCTAAAGTGAGCGCGCCGGTTCAATCGCGACACTGGCGTCACGACCTCAATCCATCACTGTGAGGAATTGCAATGAAAGCTGCGTTTTTCTTTTTACTGGCGCTCTGTGCCGTGCCCGCCTATTTTCCCCTGGCGTCGCAACCGCTCCCCACACCGCCGCAAGCGGCCAAATCGCTCGCCTTCCCCGGCGAAAAGCATCTCGCCAACATCAAGCAACTGACTGTTGAGGGCGAAAATGCCGAAGCGTATTTTGCGCGCGATGGCAAGCGGCTGACCTTTCAGCGCGCGGTCAAAGGCGATGGCTGCGATCAAATCTTTACGATGAACATTGACGGCACGGGGATGAAGATGCTCTCGAATGGACAAGGTAAAACGACCTGCTCCTATTTCACGCCCGACAACAAATCCATCATCTACGCCTCGACCTACAAGGCTGATCCCGTGTGCCCGCCAAAACCCGATATGTCGAAGGGCTACGTCTGGGCCTTGTATCCAGGCTTCGACATCATCAAAGCCAATGCGGACGGCTCCAATCCGCGCCTGCTCGCACCCGCACCGCGTTACGACGCCGAAGCCACGATTCGCGCCGACGGCAAGATCGTTTTCACTTCGTTGCGCAGCGGCGATCTCGAAATCTGGACGATGGACAAGAACGGCAAGAACCTGAAGCAACTGACCAACACGCTCGGTTACGACGGCGGCCCGTTCTGGAGTTGGGATGGCAAGTGGATCGTTTACCGCGCGCATCATCCCGAAACCGACAAGCAGAAGGCCGATTACAGCGCCTTGCTCAACGAAAACATGATCCGCCCGACGACGCTCGATCTGTGGCTGATGGATGAGAACGGCAACAACAAACGGCAAGTGACCAATCTCAACAAAGCCTCGTTTGCGCCATTCATCTTCCCGAATAACAAACGAATTATTTTTTCGACCAACGTCAACGACCCGCGCGGGCGCGATTTCGATCTGTACGCGGTGGACATGGACGGCCAG
>JAYUCP010000551.1:0-3467 GCA_043740245.1 Acidobacteriota bacterium | reverse complement strand
TGGCCGGGGTCGGTTTGTCAGAACGCCCGGGGCATCGCTGTTCTGGCAAGCTTGGCCGACAGCGTGAAGTTGTTCGTGCGATAAACCTTCAGCCGGATCTTTGTCATCGTCGCGGCACTTCGATGCAAGGTCTGGTTCGTGCTCGGGCCCTCTGGGTCGCTGAGCGCGGGGCGCGTTGTCTGCTGATCGTGGGCAGCGGACAGCGCGCTCTGAACAACTTTAACGCCACTTGCAGGTGGCCCAACGCGAAGCGCAATCACCCATGAACGCTGCCGCTTCGCCGCACGACATTGCGCTGTTGCTATCGCTCGCACAGCGCACACGAGGTTTGCCGGTCGCGTGTCTCCCGTCTGCCCACGACCCTTAGGCAGGGAACATGCAAAACTCCTCCTTTGAACCCCCCCAATATGGGGCCTGTTCTTGTCTCGCCCGAATTTATAGAACAGGCCCCTCCCTCCTTTCTCCCCACGCAAAACCTGGCCGATTCAAACGCGGTTGAATGAAGTTCAGCTTCCGTTTGACACTGTTCGTTTTCACTGCTCGCCGCTCACGCAAGAGCTGGCTTGAGCAAGGACAACAGGCAAATCTCAAAGAGAAATTTTCAGACAACCACGGGCAGCGAAACTTCGCTGTACCCAACCACGAAGGGGCCAGCCGTCTGGCCCCGCACACAGAACTAACGTGAAGTATCAATTAAACAGTGGGCAACGAAAGCAACCATAGTGTATAGTTGCGCCGTCTTTGCCGCGTCACAAATCGCTTTGACAGGCGCGGCTTGTGCCTCACGGCAGTGAAAGCGCGCGGCGCGGCTGCTTCACCGGCTGCTGAGTTGGCTCATTCCAGAAAACCAAACTTAACATTGCGTTCTATGCAATCGGTGCCCCGCCCAAAAAGGAGTCGTATGAAGTTCAAAGCCACTCTGCCTGTGCTGTCCGCGTCCGGGCTGGTGTTGACGCTTTTCACTTTTCTAGCTGTCGCGCAGGACATCGGACATCTGGGCGTCAATGACGACCCCGCGCCGCTGTTCCAAGCCAAGCGTATCCGCAAATTCATCGCGCGTAACAATACGCGTAAGAACGACACGTTGATCGCCGATGTCAGTTCGATGGCAGGCACAACCATGCGCCCGGCGCCACGGCCAAATGTCATAGCGGCCGCCACGCCCACGCCCAATGCCTTGCCCAACACCGCCGCCGCCAGCAATACCGTGCTGGTTGCCGCGCCGGTCAACACGGCTGGTGTTGCGCCGGCCAACGCGCCCGGCCTGGTTAAGGTCTCGCCCTATGAAGAAGCCATGACGCGCGCCGACCTTGCGGCTGCGCTGGGCAAACAACGCGATGCGATTGAGGCCTACCGGCAGGCGCTCAATCTGCAAACCAGTTCCACCGATGCGCGGCTGGGCCTGGCCGATGCGTTGCACGACTCCAAAGACTACGCCCAAGCCGACAAGGAATATCAGCAGTTGCTCGCGCAACAGCCCAATTCCCTCGAAGCCCGGCGCGGTCGAGCCGACACGCTTTATGAATTGAAGCGCTGGGACGAGGCGATTGCCGAATATCAAGCCGCCATCAAAGCGGGCGCGACGGATGCAGGCATTCATAACAACTACGGCAACGCGCTGTTCCGCACCGGTGATCGCGCCAAACGCGAGCAAGCGATTGAGCAATATCGGCTGGCCGTACAGAAAGATGCAAAATTCGGTGAAGCCCATGCCGGCCTGGCCAATGCGTTGCGCACCGCCAGACAATTGACCGAAGCGCAGCAATTGGCCGAACGCGCGGTGCAACTCGCGCCTGAATCGGCGGTGGCGCATTCGATTTTGGGCCGTGTTTACGCCGACCTGAAAGACTTCCCGCGCGCGACTGCCGAGGGCGAAAAGGCCGTGCAGTTAACGCCGGGCGATGCCTTTATGCACGTCAACCTGGGCGGTATCTATTCGCTGCAAGGCCGGCTTGATGACGCGCTGCGCTCGTACCTGCGCGCCTGTTCTTATGACAAGCAATGGGCGTTTCCGCGCAACAGCCTGGGCAATCTTTTCATGAAAATGAATCGTCCGCCCGAAGCGGTCGAAGAGTTCACGTTGGCCGCCAACCTGGAACCGCGCAGTTCGACGATTCAAAATAACCTGGGCACCGCGCTGGCGTCCCTGCGCAAATGGGACGAAGCCATTGTGCATTTCCAACAAGCCGCGCAACTCGACCCGCGTAACACCACGCCACTTTCCAACCTGGGCAGCGCCCTCGTTGCGCTACAACGTTACGCGGAAGCAATAGACGCCTTCAAACGCGCCAATGTTATTGAGCCGGAGAATACGTCTTTTATGCTGGCGCTCGCCGACACTTACAAACTCGCTGGCAAATCGAAAGAGGCCAAGCTCCTCTACCAGCAGTTGGAAAAGCGCGGCGTGAATACCAAGCAGGATAAAAAGAAGAAGTGACGGAATGAGCGTAAAACGGGGCCGCAACCAGGCTGGTTGCGGCCCCGTTTCAACGGCTTCGGTTTCGCCCGTCGCAGTTCATCCCACAACGCCCGACCATGCCCACATCACCGCCTACACCATCAAATACGCCTATAACAAACGTGCTTGTGCCTAATGCGCAAAATGACCTGATCGGCAAAATCGTCTGCGGCTACCGCATTCTCAAAGAGATCGGCGAGGGCGGCATGGGCAAAGTTTATCTTGCCGAGAGCGCCTATCTGACCGAATACAAACAACAAGTCGCCATCAAAACGCTGACGCCGAAAAACGAGCGCCAGGCCGCCCTGTTGCAAGACCTGTTTATCCGCGAAGCCAACATTCAGGTACAGCTCAAACATCCGCACATCGTCAGCGTCACGCAATTCGCCATCGAAAAGGTCAACGACACCGACCAGCACTTCCTGCTGCTCGAATACGTGCCCGGCTACGAACACAAAGGCCGCCGCATCTCGAACCTCACCGAAGCGATTCGTTACGAAACCGGCCCCCTGCCCTATCAGCGCGCGTTGCGCCTGTTCGTGCAGGCGCTGGACGCGATGGACTATGCGCACAATTTCAAATACCGCTGGGAAGGTGAAGAGCGCATCGGCATCGTTCACCGCGACATCAAACCGGCCAATATGTTGCTGGTTGACCCCGACACGATCAAGATCAGCGATTTCGGCATCGTCAAAGTCCAGCAACGCCGCGAATCGTCAACGCAACGCTTCACGCCCGGCACGTCGGCTTATATGCCGCCCGAAGCGATCTTGCTGCCGCAACAATTCGGCCTGAAAGAACTCGACGCGCGCTCGGACATCTACGCGCTGGGCATCTCGCTCTATGAAATGCTCTGCGGCCAATTGCCGTTCACCCCCGATGACACGACCAACCCGGACGCTTCGATCCGCCGCAAGCAGGTCGAACAGATGCCGCTGCCGCCGTCCATCGTCAACCCCAGCGTGCCGCGACCGCTCGATGCGCTGGTGATGCGCGCGTTGCAAAAACA
>JAYUCP010000550.1:0-8414 GCA_043740245.1 Acidobacteriota bacterium | reverse complement strand
AAGCCATTTATGATTACGACAACCTGGCCGCCGCCGTGACCTACCACACCATCCGCGCCGCCGAAAAGCTGCGCCGGGGCGGCCAGGTCGCGGGCCAGTTCACGGTCTATCTGCGCACCAATCGTTTTCGCGACGAAGACGAACGGTACAGCGGCTCGATCACGCTTCCGCTCACGCCCAAGACCGACACGACGCCTGAATTGTTGCATGTGGCGCTGGCCGGCTTGCCGCAGATTTACGAACGCGGACGCCGCTATGCCAAAGCGGGCGTGATGCTGACGGATTTGACGGCGGCCGAAGCCTTGCCGCTGCGGCTCTGGGGCCACGAGCGCCACGAGCGCGCGCGGCGGCTGATGCTGGCGCTGGATGAAGTCAACGCGAAATTCGGGCAGGATACGGTGCTGTTTGGCGTGCCGGAACAGGGAGCACAGTGGAAGATGCGCAGTGAGTTGCGGTCGGCGTGTTACACGACACGGTGGGATGAGTTGTTAAAGGTAGGTGAGGAAACAGGCGCCAAAACGAGCGTTACTCTTTCCACTCAGCTTCAGGAATTTCAGCCCCTTTGAGAATGCTGCGCAACGTGCCGAGAGGCAGGTCGCGACCGCGATGCTCGGGCACGATCACTTGCAAGCCCGCTTGCGCATTGCGCCATTTGCGATGGCTGCCTTTTTGCGAGATCAACCGAAAGCCATACTGCGCCAGCAAACTTTCAACCTCGCGCGCAGTCATGCGGCGCATCCGCTCGCTCATCAGACAAAGACCTCCTGCAACACGGCTCCTGCGGCCAATTCGATCTGATCCGGTTGCAAGTAAAGCTCAATCGCCTCACGGATATTTTCCAGCGCCTCGGCTTCGGTCAAGCCCGCCGAAGCGCAGCCCGGCAACTCAGGACACCAAGCCGCCCAATCGCCTGTTTCTTGATCGTATTCCAAGGCAACACGCCATCTCATTTTGCTTATCTCCTTATTCACACTCGCGGGGTCTTGCGCTTGCTTTGTCACAGCCGGATCATACCAAACACGTCTTCCTTACAACCATCAAGTTCAGTGGCAAGTTCAATGGCTTGCAATTACTCCTTCGCATACGCCACGCCCAACGCCTTCGGCGGCGACGCCCGGCGCACCAGCCCCGCCAGCGCCACCATCGTCAGCACATACGGAATCAACTGAATAAACTGATTAGGAATGTTGACCGTCCCCTGCATGCGAATCGCCACCGCTTCAGCCAGCCCGAACAGCAAACACGCCAGCAGCGCGCCCACCGGGTCCCACTTGCCAAAGATCAGCGCCGCCAACGCGATGAAGCCGCGCCCCGCCGTCATATTGCGCGTGAAGAGCGAGTTTTGGCCGATGGAAAGATAAGCCCCGCCCAGCGCCGCCAGCGCGCCCGAAATCAGCACGCCCGCATAACGCATCCGCCGCACGCTCACGCCCGCCGTGTCCGCCGCTTCTGGGTTCTCGCCCACCGCGCGCAAGCGCAAGCCGAAGCGCGTGTGATAGAGCACGTAAAACGTCACGCCCACCAAAATAAACGCCAGATAGACGAGCGGCTTTTGATTGAACACCGACGCCAGCCTCGGCGAACTGACGGCATTGAATAACGTCACGTCGGGCAAGACCTGGTCTTTCGGCAACTGCGGTGTCGCCCCCGTCGAATCGAAGAGCGCGCCCGAAAGCAACGCGGGGACGCCCAGAAACAGGATGTTGATCGCGGTGCCGCTGACGACCTGGTCGGCTTTGTAACTGATCGTCGCCACCGCGTGCAGCCACGCCACCAGCACGCCGGCCAGCATCGCGGCCAGCAAGCCTACCCAGGGGCTGTGCGCGTAAAGCGTGACCGCCGCCGCCGTGAAGGCCCCGGCCAGCATCATGCCCTCGAGCGCGATGTTGATGACGCCGCTGCGTTCGGAGTACAGCCCGCCCAGCGCGGCCAGGATCAACGGCGTGGACAAGCGCAGCACTGAGGCAATCAGCGTGTAGTTGAAAATGTTTTTGAGCATAGGGCAGACCTCAGATATCAGACCTCAGACTGGCAAATCGTTTCAGACCGCCTCGGAACAAGGCTTCCATCGCCACAAACAAAATGATGATCGCCTGCAACACCTGCACCAAGTCTTTCGAGACTTTGTCGGTGAAGATGTCTACGAAGAGGCCGCCGCGAATCAGCGCGCCAAACAGAATCGCCGCCAGCACGATGCCCACCGGATGATTGCGGCCCAGCAACGCGACCGCGATGCCGGTGAAGCCGTAGCCCGGCGAAAAGTCGTGATAGTAACGATAGCGGTAACCCAGCACCTCATTCACACCAACCATCCCGGCCAGCGCGCCCGACAACGCCATCGCCAGCATGATCTGGCGCGGCACGCTGATACCGCCGTATTCCGCCGCCGAAGGATTTGAGCCCACCGCGCGAATCTCAAAGCCCCACTTTGTGCGCCACAAAAACAGCCAGACCAAAAACGCCGCCAGCAACGCCAGCAAAAACGCGACATTCAACGGGATGCGTTCGGGGAAAGGCGGGAAGAAGGCGTGCACGCGCGGCAGGTGGGCCTGTTTGGCGATCTCCGCAGTTTGCATAATCGGATCGCCCGGCGCTTTGTAAAACTGTTGCGTGAAGTAACTGACCAGCCCGACCGCGATGAAATTCATCATGATCGTATTGATGACTTCGTGCGAACCGAAGCGCGCTTTGAGCAAACCCGGGATCGCGCCCCACAGACCGCCAATCAACATCGCCGCCAGCATCGCCAACAACACCAGCACAAAGCCGGGCAGTTTGGCAAAGGTGATGCCGACCCAGGCGGCGGCAAACGCGCCCGCATACAACTGCCCTTCCGCGCCGATATTCAGCAGCCCGCACTTGAAGGCCACCGCCACCGCCAGCCCGGTGAAAATCAGCGGCGTCGCGTAAAACAGCGTGTAGCCCCAATTGTCGAAGGTGAAATTGCCCAGCGCGTCGTAAAAACCGAAGGCCGATGAAAGCAGCAGCCGGTACACGGTGATGGGATTGTCGCCGATGGCGAGCACGACCAGACCGCCGATGACGAAGGCGGCGAGTACGGCGATCAGAGGAAAGGTAAGTTCTTGGAATAGCTTCTTCATTACTACCCTCACTAATACCCTCACTAAGAGGTACTACCCCCACTACTGTCTTCAGTTGAAGTTGGGGCTTGATATGTCCAGCGAGCTGCCGGGCCACGTCCTTCACAGTGCAACACACCAGTTTCCCTGAGTTGCACCATCAGGGTCTGAATCCAGTCGCGCCCCACGCCTCGGCCAGCTCGCCTAATGACCAAGCTGTGGTGAGCGGAATCGCTTCGATACGGTGCTTGAGTAGCTCCAATGTTTTCATACTTCTACCGCTTGCGCTTGACCGGTCAAGACCGCTCACGCATACTCCCGGCCATCGGACCGGGAATACCCAGTCGGCTTAAGCTAAGCAATGAAGCAAAGGCGCTGATGAAAATCAGGGCCTTTGCTTTTTCAGTCAGCCAGTCCGCTACTCACCATTTTTGCAACCCCCAACCTTCAACGGCGCCATCCGGGCCGGTGACAAACTTTGTTTTCAGGATGTCGAACGCGCGGTTGGGTTGGTCTGGCCGTAACACCGAAAGCCCGATGGGGCGCGCCACCAAATCAGCCAATTGCAACCCGCTGGAATTGGTTTTCTTGTCGGCAAAAACCGGCGTGAATCGCAGCGGTTGTTGCCATTCGTTCGCGCCCGCGCAAATGCGGTAAAATTCCAGTTCCAACTCTTGGTCTTCCCGCTTCCCGCGTTTCTCAAAAACCAGATGCGTGACCGGCGCACCTGCCCCAAGTTCGTTGAGGCGCCAGTGCAAACGTTCGAGGCAAAAGCGCAACGCCAGGTGATATGGATTGTCGAGCTTGGCTTGCCTGTTTACTAAACCGGTCTTGTCAATGACGGCGGCGATAATGCTGAAGGGCGCAGCCGCCAGTAACTGCCCTAAGTCTTCCATGAAAGCGGCGCGGCGCGTCAAAGAGGAACTTGAACGCGCCTTCCGTTTTGCGAATCTCGTGCTCGTGCAACACGACCATATCGTGCCCGAAGTGGCGGAACTTGAATTGTTGCAGCGCCGGCACGACTCTCTCGCTGTAATCCGTCTTTTGAAAGACACAGCAAGCCAGCACAAAAATCGGGTAATGCGGATTGAGGGAAACCAGCCCGTGATCGCCGCTTTCATCCACATACACGATGTATTCGCTGAACTTTGTCACGTCATCCGCTCCCGCGCGCGCTCGGCAACCTTCAATGCCCCGGCCCCAAAAACACCGCCTTGAAAAACAGCACATTCAACGTTCATTACAGCTACAAAATCCCAGCGCGTTGTAGCCCCTTCAACAGGTTGAAGCTGCACAGCACTTCAAAGCGCGTCCGGTTCGGCAAGGCATAGTTGTTCCCCACGGCGCGCGCCAGAAATGTCGAGACGGTAAATTCCGGGCTGAGCGCGTAACTCGCCAGCGTGAACAGCCGATGGCCGCGATTGAAACGATCCGCATTCAAGCCGTCGTAGCGGCGGTCAATGTGTCCGTAACCGCCGCTGAGCGTCAACCCTTTGCCCAGCTTCTTCTCGCCGGTCAGCGCAAAGCCGTAAGCGCGGTTCACGTCCAACCGCTCGTAATTTTCCCAACGCAACGCATCCAGCAGTTTCAGCTCCGGCGTGTTGAGTTTGAGCGCTTCGCGCAGCGTCTCCACGCCGTTGTGAAAGCTGTAATCCGCCGACACGGCGGCGCGCTTGCCCAGGCGCTTGCTCACCAGAAACTGATGATAGTTCGACTGCTTCAAGCGGTGATAACGTTTGTTCAGATTGGCGCGCGCCAGGTCGCCCAGATACGCATAAGTGACTGCCACTTCGTCAAAGAACAATTGGCGCGGGCGCTTCAAACTGAGCCGTTCGCCAACCAGATAACCATCGTTGTCGTAGCTGGTGAACTCGGTGGATTCGCCACGATTGAAATACAGCCCGCCGATTTGCAACTCGACGCCTTTGACCGGTTGCGCCGAAAAGTAGAGTTGTTTCAGATACAGATTGCTCGTTGCGTGACCCGTGCCCCAACCGGTGTCGTCCCAACTCTGCGTGAAGCCCGCACCACTGAAAACACCCACGTTGAGGCTGTATCGTCCTTGCGCATCGAACTTCAACCGGCCCTTGAAAGCGTCCTGATATTGCACGTGGTTGCTGGTGGTCATCCCGGCGCTGTTTTCAACCCAGCGGTAACGCGCCGTGAGCGTCGCCGTCTGTACTTCGAACCAGCGTGCCAATGGCGCCAGCACAGGCTGTGGGCGCACGGGCACCGGCGTTGTAGATGGCGCTGTTGATGGCGTTATTGGCACAGCCGCCGTCCCTTGCGCCAGCACAAACGGCGCTAACGTGAAGACGAGCCATAAGCCCGCGCAGAAAACAAACTTCATCTCAATGTCCCGGTCAATGTCCCGGCGTCAAAAAATCCGCCTGGAAAAACATCACATTCAACCCTTCCAAAAACGCCCGGTAATTCTGGTCTTCGGAAAAATGCCGCGCGATTACGCGGCGCTGAGCGGTTGTAACCTCTGGAAATTTGGAGTGCGGCAGTGAGTATCACGCGCTTGCTGATACGGTCAAGCTGCGCTTCAACCGGCCCGGCGATTGGCCTAAATTGTATTTGGGGAGAGCTGATGCTAGCCTTGCGGCCGTCTGCTGCAATACTCAAATCACACCAACAACAATTTCAGGCTAGGGAGGAATTTACTTTGAGAATTTCCATGTCATTTACGATTTCACGAGCGCTTGCGTTGGCCGTCTTGGGCGGCGCGCTTTTCACATTCGCCAACGGCCTCGCTACGGCAATGCAGGCCAGCCCGCGTAAAACGGCGGAGCTGGTGCTGAACGGCAAAAAGATTTCCTTGGATTACGGTGCGCCCGCCGTGCGGGGCCGCAAGGTCATGGGCGAATTGGTGCCTTATGACAAAGTCTGGCGGCTGGGCGCCAACAAGGCCACGCATCTGACGACCGAAGCGGATTTGGTCATCGGCGGATTGAATGTCCCCGCCGGCACTTACACGCTGTTTGCTTTTCCATCCGCCAACGGTTGGAAGCTGATCGTCAACAAAAAGACCGGCCAGTGGGGCATTCCCTACCCGCCGGAAGACGAAAAGATGGAGTTGGGCCGGGTGAACATGAAAGTCGAACAAACGCCCGCGTTGGTCGAACAGATGTTGCTGGCACTCGACAAGGCCGGTTCAGGCGGTGTGCTCAAGATGGAATGGGAGAACACGCGCGTTTCGATCAATCTCGCCGTGAAGAAATAATGGCTCGTCAGATGCGGTACCGGGAGCGGTAGCGACCGGGTGACACGGGGGCGCAACCTTCGGCAGCACCCGGTCGCTACCGCTCCCGGTACTGCATTCCCACGCTCGCGCTTCGGCGAGCAATTCATTCGTGGAGAAATTCTATGATCTTGTGGCGCGCTGCGGCGCGAACCCTGTTGCCGGTGCTGTTGCTTTTGTCCGCCCCCAGCTTCACCTTCGGCCAAACGCGGCTCGATTGGCCGGCCATCCAAAAAGAGTCGTTAGACCTCTTCATTCAATACCTGAAAATTGACACAACCAATCCGCCGGGCAACGAGACGCGCGCCGCCAATTTTTTCGCCGCGCTCTGCAAACGTGAAGGCATCGAGCACAAGGTCTTTGAACCCTTTCCCGGACGCGGCACGCTGTGGGCGCGCATCAAAGGCGACGGCAGCAAACGTCCGCTCGTCCTGCTCAACCACACCGACGTGGTGCCGCACAACCGCGAATTCTGGACGGCTGATCCTTTCGGCGGGACCGAAAAGAACGGGCAAATTTACGGACGCGGCGCGCAGGACATGAAATCACTGGGCATAGCGCAGTTCGTCACGCTGCTGACGCTGCACCGGTCAAAGGCCCGCCTAAAACGCGATGTGATTTTCCTGGCGACGGCGGACGAAGAGGCAGGCGGGCAACAAGGCGCGGGCTGGTTCGCCAAGAATCATCCCGAACTGCTCGGCAATGCCGAATTCCTGGTCAACGAGGGCGGCGGCAATTCCGCTGATGGCAGCGGCAAAGTCCTGGCTATCGGTGTTGGCCCTTCCGAAAAAACGCCCGCGTGGTTGCGCCTGACCGCGAATGGCACGCCCGGCCACGCTTCGATTCCCCGCCCCGATTCGGCGGTCAACCGGCTGGTGCGCGCGTTGAACCGGCTGCTCGATTACACGCCGCCGATTCAATTGACACCAGCGGTCGAACAGGCTTTTCAATCGAGCGCGCCGCTGCGTCCGACCAACCTGCGCGAAAAATTCGCCAACTTGCGCGAGGCCCTGAAAGACCCTGACTTTCTGAAAACGCTTGAAGCCGATCCTTCAAACAATGCCCTGTTGCGCAACACCATCTCGGTCACGATGCTCGCAGGCAGCAACAAGGTGAACATCATCCCGCCCGCCGCGCACGCCGACATTGACACGCGCGTCGTGCCGGGCGAAAAACTCGAACGCTGGATCGCCGAACTGCAAGGCGTCATCAAGGACGACAAAATCAAAATCGAACCGCTGCTGGCCTTCGACGCCAACGCTTCGCCGGTGGATACCGCGCTGGTGGCAACAGTTGCCGAAGTCGCCAAACGCCGCTACCCCGACGCCATCATCACCTATCCGGTGCTGGCCGGGTTTACCGATAGCCATTACTTTCGTGAGTTGGGCATTCACAGTTACGGCTTTTCGCCCTTTGTCGCCCCGCCGCGCGAGTTGGGCGGCGGCGTGCACGGCAACGACGAACGCCTCGGCAAACAGGCCTTTGTCGAGGGCGTGCGTTTCTTTTACGAAGTCATCGCGCAACTGGCGCAAGACGTAAAACTGATGTGAGGTGACGCGCCCTTATGACAAAGCCGCCGATGGTTGAATTGAAACGCCGCATTCGCTGGGCTGATGCCGACGCCGCCGGGCGGCTCTATTTCCCGCGCATCTTCGATTATGTCAGCGAAGCCGAAACGGAAATCTTCCGCGCGCTCGGCATCAGCATGACCGGCTATGCTGAATACGGCTTCCCGCGCAAACACGCCGAAGCCGCCTTTCATCGCATCCTCGCGCTGGATGCGCCCTTCATCTTGCGCGTGACGGTCGGCAAACTGGGCCGCACTTCGATCCGTTACGAGTTCCAGGCATTCGCTGATGAGGCTTGCACCGAATTGGCCTTTGATGGCTCGATGACCGTCGTAGTGGTGAAAGACGGCAAGCCGCACGAAATCCCGGCGGAGTTGCGCGCGAAGTTATCCTGAATTTTCTGTGTCAGTAGCCCGACCGTGAGGCTTGTCATTACCTAGTTTTTTGCACATCGGTTGACAGCCGGTAATGCGAGCTATCTCCTTTATGGAGTCAAAGATCATCCGCAAAGGAGAGGATATG
>JAYUCP010000549.1:0-21041 GCA_043740245.1 Acidobacteriota bacterium | reverse complement strand
CAATATGACGCGCCCTCCCTCACGGTCGGGCTACTGACAGGAGTGGCTGAAAAAGGAGAAACAATGGGCAACATCACCACCAAAATCACCTGGAACGGCGAACTGCGCTTCACCGGCGCCAACGCCAAAGGCCTCGAAACCGTCATGGATGGCAACACGCAGGCCGGCCCCAGTCCGGTTGAGATATTGCTGGAAGCCCTGGGCGCGTGTGCCGCCGTGGATGTCGTCCTGATTCTGGAAAAGAGCCGCACGCCCGCGCAAAAACTGGCAGTGACGCTTACTGGCAACCGGCACGAACCTGAGCCGCGCTATTACACCGACGCGGTCATGCGCTTCGACATCTGGGGCGCAGGCATTCGACCCGAAACCGTCACGCGCGCCATCAATCTATCAATCACCAAATATTGCAGCGTTTATCATTCGCTGCGTGCTGATCTGAAAGTGCAGCCCGAATTCCGGCTGCACGCGCCAGAAGCCGAAGCAGCAGGTGAATACCACGTTGTCGAAATGGGTGTTCCGACGGGCGATTTGGACTGAGTTTAGCTTCGTGAGAATAAAAAAAGAGCGCGCAGGCTTTCGGTTGAAAACCTGCGCGCTCTTTTTTGTTTTCGCAAACTACCGTGTGCCATTCGCCGGAGCAGCGCCGAGATTGGCCTGTGTTCTTGGCACCACCTTCACGCTGACCGGATTGGCCTCGCGTCCTTCGACCCACAGGGCGACCTGCAACATTTCCTGTTGCTGCAACTCCTGCGGCAATTCGATATTGAGTTGATCCAAGCCGTAACTGCCCGCCTGCGCCCCGGCATACCGCACCTTGACCGGCGTGCCGTTGACGCGCACTTCGACGTTTTTGAGGTTCGAGCAATTGCGCAAGCCCGTGCCGTATAAGATCAACTGCCGCTGGTCAGCAAGCGACCCATTGGCAACTTTGCCGGCATCCAGCGCGCGCGCCGAACTATCGGCCAATGACGCAAACGGATAATAGACGCTCTGCCTGGCCGTTTCATTCGCGCGCAGTTGCCCATCGTTGACGATGGCGAAGAGGCCGGGACTGACGCGCTCGACATTGACCGTGCCGCTGGCAATCAGTTTGTCGCTATTCAAAATCTCGACCGTCGCGTTGCCCGGCTGGGTATCGGCAGGCACGACATAATGAATTTGTCCCGGCGCGACCGAATAGAGCCGCGCGATCTTGCCGTTGACCGTGACCGCCGTGCCGCACAACGAGGTCGGCAAGGGCAGCGTATTCGCCACCACCGTGCACGCGCTCAGCCCCGCGCCCGAAGCGATGGCGATGGATTCCGGCGCCACGGTGTTTGTTTGCGTGGCGGCATTGACCGTCGCCACGTTCATCATGTAATGCAGCGGCACTTCCATCGTCCCATCAACATAGCTGCCAAAATCGGCGGCCCAATACCAGCGCAACTGACTGCTTGGTTCATAGGCGCGCGCAATCCCGATGACGCGATAGGCGGGATCGAGCAGCAATTTGTGGTGGTCGGGCGAGCTTTTCCAAAGCTCGAAGATGCGGTCGCCGTCGTTGTAGCCAGCCGCCAGATTTTCACCGCGACTGCCTTTGTATCCGTAACTGAAGGCGGCCATGCGCGCGAACGGATCGCGGCGGGCGCTGTCGGTGTGGCTCAGGTAATTCTTCTGCGCCATATCGCCTGACATCCATTCAGCACAACGGGTCAGACTGTATGAGACGCGCAATTGCGTTAAGCCGCGCGCGGCGCGGTATTCGTTGATGCGGATGAGTAATGAACGCTCTTCTACATCCAGCATGGATGTAGAAGAGGTCAATGATTGGGACTGTGCGGCGCTGTTTGCGAGACATAGGGACAGTAAGAGTCCAAGCGCAAACAGCGGCCTGATACGCGGGGTCAAGACCGGCACTCCTCTCGATACAAATTGAATTGTGGTTCTCTCGGTAAACTTATGCCTGTCGCTCGTCAGGCATTTCTCTGCAAACGAGTCGCGATTGGAGGGGATGAAGTTGACGCGCCAGTGAAGAGGAAACGCGCGCAAGTATATCGTGCATAGTACCGGGGGGAACTTGCCGACTTATCTTGCTGAACAACTTAGAGCAACTATCTTTTTGTCTTGTCTTTGCTTGATTGCAGGCACCAACCGCTCGCACCTGCGGGGAATGACGAGAGTGTTTTTAGCACACGGCCTAGTGCTGGTCAACCACCAAAGGTGTATTTAATGTTAGAAGATTTACGCGCTTGATATGAACAATTCATACTCAAAGCCTATTCACCACGTTATGTAGTGTACCTATCACCAACTGAATCTAATCGCCTGCAAAAATGGCACTCTTCGCGCATATGACCTTTGTAATAGCGCGGTTCGTCATGGCTCAGCATACTGCGCCCCGTCGCAGAAAGGTGATTGCAAAAAGTTTGCAGCATGATTCTGCCAGGCAGCAACCACGAAAGTGGCAACAAGGCGGCGCATTGACGCCGCTGTTTACAGACGGAAAGAACAAAAGGAGATTTCAAAATGAAACTGAATGCTTTGCTGAAAACCCAATTCGTAAAAATGAGCTTGCTGAGCTTGCTGAGTGCCCTGCTGATGACCGGCGCTGCGCTCGCGCAAGAGGTCAAACGCGACCAAACCAAAACCGGCCAAGCTGCCGAAGCTGCGGACGATACCAAGCTTTGGCCGAAGCTGGAGCTTGAGACGACACAGAACTTCACGAACCTGGCGCTGTTGAGTGCGGCTCCCGGCGCGGCGACCTTTGGCGCGTCGTTGACGGTGCAAGTGGATCACAGCTACTGCCGCACTGGCGGCGTGCAATGTTTCCTGCCGGGTCAAGCGCCGGGCGACCTCAATCGCAATCCGGTGCGTTTGGGCATACAGGTGCTCAACGGCGGCGTGCCTGTGCTGGGTCTGACCGATGCCGACATTGATGTGCTTAACCCGTTCGTGCCCGCAGGCGGTTCGGCCATTAGCCAAATCGCGTGTGCGTCTTGCTTCCAACCGGCAGGCAACGGGATTTACACGATCTTCGTGGCCCCGACCGTAGGCCAGACCTGGAAGCCCGGCTCCTACTTCGTGCAAGTGCGTGTCAACGTGGGCGGGGTTATCCGCCGTGCGCTGGCGCAAATCGAGGTTGAATTCTAACTCCGGCCCCACCACCTGCGTTGCCCCACACAACGCCAGGCCAGCGCGCAGAGCATCTCGCCAGAGGCTCTGCGCGCTTTCTGTTTTCCAGCCAGCTATAGGTAAAACACACCAGGATGTCGGGTGCGGAGAGCCGCCGGTACGGAACCGGGAGCGATAGCGACCGGGTGCCCCCGAGTAGGTCTAACACGGAGTCACCCGGTCGCTATCGCTCCCGGTTCCGTACCGGCGCATTCCGTGCATCTTGGTGTAGCGGTTCTATAGTCAAAACAGCAAAGACTCTTTTGTGCCTTTTGCGCTTTTTTGCGGCAAGCAATTGACTTACTTGAAATTGATCGTCACCGCATTCGACGCCTGTGTGCCGACCGTCAGCACCACATCCACCTCGCCACGTCCTGCCAGCGTGCGCGGCACGGCGACGTTGACTTGCTCCACGCCAATCAACCCAACCTGCGCACCGATGAAGGCGATGTTCGCCAGCACCCCGCCAAGCGTGATGGAAGCGCTGGCTTGCGAATCGAGATTGCGCGCGCCAGTGGCAAACAGGATCAGGAAGAGTTGTTCACCCGCTGCGCCGAATTCGATGGGCACGGCGAGCCAGCGATTCTGCACCGGATCGAAACGCACCACCGGTTCGTATTGCTGTTCGTTGTTGGCCTTGACGCGCAACAACACGGCGGCGGCCGGCCCTTGTCCATTGCCATTAACGCTAAACAAGCCCGGCCCAGTCGCGGCCAACCGCGTGCTCTCGGTGAAAATTGAACCGTTGGCCGCTGTAACGACAATGGTAGCGGGGCCATCAGCCAGTGCGGGCGGCAAGTGATAGTTGATTTGCGTGGGCGAAACGAAAAACAGCGCCGCCGTGCGCTCGGCGCCCGCGCTGTCAACGACTTGCACCGTCGTGCCCGCCAGCGTCGTGGGCAAGGGCACAGTTGCCGCCGCTTGTGTCGTAGCAGCAAGGCCATTGCCAAAGAGCGAGACAATCGAATCGCGCGCCAGCGGCACGTTGGCCGCAAAGCTGGCCGCCGAGAGCGAGGCCGTATTACCGATCAAACGATGTCCGATGGTTTGCATCTTTGCCGAATAAACTGACGTGCGCGCCGTGACAAACAGCGTCTTCATATCCGCGCCGCCAAAGGTGCAATTTGAGGGCGCTTCCTGAAAGGTAATGAGGCCGAGCGATTCACCCGTCGGTTTGAGCACTTGCACGCCGTTGGGGCGCGTGACGTACAAGTTGCCCTGTGTGTCGAGCGTCATACCATCGCCGCCGCCCGCGCCTTGCAACGGGAACAGCTTCGGTTCGCCCAACTGGCCCGGCGCGCTGAGCGGGAAGGCGGCCAGGTTTGGCTGGTTGTAAAGCACGTAGAGCGTCTTTTCATCCACCGAGAGCAACACGCCGTTGGGCTGGGCCAGATTGTTGAAGAGCCGTTTGACGGTGCGGTCAGCCGCGATGAAAAAGACGCCGCCACCGGTGCGGTCGCTGAAATACACGTTGCCCTGCCGGTCTACGGCAAGGTCGTTGGGGCCTTGAAAGTTGGTGTTCTCGAATTGGCTGGCGAGCACGGTGACTTCTTTCGTGACAATGTCAATCGCCACGATGCGCCCGGTCTGACAGGCGATCAGGCGTCCGCGCGGATCGAACATCAGGCCGTTGACGCTGGGCTGGTTTTCGAGAAAGGTTGTGAGCACGCCCTGCGTGTCAAGCTTGTGGATGCGATTGCGTTGCACATCGCTGAAATAGACGTTGCCTTGCAAATCGGAAGCGGGGCCTTCGGTGAATTGAAAGCCTGTCTGTTCGCGTTTAATTTCGCCGACCGGGCCAATGTTGGGGATTTGCGCGAACGGTTGGACTGCTGACACGGCTGCCGCGAGCACGCCCAGCGCCAGGTGGAAGGTTTTCATAAGCGCGTCCTTTCGGAGTTTATTTAATGTTGACGCGCACAGTGTTGGCCGGTTGCCCGTCTACCGTCAACACGATTTCCACCTCGCCGCGCCCAGCCAGATTGCGCGGCAGCCGCAGGTTGATTTGATCCAGCCCAACCAAACTCCCTTGTGCTCCGGCAAAAGTCACCTCCGCATTTACGCCTCCGATCCTGCTTGTCACGGCGGTCAGGCTGCTGTTGAAGCGGATGCCCGTGCCAAATAGGAGCAGGAAGACTTGGTCTGTGGCCGCGCCTAGCTCAAGCGGCACGGCGGCGAATCTGTTTTGCGTTGGATCGAAGCGCGCGACCGGTTCGAAGCTTTGCGTGCCGTCGGCTTTGACGCGCAACGCTACGGCCGCCGGCAATCCGTGACCGCTGGCGTCGGCAGTGAACAGTCCCGGCGCGACGGTCTCGATTTGCATCGTCCCGCTTGAAACGACTGCGCCGCTGCGCGCAACTCTGACCGTCGCCGTGCCGGTCGTTGTGCCGGGCGGAATCTGATAGTTGATCTGTGCCGGTGAGACGAAAAAGAGCGCTGCTGGCCGTTCCGTGTCGTTGCTGTCTTCGATTATGACTGTCGTCCCGGCGAGCACGGTCGGCAACGGCGTCGTGTTGGCTGCAACTGCCGTTGTTGCTAAGCCGCCGCCGAACGCGGCAACGATAGATTCGGCAGCCAACTCGACACTGCTGTAACTCGCGGCTGAAACAGACGCCAGCGGCGACAGAAAAGTTATGTTGAGCGTTTGGGTCGTTGCATTCTGGTTCGCGCTGGCGTCTTTGGCGACCACCGTGATCGTGTTCGCGCCGGGGTTGAGTGTGAGCGTGCGGCTCCAATTGGCAATGCCCGCGCCAGTGGCGGTGTCGTTACCGGCGCGCACGCCGTTGACCGTGACAGACGAAATGCCATTGTCACCCGCGCCATCATCCGTCGCTTTCCCGCTGACGGTGAGCGTGCTTTGCGTCACCGTATCGTCGTCTTCCAGGCTGGTGATGTCCAAAAGCGGCGGCGTGTTATCAACGGGCGATTGAAAAGCCACGGTCACGGTTTGTGTCGTTGCATTCTGATTTGGGCTGGCGTCTTTAGCGATTACCGTGAGCGTGTTTGAACCCGGCCTGAGCGTGAACGACAAGCTCCAGTTGGCGATGCCTGTGCCAGCCGTTGTGTCGTTACTGGCGCGCAGGCCGTTGACCGTGACTGACAAGATTCCGCTGTTGCCCGTGCCGTCGTCTGTGGCTTTGCCGGAGACGGTGATCGGACTTTTCGTGAATGTCTCATCGGTTGACGGGGCGCGGATGACAAGTGTGGGCGACGTGGTGTCGGTCTGTTTGGAGATTGTTGCGCCAGCAATTGCCAGACTGTTCAACATCACCGCCACTACGCTAATGACAACCAAAAGCTTTCTCGATTTCATAGCTTTCACCTCCGGGATGCTTGCGATCATTCATCGGTTCTTGCGGCGCTGAATCGCTTCCTGTGCCAGCGAGGTTAGCGCCTTTCGGAGTGGCGCTGATTTTTCGGCAGTCATCCGTGAGAGGATCGGATCGCTGTGCAATGACTCTTCTGTCACGGCGTCCACGCCCATCTCCACCAGCGCTGCTGCCCAGGCACACAATTCCTGAGTTGAAGCGGCATCATTCTCGACCCACTCAAGCAGATAATTGACTGCCGCCGCATCGGCAGAATTCAGCCCGTGATAGACGAGCAGGTAGGGATTGCTCCTGCCGATGGCATAGTTGAGCAGGCGCGTAAGAAATGGTCCGAATCTTTCAGGCTCTGATTTCGCCAATTGCAAGAGTTGATCCAGCGCCGAATTGTCGGCAGCGTAGGCAATGAGGTCGGCCAGATCGTCAATGTACTTCGGTGAGGTCTCCGCCTCTTGCAAAGACTGCGTGAGGCGCTGGACGATCTCAGGAACTGCAAGGGCGCTGCGGCTCTTGGCCAACAAATAGACGTTATCTTTCGTTTCCTGCGGCAGCCGACTATCCAAAGCCGTGCGCAGGAATTGCCATGCTTCGCTGTCAGTCATGCGCGCCACGGAAACGATTTCCTGTGGCACTGACAACTCCACGGGCACGGACGAAAGAATGCCAGCTTGCGTAAACGTAAGGCCGTTGATGACCTCTTTCATCTTGCTGACCAGCGCGCCATCGGCAGGCGGGTTCCAAAGCAAATGCGTGTTACTTGCCGGCGCGCACAGAACAATGAAGCTCAATCGGTTGTCGCTATGCGCATAGTTGTCATAGGGCAAGTCGAGGGTCGGGCGATTACCGGCATTGATAATAAACCGCGCGCTTTGATCGCAAACCACGCCGTCGCTTTTGGGATTCGAGTCAGGGCAGCCCGCTTTTCCAATCAGCCGCTCGGCCACCGAGCAGGATGTTCCTGAAGCGGCAAACCAGACTCTTGGTTTGCCAGGGAAAGAGCTTGATCCCCATCGAGTGGTTAAGTTGAAGAGGTATTCAGACATCGTTACAGAGGTTGACGACTGGCGAAAATCACCGGCCATCTGCTGTAGCAGAGTTGAGCAAGCCGCAATGTCATCAACCGGATTGTAAGGATAGCCTGCATTCGGCGTCCCCAGCGTGAGCAAAGCGGCCACGTGCCGATTGGCGAAGACGTTGGAATAGTTGTTGAACATCATATCCCTCGCTACCAAGCCGCCGAGGCTGTAGCCGATCACGATGATGTCGCCTTGCGGGTTTTGCCTGTTGATGTAATCGGCCAGGCGCTTTGCGATCTCAGGAATGGTGCATCTCGAGGAACTACATATGACGGTTTGCGCGCAATCGGAGTAGCTAAAGCTGTAGTCTACCTTGAAGCGCGCAGTATCTACGCCGTATCTGGGGTCTTGCAACGTTGTCGCCAAGGGGCGCATGTCAGTCGCACTCTGTCTGATCCCATGAACCAGGAAGATGGTGCGGGGCAGAGTGAGCCGCAGGGTGTAATTGCCTCGCTCGGTGCTGCCGTAGACTGTAGCTTCGATAGTGTAAACGCCGTTGCTGCGCAAGAGCACGTCGTTGATGCGCGCGTTCTTCTCTTTGTTCCAGTCGTTGTTCGACGCAACGGTGCGATTGTCTGGCCCGATCAGAAACAGATAGGAATCGAGCGCTGTGGAATTCATTGTGATGGTCACGCGCTGACCGGCGGCGCCAGTGAAGGTATAGAGATCGGCTCTACGGCCTGCGCGATGCGGCGCGGCGCAGTCACTGTCGGTCAAGCTGCCATTGATTGGTGTGTCGGGCGTGATCGGCAGCGGTTTGCACTCAGCGTCAATGAGCTTCAGGGTGTAAGTGCCGCGCTCGCTACTGGCGACCGCGGTGGCTTCGATGATGTAAGTCCCCGCGCTCGGCAGAGTGAAGTCAGCTATACGCGCGTCATTGCTGCCGCCGTAGTCGTCATTGGAGACAATCATGCGATTGCTGCCATCAACCAGGATGAGATAAGCGTCGAAAGCCGTCGAGTTCAGCGTGATAGTTACGCGCTGCTTTTGCGTGACAGTGAAAGCGTAACGGTCGGCGCGCTTGCCTGTGCGGTGTGGCGCGTTGCAATCCTCATTGCTCAACGTACCGTTGATGGGCGTGTCGAAGCTGATGGGCAACGCTGGGCAAACTCCTTCCTCTAGCTTCAGCGTATAAGCCCCGCGTCCGCTTGGCGTCAAAGAAGTGGCTTCGATGGTGTAAGTGCCCGCACTCGGCAGGGTGAAACTGATTCGCGCGTCTTTCTCGCCGTCGCCATCGTCATCATCCTCATCGAGCACGGCGTTGTTCGGCCCGACCAGCACTAGATAGGCATCGAAGGCCGTCGAACTCAGCGTGATCGTCACTCGCTGGTTGGTAGCGCCGCTGAAGGTGTAGAGATCCGCCTTCTTACCCGGACGATGCGGGGCCTCGCAATCGGCATCGGTCAGCGCGCCGGTAACTGTCCTGCCCAACGTAATCGTCGTGCGCGTGCAGATGATGTTATTGACGGTGGTGAAGCTGAACTGGTTCGACCATTCGCTGCCCTGAGGTCCATTGCGCGCTCTGATCTGCCACCAATATGTGGTTTGCGGATTCAACTCCTGTGGCAGGTTGTAGAACGCATTTGAGGTCGTGGCGTTGATCGCACAGCCCGTGCAGCCCTCGGCGTCGGCTTGGCGCGGCAGCGCGGATTGATTGGCGGAGACCATTACGCGGTACGAAGTAGCTCCAGCGACTGGCGACCAGGTGATGGTCGGCTTGGTCGGTTGACCGCCGCTCCCATTTAGTGGGGAGGTCAAGGATGGGGTAGGTAGATTGTTTGGACTCGTGACATTTATTGAAATCCTTTGCTCAATTGGCGCTGCCGCGCCTCGCTCTACTATTACCTTCGCAACGTAAGTGCCTGGGGCCGAATATGTGTGAGCGACTACCTTGGGATTGTCATTCACGCTATTAAACTTTTGGCCTATGACTGGATTATTTGGATCACCACAGGCTGATGTAACCTGAGCGATTGAAGTTCCAGAGTCGTTACAATTCCACCAAAATGCGTAATTGATTGTTCCCGTGGTTGTCCCCGATACCTCAGCCTTCAGATTAGCGCTTAGTGGAGCGCTCCCGCTAGGTGGGGCCGAAGATAGAACTACTGACAGAGTCGGAGTAGAGCCTGGAATCACAGTCAGAAAATCGCCACACGACCACCCTTCCGATGTGCCATTGAAGGAGATTTCTTTATCTCCCGGCAGATATATTTTGTACCAAGGCTTTGAGCAACCATTGCCATTTGTTGGTGTCCCAAAGGTAACAAATTTTTCTCCATTGTATGTTTTGCCCAAAACGAGATTGCCGTCACCTGGGCCGCTGCGAACACGCAGCCCATCCGTCAGAACTTGAACTTGAGCAGCAGATGGATCTGGGGTTGCTATATCGGCAATCCAGCCTCCCGCAGGGCCATTGTTGGGATCAGATGAGTTGTCAATCGGAGTGTTAGAGGAAAGCAGGTAGATGAAGTACCAAAATCTGTTTTCGACGAAAGCCTTTTTGGTGGCCACATATTTTTGACCAGCGCCAATTTGCTCGATAACCCATGTCGGTGTTGTCGAGAAATACGTTTGGCCAGGCGCGCTGCGAACGTTTAGCACACTGGCGGACGCATTTTGCACCGCTACCGCCGGGGCAATTGATTCTACAGCGATATTCTGGACGTATTGTAAAGGATCATTGTAGCCATAAAGATCCGGATGCCCTGGCGTATATCCCCAATAATCACCATTATCGGCAACATTTCCCTGCGTAGGAGAATCCTTGACCTCGAAATGTACGTGCGGTCCGAAAAAGCACTTATCGTCCGGGTTGGTCACCCTTGGCGGACATACCGAGGACGAAGAGTTGCCCATAATCCCAAGCTGTTCACCTTGGACAACATGTTTACCTATAAATAGACTTGTATTGATAGAATCCAGATGACCGTAGAGACTAAATTTACCGTTACTGCTATGACGCAATATGATTGTGTTCCCCAAGCCATTACTGTTGGGACAGTTACTGCTGGAACAGCGTACGATCTTTTCTACGTCTCCCTCAGCAGTAGCTTTGACAGGTTTGGTGAAGTAGTCGGCGGGGGTGGTATTCGCAGGGTTCACGTCAACCCCAGTATGCACATCTATCCCAGCATTATATCGTTCGCTTACCTTATTTGGGTCAAGGCATTTTCTACAAGCATAACCCTGGCCTACTTCGGGATTGTCCACAGGCCACATGAATGTGCCATTGCTCCCATTACCAGTGACTGAACGGAAGCCGATTAAAGCTACGACCAGACCTAGCAGAATCGTAATAACAGCGCTCTTTTCAAAAGTTCTTTTCCTTAACATGGTGTCTCCTTTGGATGCCACAGGTGAACAGGGCATCAACGGTTATCTCCACTCGCCTTGCAGCACAAACGCCGCCCAGTAATAAGGCGACTGCCACCGCTGATCCTTCCACATCTCGACCTGCGCCGCCCGCAATGCCGCCGCTGGTGACAAGCGCTCTGTCCCCAGCAGTCGTTTATAAAACCGCACCATCAACTCCGCCGCTTCCCGGTCCCGCACCGACCACAGGCTGACGACCACGCGCGGCGCGCCCGCGTACATAAAGCTGCGCGTCAGGCCGATGATGCCTTCGCCTTTGATCTCTTTGCCGAGGCCCGTCTGACATGCGCTGAGTACGACCAGTTCGGCGTTGAATTTGAGGTTGAAGATATTGTGCGCGCGCAGGAAGCCGTCTTGCTCGCGGCCCTGTTCATCAACCAGCGAGAGGACGATGCCCGACAATTCAGGATGCACGTTGTCAATGAAAGCGTGCGTGGCGAAGTGGACAAAGCGGTACTGGCTGAGCGCCGGATCGGTGGCGGCGGCGCGGCTGGCGTCGAAGCCGAGCGCCTTGAGCCGCTGTCCGGCGGGCACGCGCGCCAGAATCTGCTCGGCTTCCCAGCCCGTGCCAGAGAGCCGGGCGAGGCTGCTGCCGCCGCTGACATCCTCCAATGCTCTGTCCACATCGCGCAGCCGGTCGCGGCCCGGCGGCGTGATTGCCGCCGGCTTTTCATTCGGCGCGCGGCCGTCTGTGTGCGCGTGCACACGTTTGTCGTCGGCGCTGAAGACCGGATCAGCCAGCACGGCGAGCGTCTTCGGCGCGGGTGGGCGCGTTGCCGCCTCGCGGCGCAAGACGGCGAGCACGGAAGCCGAGGGCAGGTTGACGACTTCGTGATCCACAAGTAAGGGATGAAGGATGAGGGATGAGGGATGAGTCTGCTTCTTATCATCCCTCATCCTTCCGCCTTCATCCTTTGGCGTTGGCAGCGCCGCGAAGGGAATGAACTGCAAGCTGCCTTGCGTGACGATGAGCAGCCGTTTGTTTCCCAGTTGCGCGGCGACCGGGCCGAGCAGCATTTGACTCAACGCGGCGGCAGCCGTGCGGTACGCGGCGTCGGCCTGCCGCACGCGCGCGCGCCATTGGGTGGCGGTCTCACCGGGCGGGCGTTGATTGCGCGCGGTCAGCAGTTGATAGACGCGCTGGGCGGCGGCTTCGATCTCGGCGCGCCTGGGCAGTTCAAAACTCTCGAGCGTCGTCGCCGTCACCGCCCACAAGAAACTGCGCTCCGGGCCGAGCGCGTATTCGAGCAGCAGCGTGTCGCGGTCGAGCAGTTGCTGAATCTCCGCCGGCTTGAGCGGTTGCGGCTGGGTGAGCGCGGCGTAGCGGGGGCTGGCCGCGCGGAGTTGCGCTTCGAGCTGTTGATGCTCCTCGAAGAGCGCCGCGATCTCGCGCTCCAGCGCGGCGATTTGCGCGGGCGTGAGTTTGTTGCCGGGCAGGTTCAGGCGCTGCGCGGCGGCGTTGAGGCGTTGCTCGACGGCGCGGGCGCGCGCGACAAGCTGCGGGTCGGCGCCTTGCCAAATCTCGGCTCCGGCTTCGGCCAACAGTTCCAACAGGCTGCGCGCGCGCGCCTGCTCGCTGGCTTGCAGGGCTTGCGCGGCAAAGCCTTCCGCTGGGCGGCGCTCGTGCAATTGCATCAGCAGGTCAAGGTAAAACTCGTAGTAAGCGCGCACGGTGGCAAAGTAAGCGGCGCGCAGTTCCTGGCTGATGAAGTTGGCGCGCACCTGCTCAACCGCGCGCAGTGCTTCTTCGATCTGCGCGCGCGCCTCGTCCAGCAAGCCACGTTCACGCGCCACGCGGGCGAGGTGATAGAGCGTATCCGCCGTGCCTTCACGATCACCGATTGCGCGGCGCAGCGCCAGCGCCTCGTGATAAGAATCGAGCGCCGCAGCGCCAGCGCCCGACGCGAAATGGAGCGCGCCCAGTTGGGTGAGCGTGGCGGCTTGCCCGCGCCGGTCGCCGATGTCGCGGCGCAGCGCCAGCGCTTGATTGAAGTAATCGAGTGCGCGCGCGCTTTCGCCCACTGCCGCTGCGGTCTGGCCCATGCTGTGGAGCGTGATGCTCTCCCAATACCGGTCGCCAATCGTGCGCCAGCGTTGCAACGCCTGGTTGTAATACGCCAGCGCTGCCGCGCGTTGACCGTCTGCGGCAGACACGTCGCCGAGGTAATGCAGTGTGCGCCCCTGTCTGGGGTCGGTGTAGCCTTGCCAGAGCTGCAAGGCTTGCAGAAGAGCTTCGCGCGCTTTCTCCGGCTCGCCGAGCGCAGCGTAAAACGCGCCCAGCCGCGTGAGTTCGAGGGCTTGTCCGAAGGCCTCGCCCGCCGCTTGATAGGCGCTGAGCGCTTGCTGATAGTAATCGAACGCCTGCTGCCGTGCGCCCACCGCGTTGCAGATCACCCCGAGATCGTTGAGCGCCCAGGCTTCCCCCGGGCGATGCCCGAGCGCGCGCCAGAGTTGCAGCGCCTGCTCAAAGGTAGCGCGCGCCTGCTCATACTCGCCCAAATATTGGTAGGCCTCGCCCAGGGTGTTGAGCAGCGTGGCTTCCCAATTGCGATCCGCCGCGACTTGCCGCAGCCGCAAGGCCTGCTGACCATAATCAAGCGCCTGCTGATATTCACTGAGTTCGGAATAGTTGATGGTGATTTCCAGCAGCACTCTGGCTTCTTCGCGTTGATCGCCGAACGCGCGCCAGAGTTGCAGCGCCTCGTGGAATTTCGGAATGGCGCTGAGTCGTGATTGGGCCTCGTCTCTAGCTCCCAACTCGCGCGCTTCATAAAAAGCCTGCTGCGCGGCGACACGGAGCCGCTCCGGTGGGCCGGCTTGCCGCAGTTCTTCGATGCTCACGCGATAACGTCCGGGCGCGGTGCGCTCGCTGGCCGGGAAAATCTTTACGCGATAAGCGCCATTCACCTCAGCGACCCACCACAACCGCCTCAATCCTTCCCACCACGAACTGGACTCAACCAACAACTCGCCAGCAGGCCCAAAAAGCTGCAAGCGCACATTAATGCTGAGCATTTCTACCGTCACCTGCACGCTCTGACCGGCGGCCAGCGTCAGCCGGTAGAAATGGCTCTCGTCGCTTGTCAGTGCGCGTTCGATTGGCTGGTCAGGCGCCAGCACGCGAACCTCCTGGTTGCCTTGCGCCGCGCTGCTTGAACAAGATAAGAGCAGCAGGCAAACCAGGAAGCCCACGCCACGCGGGGCGATTCGTCGGCACGGGCAATGATTGTTGGTTGCTTGGGTCACGGCTGCACCTCCGCTGAAAAGTCAGGCGGATAGTCTTCAAGGATTGCGCCGCCACATCCGCTGCCGGGCGGCGATCCTAACTGCGTAATAGTCGGGCGCACTGTTGGCGCGCGCGAGGCGCAAGCGGCAGCTTTGCGCGGCCAACTTGCGCAGATCGAGGAGCACACTCAGTCTCTTTCCATCACGGCTCTTGGCAATGTTTTCCGCCAACGGCTGCTCAGCTTCATCCACGACGCTCGCGTGGTACCAGCCATTGCCGCTGTTCTCCGGCAGCCGGAGCGACAGCCGTGTGCGCGCCGCCGGAAGTTGAATGGCCTTCGCGCCCTCGCCGCGCGCCGCTGCGCGCAAGCTGGGATAGTCTTCGAGGTCAATTTTGACAGTCATGATCTCCGGCAGAGACGCGGCGGTGCTTGCGTGAGCGCCGCTCGGCGGCGCGCTGTCGTGGGGCGCGGGAGTAACTGAGGCCGCCGCCATGCTTGACGTAGCCGTCGGTTGCGGACGCTGCTGCGCGCTGTTCTGAGTTGGCGGCCAGTGGTGAGCGCGCCAGAGCAACACGCCAGTCACGACGAAAAAGATCAGCCCGACAGCGCCCGCCAACAACGGAACACGCGCGGGGGCGAGTGCGGCCCAGGCCGCGCGGGCGCCTGCCAGCCAATGCGCCCGGAAGTTGCGCGGCAGCGCCTTGGCTTCATTCAATTGATCAACGCGCCGAATCACGCGCGCCAAGCGCGTTTCGTCCAGCAACGCGAAATCGGCCAGCGCGCGCACCTGCTCGGCGAAATCGGGAGCGCCTGTTACCGGACGGCGGCACAGGGCAAGTCGCAACAGCATCTCTGGCAACGCGCCTAACTCTGCTGCCAACCCCCTGTCATCCAGCCCGCGCTGCTGTTGGTAGCGGGCGAGTGTGTGCGCCATAAATGTTGGATCGTCGCGCAAGCATGCGGCGAGCGCGGTGAGAAGCTGAATGGATTGTTCGTCAGTATTCATCGGCGCTGTTTGTTGTGCCGCTGCCATTCACGGCGCAGCATCTTCTTCAAGCGGTCTTTGTGACGTTTGACGAGGCGCTCCTGGACGCGCGGCGGGCGGTCAGCGATGTCGAGCACGGCGGCATAGGCGGCGGTTTCGCGCACGCCGTCCAACAGCAACGCGACCAATTCACGATCAACCGCGTCTGAAATTTTTTCCAGCACCCGGGCGACCAGCGGCGAGGCCTGGGCCAGCAACTGGGTTTCGGGATTGTCCACCGCGCTGGCGGTCAGTTCGTATTCCGCCAACTCACCCCGAAGTTCGACAGTTTTTTTCTGCCCCCGCAAAAAATTGAGCAGATCGCGCGTGGCGTCGAGATAGAGGTAGCCGAGCAGGCTGCCTTTGGCAGGATCGAATTTTTCCGGTTGGGCGAAGTAATGGAGCAAAGCGTCAATGGCCGCGCTCTCGGTCAGATGCGGGTCGGAGAGGCGCGCAAAGCGGCGGCGCAAGGCTTGCGCCAGCGGCGCGAGAAACCGTTCGGCGATTTCGGCGCTGGCCCGGTCGTCGCGCGCGTCACAGAGGCGGCGGTGCAACCTTGCGCCCAATTCTTTGAAGTCGGTGTTATCAGGCATGGGGCGTCCCAAACTCGCTGTGAATGTAGACAGGCCCGTCGTTGAAGCCAGGCGGCGCAGCTAGAAAAATCAGGTTCCGTGGCGCAGAATGCAACCTCAGCGCCGCGCTGTTCGTTTGCGGCTCACAGGAGAAGGAACAAACTCATTATGATCGGCGAAACGATTTCTCACTACCACATTCTCGAAAAGCTCGGCGCGGGCGGCATGGGCGATGTTTACAAGGCCGAAGACACGCGGCTGAACCGGCACGTCGCGTTGAAGCTGCTCAAGACGCTGCTGCTCGTTTCGGATGAACAATCCGAGACGGCGCGGCTGCGTTTTTTGCGCGAGGCCCAGGCGGCCAGCGCCATCAACCATCCCAACATCGCCACGATTTACGAGATTGATGAAGTCGAACGCGACGGCGCGCGCTACAGCTTCATTGCGATGGAGTATGTGCCGGGGCGCACGCTCAAGGCCGTGCGCGGGCAGTTGGAACTGGATGACCTGCTCGATGTCTTCGTGCAAATCGCCGATGGCCTGGCCGCCGCGCACGAACGCGGCATCGTTCACCGCGACCTGAAACCGTCGAACATCCTGCTGATTGAGAATGACCGCGCCAAGGTGCCAAAGGTTTTGGATTTCGGCATCGCCAAATTCAACGTGCCGGTCCCGCGCGGTCAAAACGATGCCAGCGAAGATGAAACCGCCAGCCTGTATCACACCAATCTGCTGATGACCCAGCCGGGCACGGTGCTCGGCACCTTTGCTTACATGTCGCCCGAACAGGCCTTGGGCGAAGAGGTGGACAGTCGCAGCGACATTTTCAGCCTGGGCATCGTCTTTTATGAATTGCTGGCCGGGCAGCCGCCCTTCACGGGCAGTTCGGCGCTGGCTGTGGTAGATGCGATTTTGCACGCCGCGCCCGCGCCCGTCGGCACGTTTAACCGTGAGGTCTCGCCCGCGCTCGAAAACATCATTCAGCGCATGATTACCAAAGACCGCGCGCTGCGTTATCAAACCTTGAGCGAAGTCGCCTTCGATCTGGATGGCGTCAAGCGCGGGCAAACCATGCTGCTCAACGCCGACACCTATCGCAGCGCGGCGATCAACGCGCCGGTGAGCGCGGCGGGCGCAGACAGCTATGCCACGTATGTCGGCGGCAAGCTGCTTGATTCGGCGTCCATCAAGGCGCGGGCGGGCAAAAGCATCGCGGTGCTGCGTTTCAACAACATCACCGGCAACGCGGCGGATGATTGGATTGGCGTGGGCATCGCCGAGACCGTCACGGCGGACATGAAAAACATAGAGGGCGTGGCGGTCATCGGGCGCGAGTTGATTTACGAAGTGCTGCGCCGCTGGAACGCCGACAACCAGCCTGACTTCGACGAGAAATTCGCCACGCGCGTCGGACGCGAAGTGGGCGCGCGCTGGATCATCGGCGGCGGCTATCAACGCTTCGGCGAGATGTTGCGCATCACGGCGCGCTTCGTCGAAGTCGAGACCGGCGAACTCATCAAAACCGTCAAGATTGACGGGCGCATGAACGACATCTTCGAGTTGCAGGACAAGATCGTTTACGAGCTTTCGCGCGACATGGAATTGACCTTGCGCAGCGGCGAGCGCGCCGTGATCGAAGAGCGCGAGACCGACGTGATCGAGGCCTATGAAGCCTATATCCGGGGCCGCGCCCTGTTTTACACGGGCTCGCCCGAAGCGGTCGAAAGCGCCACCGAATTGTTGCGCAAGGCCATCGCGCTCGATCCGCATTACGCGCAAGCTTACGCCGGCTTGGCTTATGTCCTGACGATCAAAGGGCAGTTCCTGGGGCAGCCGGAAATGATCGAACAGGCCGTCGAATACGCGCAGAAAGCCATCGAGTTGCGCCCCAATCTGGCCGAGAGTTACAGCGTGATCGGCCTGGCCTTCATCGCGCTGGATCGGGTCGAGGCGGCCATCGGCGCCTTGAAACGCGCGCTCTCGTTTGCGCCGAACGACGGCTTTGTGCGCGCCGCGCTGGGCCGCGCCTATTTCATCGGCAAGGGAAAGTTCCGCGAAGCCGCCGCTGAATATGAGCGCGCCTTGCAAGACCCGTCCGAAAATTCCTGGATCGTGCCCGCGCTGGTGCATGTTTACTCTTATCTCGGCGAATACGCGCGCGCCGAAGAACTGGGCCGCCAGGCCGTCGAAGCGCAGGAACGCTATCAATACAATCACGAAGGCATCCAGATCATCGGGGCGCATGCGCGGTTCGGTTTTGTTTTGTACTTGCAAGGCCGTTACGCCGAAGCGCTGGCTGAATATCAGCACGAACTGGCCTTTTTGGCGCAGACCAGTCACGCCATGAAAGAGCGCACGCAGATCGAAGTGCAACAGAAATTGACGGCGGCGTATGCGCGCCTGGGCGACACGGCCAACGCGCGCGCGGCCTTTGCGGCCATGCTGGCGGGGTTCCAGGCGCTCCAGCAGCAAGGCCTGGCTGACCCCTTCACACGCTATTACATCGCCTGCGCTTGCGCCGTGCTGGGCGAAACAGAGCAGGCGCTGGAGCATTTGCAAAAAGCCATCGAAGAGCGCCGCACCTTCAACACGGCGCGGGCGCGGGTGGAAAAGGATTTCGAGAACCTGTGGGCTGAACCGCGCTTTCAGGCTTTGTTGAATCCTGCGACGGATTGAGTGAAATGAGATGATCTGGTTCGAACACAAGTCGCAACCCTTACTGCATTGGCCTTTGTTTTTGCGGCGCTTGTTGTGCAGCACCTCGCTTGGATTGTTTATGGTGGCTCTGTCGTTATTTGTTGGGATGGCTGGCTATCACTATTTTGAGAGTCTGGCTTGGCTTGATGCTTTTGCGAACGCCGCGATGATTCTGTCGGGGATGGGGCCGTTGGCGCAGCCGCAGACGGCGGGCGGCAAATTATTCGCCGGTCTTTACGCCCTCTACAGCGGCTTGGCTGTTGTGATGATCGCAGGCATCACCTTCGCGCCCATCGTCCATCGCTTTATGCATCAGATGCACTTGGAAGAAGAAGACCGCGAATGACCGCCCAGCAATCATTCGCCCATTGCCTGGCCGATCACGCTGCCCGGATGCCAGGCGTTGTAATGTTCGCGCGTGATGTTTTTGCGGGCCTGCAATTCGATGCTGAGCGCGGCCAGCACATAAATTTGCGCCAGCACGCTGGCGCGCGGTTCGAAATTGAGCGGGCTGCCTTCGCGTTTGACGCCGGCGAATAAAAACTCTTCGCACTGGCGGGCCAGCCACGAGGCGGGATTGCCCGACACGCCGATCAGCCGCGCCCCATTGGCTTTCAGCGCCATTACCGTAGTCTTCATCTCAGCGGTCTCGCCGCTGTTTGAGATGACCAAGACCACATCGCCCGGCACGACCTGGCCCGCGCTGCCGTGCACGCATTCGGTGCCGTGCAAAAAATAAGCCGGCGTGCCCGTGCTGGAAAACAACGCGGCGATATAACCCGAGACGTATTCTGGTTTGCCGATGCCGGTGACGTGCAGCCGCGCGCCGCGCGCTTCGGCCTGCGTGATCAAATCAGCCACGCGTTGAAAGTACGCCGGCGTGAGGCGTTGACGCAGCTTGACCAACTCTTCGACGGCGATGTCGAGAAAGTCACTGACGGCGGTTTCATAGGGATTTTCCGGCGTGGCGAGCGGGGTGAGGGCCGGGGCGACAGCGTGCGGGAATGACTTCATATTCATAAACAACTGCAACAAACAAACAGGGAGAAAACGGCAGATAGTTTGAATGAACGCCCGCGCGTTTGTCCAACGGCTTCACCTTGTAATTGGTGCGTGATAAAGCAACAAATCACGGTACTGGTAAAATGAAAGAGCAATGGATGGTATAAATGCGAGCCGCTCTAACTAGATCGGCTTTCAGTTCTGTGTACGGGAAGCTGGTGGGACGATTTGCCAAATCGTCCTACCACGCGCGGCACGCCTGACCAGTAACCCGTAAACTCAATTGCAAATCGGTCTAAGTCAGGCAATGAATCTTTCGGTTTGAGTTTCAGGCAAGAATGATGAGCACATTTCCCTATCAACGCGTCGTCGTGACCGGCGGCGCAGGCTTCCTCGGATCGTATGTCGTCGCCAAACTCAAGGCGCGCGGCGTTCCGCACATCTTCATCCCGCGCAGCCGCGCTTACGATCTGGTCAGCGGTGACGCCGTGCGCCGTCTCTATGCCAACACGCAACCCGATCTCGTCATTCACCTCGCCGCCGTGGTTGGCGGCATCGGCGCGAACCGCGACAACCCCGGCAAATACTTTTACGAAAACCTGATGATGGGCACGCAATTGATCGAAGAGGCCCGCCAGCACGGCGTCAAAAAATTCGTCGCCACCGGCACCATTTGCGCTTATCCCAAACACACGCCCGTCCCGTTCAAAGAAGACGACCTCTGGAACGGCTATCCCGAAGAGACCAACGCGCCCTACGGTCTGGCGAAAAAGATGATGCTGGTGCAATCGCAAGCCTACCGCGAGCAATACGGCTACAACTCGATCTTTCTGTTGCCGGTCAATCTTTACGGCCCGCGCGACAACTTCGACCCGCACAGTTCGCACGTCATCCCGGCCCTGATTCGCAAATGCGTCGAAGCCGAACGCGCGGGTGCCGCTCACATCACTTGCTGGGGCACCGGTGCGGCCACGCGCGAATTCCTGCACGCGGATGATTGTGCGGAAGGCCTGTTGCTGGCGGCGGAACGTTATGACAAATCCGATCCCGTGAATCTGGGCGCGGGCTTTGAAATTTCGATCAAGGAGTTGGCCGAACGGATCGTCGCGCTGACCGGCTTCAAAGGCGACATCGAATGGGATGCCAGCAAGCCCGACGGCCAGCCGCGCCGGTGTTTGGATACGACGCGCGCGGCAGCGGAATTCGGGTTTAAGGCGAGAATTGGGTTTGAAGAAGGCTTGCGGCAGACGATTGAGTGGTATCGGCAATCCACACTTGTATAAGTTCAGCGCCCCGTTGCTTGGAGCCAGAAAAATTCTGTTTCCAAATTACCCGCTTGAAGCTGGTCGCGCTGCCTGCCACATCACGTCAATGGGCGCGGGGCGGCCCGTCCACAGACGGAATTGCTCTGCCGCTTGCGCCACCAGCATCGCCAGTCCGCTGAGCGTGTCGCAGCCGGCGGTTTGCGCCGCTTGCAACAACGCCGTCTCTTCGGGGTTGTAAACCAAATCGAAAACCAGCCGCACACCGCGCAGGCTTTCGGCTGTGATTGGGCTTTGGCCTTCGCTGTGGCCTTTCATCCCCAGCGGCGTGCA
>JAYUCP010000548.1:0-3474 GCA_043740245.1 Acidobacteriota bacterium | reverse complement strand
GTTTCAAACGGCCCGCCGCCAGCCGCCGCAATTCGTCATAGACGACGGCCATCAATTCATCCAGCGCCGCCGCTTCGCCGTGCTGCCAGGCGAGCAGGAGTTGGGTGACATTGTGCGAAGCGTTTTCTGCCACGGTGTTTGCCAGTGTGAAAAGGGGTAATGTCGAAGCTTGCGTGAACAGCAGGCAGCATAAGTCCGCTCAATGAATGGGTCAACGCGGGCAAAATAAATAAAACCGGCAAGCGTGAGCCTGTCCGCCGCCCGTTTGCGCGATGTGGGTTGAGCAGCGAATGGTTCGCCGCCCGTTTAACCCAAAGGAGATTCGTTATGTCGTCACGCAAACTACTTTCACTCGGCTGGCTGCTGACGCTGCTGGCCGTCACCGCCTTCGCGCAAAGCACAGCGTTCACCCATCAAGGCCGCTTGACCGACAACGGCGCGGCGGCCAACGGCCTTTACGATCTGCAATTCGCGCTCTTCGATGCGTTGAGCGGCGGCGCGCAACAGGGCGCGACCATCACCCGCGATGACGTGCCCGTGACGAACGGCGTCTTCACCGTCCAACTCGATTTCGGCGCGACGCCCTTCAACGGCGCGGCGCGCTGGCTGCAAATCAGCGTCCGCAACGGCGCGAGCACGGGTGTGTTCACGCTGCTCAATCCACGCCAACCGCTCAGCGCGACGCCCTACGCGCTGCGCAGCCAATCCGCCGCCGCTGCCGACAATGCGACGCAACTCGGCGGCGTGGCGGCCAGCCAGTACGTACAGACTGCTGACACGCGGCTGACCGATGCGCGCACCCCGACGGCGGGCAGCACGAACTACATCCAGAACACGACGACGCCCCAAGCCGCGAGCAACTTCAACATCAGCGGCGACGGCACGGCGGGCGGCACGCTCAGCGGCAACGTCGTCAATGCGGCGACGCAATTCAACCTCGACGGCAATCGGGTGCTGGCGGTGTCGGGTATCGGCTCCAACATCTTCGCCGGAGTGGGCGCGGGAGCGAACACTCCCACTTTCATCGGCTTCAACGCCTTCGTTGGGGCAAATGCAGGCCAATCCAACATAACGGGCAGCCACAACGCTTTCGTTGGGAATCAGTCCGGCGCAGCCAACACGGTGGGTGCCCTCAACGCCTTCGTCGGGGATCAGGCAGGCCTATCCAACACGACGGGCAGCAACAATACTCTGCTCGGCGGTCGCGCGAATGTCGGCAGCAGCGGGTTGTCGTTCGCCACCGCCATCGGCGCGGGCACGACCGTGTACGCGAGCAATACTATTCAGCTCGGCAGCCAGGGCGAAATCGTGCGCACCAGCGGGCCGATACTTTCGGGGGGCCTCATCTCGCTCGAACGCAACCGCCTGCTCCTTAAAAACTCGAATGACACGAACCACGCCATCCAGTACAACAGCGTCATTGATGGCATCGAGTTCGACGCCTACACGGGGTTTACCTGGATTCGCACGAATGGCGGCCTGACGCAGATGACCCTGAACAACAACGGCGTCTTGTACGCCAGAGGCGGCTTCAACGGCAGATGCGTCGGCACGTTCTTCGGCGACGGCTATTGCAATCAAGACCTGGCCGAAACCTTCCGCACCAAAGAACAAACCGAAGCGGGCGATGTCGTCACGCTCATCCCGCAAGACCACGAACGTCCGACCGTGCGCCGCTCGCTGCACGCTTACGATGAACATCTGGTCGGCGTCGTCTCGTCCAATCCGGGGCTGGTCTTCGATGAAGGCGACACCAAGCTGGCCGGCGAGAACGACCACTACATCACCAAAGACAAAACCGTCGTCGCCGCCGTCGGGCGCGTGCCGGTCAAGTTCACGTTGGAGAACGGCGCGATCAACGTCGGCGACCCGCTCACCAGCAGCGCGACTGAACCGGGCAAAGCGATGAAGGCGACGGGCGCGGGCAAGATCATTGGCATCGCGTTGGAAAGTTCGGCAAAAGCGAAAGACGGGAAATTGTTGCTGTGGCTGCAGCTCGGTTACCACGCGCCTGTGACTGCGGCGCTGGCTCAAAGGCGCAAAGCGACGGGGCGCTTGCCAGCCGAACAGCCACTGCCGGGAGCGGAGAAAGGGCAACGGCTGAAGGCGCTGGAAGTCGAAAACGCCACGCTGAAAGCGCAAATGAACGCCGTCCTGGAACGGCTGGCGCAACTGGAAAATGCCGGTGGGAAAGCCGGCGCGCCGCAACCCTGAGCCGCGCGCGCCGCGTGAACTGAGCCAGACTCACGCCGCTTTCGGCGTGATGCGCAAGGCAAAGCCCAGCGCGTCAAGGACAGTCGCCAGATTGCGGATGGCGGGATTCTCCGGTTCGACCAGCAGTCGTTCCAACGTCTCCCGCGTCTCCCGCGTCTCCCGCGTCTCCCGTGTCTGGCGCGGCTGGCGCGGTTGGTCGGCGGCGACCGGCGGCCAGGCCGCGCCGTAGGCTTGCGCGACATCGCGCAGCCCCACCAGCAGGGTGTGCGGGTCTTCGTCCTCCAGGCAGGCGTTCAAATACTCTGCCGCGTAAGCCGGGTCCGCCACCAGCCGTGGGTGCAGGTAGTCTTCATATTTGATCGTCAACTTCTCAGCCATCGCTTGCTCTCCGTTGCTGATATTCAGCCCAATACTGCCGGGCGGTTTGGATGTCTTGCGCCTGCGTCGTCTTGTCGCCGCCGAGCAACAGCACCACCAGCGTTTGCTCCGCCACGGCCAGATAGAGCCGGTAGCCGGGGCCGTAATCAATCCGCAATTCAAAGACGCCTGCGCCGACCGCTTTGCAATCCCCCGGATTGCCGCCGCGCAGCCGGGCGACGCGCGTTTCAATGCGCAGGCGCGCCTGACGGTCGCGCAAGGATTCAAGCCATTCAGTGTAAGGCGACTGGCCGCCGGGCCGCGCGTAAATCTCCACCTCTTTCGGCGTACCGTCAAACATAGCCCCAATCTAGCCCACCCAGCCAGCGCAGAGCAACCCATTTACCAGCCGGAAAAAGCGGGCACCGGTGAGCCGCTTTTCCGCCCGTTGACGCAATGAGGAGCGAGTGGCGACTGATTCGCCGCCATTTTTTTCGCACGGCGGTGAGCCGGTTTTTCCGCGCTTTGCGCCATGAGGTGCAGCGGGGTGAACAGACCTCGACCATTTCAAACAAGGAGCACGCTGAACATGAACAACACGATCACTCGTAAACCACTGGCAACCACCATTGCACTCTTCCTGCTGTTGACGGCGGTCACTGCTTTCGCGCAAAGCACCGCCTTCACCCATCAAGGCCGCTTGACCGACAACGGTGCGACGGCCAACGGTCTTTATGATCTGCAATTCGCGCTCTTCGATGCGTTGAGCGGCGGCGCGCAACAGGGCGCGACCATCACGCGCGATGACGTGCCGGTGACGAACGGCGTCTTCACCGTGCAACTCGATTTCGGCGCGACGCCGTTCAATGGCGCGGCGCGCTGGCTGCAAATCAGCGTGCGCGC
>JAYUCP010000547.1:0-3474 GCA_043740245.1 Acidobacteriota bacterium | reverse complement strand
CGCGCTGACCGAGTTGGCAGCTTCAGCGCCGCAACGTCATGAACGTCTACGGTTGTGAAGGTTGCAGTGACAAATTACAAGTCGCGCATTATACGCATCCAGCCCGGTGTTGAACAGCCAACCCCAGCGAAAAGAAGCTTGGGCAAAAGTTTCTTTCTGCAAGTGGTAACGCCATTTTTAGCTCGGTCAACTGTGATAAATCATCAGCCGCCGCTGTTCCACCATACCCGCTAACTCTTCCAGGCGATGCTTTCCCGGTTCGATTTGTTCCACCGCCATGGTCTCGACGATGTTGAGCAAGGTCGCACTATATGGCGTGGGCACATCATGCTTTTCGCCTAACAGAATGATCTCGCCGTTAAAATAACCGGCCTCGGTCGCCCCGCGCCGCTGTTTCAAATCAACCCAAGTCGAAGGGTAAGTGCGCAGTTCAAAGGGCAACGAATGGGCAGCCTGCATTTTTTCGGCATCCTCCACGCAATTGCGCAATTGGGCGGCGACCGCCGGCACGTCATACGGAACAGGGTCAAGCGCAATGTGCGCGGCCGCCAGCACGTGCAATCCTTCCTCGACCACTTCGGCCATGAAATGCGCCAGCGGCGGCGTGACCTGCGCCAGTTGCACGTAACAGTCCAGGATGCCGAGCGTGGCGTTGTTCAGATTGAGCAGCAGCTTGCTCCATTTCACGCCCATGATGTGTTCGTGCGTCGTAGTGCGAAACCCGGCTTGTGTCAATGTCGCAGCGAGTCCATCTACAAACTCATCACAGCCGAGCGGGTAATTGCCCAGGCTGATCGTCTCGCCCATCGTCCAGGAAACCGCGCCTGGCCCCAGCAAAGTCGCGCTGATGCCGGCCATCGCGCCATAAACATTTTTGAAACGCCGCGCCGCCCACTCTTCATTGCGCACCGCGTTTTGCAAACAGACAATCGGCGTCTCTTCGCCCAGCGCATCCCGCAACTCATGAACGGACTCTTCAGTTTGCGCCGTCTTGACGGTCAAAAGGATCACATCGCCAGCTTGCGGCGTCAGTTGCGCCGGATGCGAAACCGCCGCGAGCTTGTCCACGCGCGCTTCCCCGTCGCGCGAAACCAGCCGCAGCCCGTCGCGATTGACTGCTTCGGCGTGTGCCTCACGCCCAACCAACACGACCTCCGCCCCGCTGGCCGCCAACTTGCCGCCCACCAAGCTGCCAATCGCGCCTGCTCCGTGAATGATGAATCTCATCGCTGCCTCCGTGCTGACCTGGTGCTGCCATTAAGCGGCGTGGTTTGGGGAAGTCGTCAGAATGCGGGAATTGCGCTTCGGAATGAAAGAGCAGAGGCCGGCGCAATTACGCTGCCGACCTCTGCTCATTGGAAGTACCCCCGGCACGGCTCGAACGTGCGACCCTCTGCTTAGAAGGCAGATGCTCTATCCCCTGAGCTACGGGGGCGTAAAACGTTTCGTAATTTACGGCATCGGTTAAGGCTAGGCAAGGCGGCATTCCCACGCGGTTGCCCGTCATGTTTTTTCGTGAGGGTGCTTCAGGAACACCGGACGGCGTAGCAAGGGTAGCGCAAACTGTCTAGTTTGCGCGGCTTCAGCAGTCGAGCCAGGGGTAGCAGTAACACCATGGTTGGAACTTCTGAAGCCGCGCAAACTAGACTGTTCGCGCTACCCTTGCCGCGCCGTCCATTTCCCCTAGCGCAAAACTTTTACGGACACCCTTACCACGCAATGCTTCGCATTCACTCCTGATTCAACGCCCGCTCGTCATAAAACCGCGTCGGTTGCCCGCTCACTTGCTTGGCCAGCGAAACGATTTGACCGGTGTGATAGCTGAAATGTTCGACCACGTGAAAGATGGCGTCGAGCACTGTTTGCGGAAAGCCTTGCGGCGCGATGACGCGTTCCAGCGGCGCATCGGAGTGTTGCGCGACTTCCCTTTCAACACTGTCCAGCACGCCGTCCACCTCAGCCAAGGTATTTTCCAGCAACGCCAACAGACCCTGTTTGTCCAACGATCCTTGCGCGGCAAACTCCGCTGCTCGCGTGCGCACATCCGCCACGCCACCGACACCGGCGACGATCCACTGGCGCGCATTGCCGCACAGATGCAGCAACAGATTGCCGATGCTATTGCTGGCTGCGTTGGGCCGCCACCAGATTTGTTCATCGCTCAGCGCGACGAGCGTCAGGTTGATCTTTGCCAGATAATCTTCACGTAAGCGGAACCGCGCGTGGCGCAATAACGCGCGCGCGGCCGGCAGCGGCGTATCCGGCGGTGCAAGACTGTAGAGCTTTTGTGATGCTGGCATAGTGACGAATTCCTTTCTGCTGTCCGGTCAGTGCGCGTTATTTGCCAATCTATCACAAGCCGCGCGGCGTAATGTACAGTGCGCAAAGAGGTCGCTGGTCAAACAAACCAGTGACAGGCATAATGCCTCCCGTTCGCGCAGCGGGCGCAGCAGCGAGCAACGGTTGAACGCGCTAACGCGACGAAGCGCAAGAGGGAGCGATGAGTCAAATCCTCATAGTTGATGATGATCCGGCCTTGCACCAATTGATCGAGGCCGCGTTGGCCAACGACGGGCACCGGCTGGTTTGCGTCGGCAGCGGCGAGGAAGGACTGGCATTGCTCGGTCATGAGCCGGTCGAATTGGCGCTGATTGATTACATGCTGCCCGGCATGGATGGGCTGGAATTCCTCGAACGTGTGCAGCAGCTTCAGCCGCATCCGATCTGCATCATGATGACCGCCTACGGCACGCCGGACACCGTGCTCGGCGCCTTGCGCAAACGCGTGCAGGACTTTCTGGTCAAACCCTTTTCCATCGCCGACCTGCGCGGCGCGATCAACCATGCGCTCGAAGATGAACCGCTCAACGGCATCGAAATCATTTCGGCCACCCCACAATGGGTGCAATTGCGCGTGCCTTGCGATCTGGCCGCCGTGCCCTGGCTGCAAAAACTGCTGACCCAACTCAAAGCCGATTTGCCCGAAGAGACGCGCGAAGCGATGGCCTATGCCTTCCGCGAAATGCTCAATAACGCCATCGAACACGGCGGCAAACTCGATCCCACCAAATCCGTCGAGGTCTCCTGCATACGCCTCAAACACGCGATCATCTATCACATCAAAGACCCCGGCGACGGCTTTGATCCGGCCCAGCTCGAACACGCGGCCATCGGCAATCCCAGCGGCGATCCCTTCCGCCACGTCACCGTGCGCGATGAAAAAGGTTTGCGCGCGGGCGGCTTCGGCATCCTGCTGACCGATCAATTGGTGGATGATCTGGTTTACAACGAACGGCGCAACGAATTGATGTTCGTCAAATATCTCTAAAGCTGCTCCGCGGACTGAAAAGACAAAGGGCATCCCCTGTGATGCCCTTTGCTTTTTGGTAGTGGTTAAATCAGGTGGGGCGTGTCAGTAGCCCGCGCGTAAGCAAGGGCTTGATTGGCGGAAGTCAGCCCTTGCTTACGCGCGGG